>CAJTJV010000017.1 GCA_910576775.1 uncultured Muribaculaceae bacterium | reverse complement strand
TCTTCCGATCTATGCGGGGTTCGTCGATAGCCTCGATGTCGTTTACAGTCTTTGGGGTGGCTCGTGTGCGGGGTACAAGAGATGTGCCGCCTGCCGCCGGTGTTACTGAGATTTTTTCCTCCACCATGGTATTCCAGGCTCCGCATGAAGGGCATTTTCCTACCCATTTCGGGGAGTCGGCTCCGCATGCGGTGCAGAACCAAAGTGTTTTTTGTTTTGCTTTTGCCATGTCAGAGTGGGTTTGTGTTTCAGAATAGTGCGGCACGGAAGCAAGAGAGTGCTATTGCTGTAGCCATTGCCACATTGAGGCTCTCGACGGTATTCTGACCGCGGGGGTATGAAGGTATCAGCAACCTGTCGGTGACATGTGCCGCTACGGCATCGGAAATACCGCGACCCTCGTTCCCCATCAAAAGAATGCCGGAGTTTTCAAGTTTTTTGTGATATATATTCTCTCCGTCGAGAAAAGTTCCGTAGACAGGTATGTTATGGTCGAGACTTGCGAAATACTCGGGGAGCGGTGTATAGGCAACATTTACACGAGCTGTTGCTCCCATTGATGCCTGTATGCATTTTGGGGAGAATGCATCGGCGGTATCCGGCGATGCTATTATTGTCCGTACTCCCATCCAGTCGCAGCAGCGCATTATGGTGCCGAGATTACCGGGATCCTGTACACAGTCGAGTGCTACGGTAAGATTGGATTTGAGATATCCGGCTTCGGGTGCGGTTACATCGGAAGGAAGATTGAAGAATGCTATTACCGGAGGGGTGCTTGTGAGTCTTGTAATCTGCCCGAGAAGGCCGCGGTTGGCTTCGATAATCTCTATTCCGGGGTGTGTCGAAATAATACTGCGATGTTTGTCGATCCAGTCGGACAACGCGAAAATCATTCGGCACTCAAAAGCGGGAAGGAGCTCGCCGACGCATTTGTCTCCTTCGGCAACGAAGAGGTTCAGTTTTCTGCGGCCTTTGGGTTGGTCGAGAGAGGCAAAATCTTTTGCCATGCGGTGCGTGAGCTGAAAATCCATAATGTCATAATGTATATCCGGCACTTTCCGCAAGATTCTTGTCTTCTTCGATAGTAGAGCCGATTGTTGTGAGAAGGTCGCCTACGACGGCTCCGTTAATACCTATTTTTAATGCTTGCAGCTGTATATGGCGTGGCAGACGCGACCTTCCGCCGGCAAAACGTAGAGTAACCGACGGATGAGCGAAACGGAACAATGCAATAGTCAATAATATCTCTTCATCGGTAAGTTCTTCTGTGTTTTCAAGAGGGGTGCCGGGTATGCGGCAAAGTATATTGATGGGGATGGAGTGTGGCTTGACCTGTCGCAAGGTTATTGCGAGTTCCATGCGTTGTCTGCGGGTTTCTCCCATGCCTATAATACCACCCGAACAGATTTCGAATCCAATTTTGTGAGCTGCCTCAATTGTCGCAAGCTTGTCGGTTATTGTATGCGTGGTGCATAGTTTTGGGAAATATGATGGTGCGGCTTCAAGATTGCAATGATATCGATATACACCGGTGTCCCAAAGCTTCTGAAGTTCTTCTTCATTAAGAAGACCCATTGATGCGCATGTGCTGATTCCACCTTCTTCACGGACAGTCCGCAAAATATCGCACATATAATCGAGAGCTTTGCCTTTTACAGCTCGTCCGCTTGCTACAAGCGAGAACCTTCCGACTTTTTTTTCTGCATTATAGTGGGCAATACGAAGAGCTTCTTTACGGTCTATAAGAGCATATGTTGAACAGCCTGTATTGTAATGGCCTGACTGAGCGCACCATTTGCAATTTTCTGAACAGTGTCCCGAACGTGCGTTTACAATAGAGCAACTGTCAAATTGACGAGGCGCAAATTTTTCAGTAATCCTGATAGCTCCGTCAAAAATTGCTTTTTTACCTTCTTTCGAATCAATTTCCGAGAGAAGATAGAGCTCGGATTCATTAAGTTCCTTATTGTCCAATACCTTGGACATACATTCTGAGATGAATGTGATTTCGTTATCCATTTTGAGTATTACATTACATTGAGAACCTGCTCCTTGATCTGTTCGAGAAGGTCTTTCATGCGTACGACTATTGCCTGCATTTCAGCGTGGTTGCTTTTTGAGCCGAGAGTATTTATCTCGCGACCCATTTCCTGGGCGATGAATCCGAGTTTTTTCCCTTGTCCCGGTGTCGGTAACGCCATTGTTTCGGTAAAATACGCAAGATGTTTGCCAAGGCGTTGTTTTTCTTCATTTACATCGAGTTTTTCGATATAGAATATCATTTCCTGTTCAAGACGGCCTTTGTCGATTTCTATATTTGGAATTTTTGAAATACTTTCTTCAAGACGCGTTTTGATTTTTGCTATGCGCTCTTTTTCAAATGGCTCGATGCTTTTGAGCAGTTCGTTGATAGCTTCGATGCGGGCGGCAAAGAATTTTTCAAGTTCCTCGCCTTCGGCCTTGCGGTGAGCCATTAGTGCGTCGACGGCAGTTCCGACAGCCTGCATAAGCTCAGCCCTTTCTTCCTCATCAATCGTTTCGGTTGTATCCGTGTGGATAACATCGGGAAAACGCATAAGCACATTATACCAGTCTGCAGGAGTCTCAATGCCGAGAGTCGCCGAGGCATCTTCAATCAGCTGTTTATAAGTAGCGAGAAGACCTATGTTGAGTGTCGATGCCGGTGTCGCGGCGCTTCCGGCAAGAGCCTCACAACTTATCATAAGGTCTGCTTTGCCACGCTCGAGACGGCGTCCGACTGCATTTCTTATATCAAGCTCGCATTCGCGGAAGATAAAAGGAAGACGGACGTTTAAGTCAAGCTGTTTGGAATTCAGAGATTTAATTTCTACTGTGATTTTATGGGTTTTGGATTCGAGGCATGCCCTGCCGAATCCGGTCATCGACATTAACATTGATGTAGTTGTTTTTAAAGTCCCTTTTCGGGACGATTACGGAAAGCAAAATTACAAAATATAAGTGGTATCGCAGGTGTTTTTACTCAAAAATTCATTAACTTTGCCCAAAAGAAGTATGCTATGGCAACTATATTAGAAATAGAAACCTCTGGCTCAGTATGTTCTGCTGCATTGACTTCCGATGGTATGGTTCTTGCCCATCGCGAGGATTTCGAAGGCAGAAATCATGCGACATTGCTGAGTGGATTTGTGAAATATTGTCTTGATTATGGGCGGGAGCACGAGATTAAGCTTGATGCGGTGGCGGTGAGTGTAGGCCCCGGAAGTTATACCGGACTCCGTATAGGTCTCAGTGAAGCCAAAGGTCTTGCATATGCTCTTGAGATACCTCTTATAGGAATAGATACGTTACAGCTTCTGGCTACCAGAGTGATGTTTTCGGCAAATGAGATAGACCGGGATACAGTTTTTGTTCCGATGATAGACGCCCGCCGTATGGAAGTCTATACCGCGGCCTATGACATGGGGTTGACAGAACTTATCAAACCTTGTGCCATGATTCTTGATGAGAATTCATTTTCAGACATAAAGAAAAGCGGTCGGCCGATGCTTTATTTTGGTAGCGGAGCTGAAAAAGCTAAGGGTTTGTTTGCCAATGCACCCCGTGCTCAGTATGTACCCGATGTGGAGGCTGTAGCAGTCGATATGATAGCGCTCGCAGAAATGGCATACGTTCGCCGTCAGTTTATCGATGTAGCCTATTCGACCCCCTCATACCTTAAAGAGTTTCAGGCTACAACTCCGAAACATAAGGTGCTATGAATGTAAATGCAGATGATATAAAAGCGGCCGTGGCGATTTTGCGCCGAGGTGGAGTGATTCTTTATCCTACAGATACAGTGTGGGGTATCGGATGTGACGCCTGCAATCCGGCGGCGGTAAAAAAGATATATGCGATCAAGCACCGTGAGGATGCAAAAGCTCTTATTACCCTTGTAGGCTCGCTGGCACAGCTCGAGCGAACCGTAAGAGGTATTCCCGATGTGGCATATCAGCTTATAGAGTACAGTGATAAACCATTGACAATTGTCTACGACGGTATCATGCCCGAATCCGGAATTGCGCCGGAACTCCTTGCCCCTGACGGTTCCATCGGTGTCCGTGTTACTTCTGAAACTTTCAGTCAGGCACTGTGCAAGGCTTTCGGTCGTCCGATTGTATCTACATCTGCCAATATTTCGGGAGAGAAATCGCCTACCTGCTTTGCAGAAATAAGTAAGGAGATTCTTGATGTAGTCGATTATGTATGTGAGAGCCGCAGGAACGAGTGCGGTAAAGCTGTGCCGTCAACTGTGATGAGGCTTTCGGAGGATGGGTGTTTTAAGGTTCTCAGGCCATAAGTATTAATGACTGAACTTAACCGACAGAGGATCGTCTATGCGTTGGCCGATTTTATAACGGCTAATGTTGGCTTTTTCCTTTTTAATATCGGTCGTTTCTTCCTTATTCCTCCACTTTCCCGCCCAGCAACCTTAGTCGATTTTCTTTTTGAGAGGACATTAGTAATAGAGCAGTGTATTGTCCCGTTGCTTATGGTTGCCTTTTACACCTTGTGGGGCTCCTATAACCGCTCCAACACACTTTATAAGTCGCGGCTTGACGAGACAACAACCACATTCGTGGCGTCGTTTCTTGTGATGCTGATAGTGTTCTTTGTCGCACTTGTCAATGATAATATTGCCGAGCGGGTTACGAACTACGAGTTGATGGGTCTTCTTTTCCTGTCGCTTTCTGTTCCTACATATATTGTAAGGATGATTATTCTTAACAGCAATGCCCGCCGTGTCCGCCGAGGCGATTATGTTATAGATACATACGTTGTCGGTGCCTCAGATTCGAGTCTGGCGCGTCTTGAAAAGATTAGGAAAAGTTCGGCGCGTTCAGGACTCAAAATTATAGGTTGTATCGATACGGATAATCTTATTTATGGAGATACTTTTGCAGGGCTGCCTGTCTATAGGGGAGAATCATTGCAGTGTGTGTGCCGCAAGCTCAATGCCCTCGCTCTGATTGTTCTTCCGTCGCCGAAGGGGCTTGCGCGTACCGTTGATATTATTACAGAACTTTATCCTCTTGACAGACCGTTATTTGTCACTCCCGATATTCATAGTCTGATATCTGTTCGTCCACGGGTATCATCAGTTGTCAATGAACCGGTAGTGGATATCACCAATGCCAATATATCACCGGCCGCAGTAAATTGCAAGCGTCTTGCCGATATTGTAATATCCTCAATTGCGCTTGTCATTTTATCACCGGTATTTGTTGCCGTCGCTATTGCAGTGAAGCGTGATTCAAATGGCCCGGTTTTCTACAGACAGACCCGCATCGGCTTTCATAAGAAACCGTTTGTTATATATAAGTTCCGCACCATGATTGCGGACGCCGAGCCTAATGGGCCTGTTCTGGCGAAAGAAAACGACGGCAGGGTGACGAAGATGGGACATTTCATGCGAAAATACCGTATAGATGAATTACCGCAGTTCTGGAATGTTCTAAAAGGAGATATGTCGCTTGTCGGTCCGCGTCCGGAGCGGGAATTCTATGTAAAACAGATAATGATGCGGCATCCGGCATATAGTCTTATCCATCAGGTTCGCCCCGGTATAACGTCCTGGGGAATGGTGAAATACGGCTACGCTTCTAATGTGGATCAGATGGTTGAGCGTCTTGAATACGACCTTCTTTATATTGAGAATGTTTCTCTGGCCGTAGATATTAAAATCATGTTTTATACTATCAGTACAATTCTGACAGGAAAAGGTTTGTAAATGACTGAAATCCAGCAAAACTCGAATAAACTGAAGGAGGTGTTTTTCCGTTTTCTTATCTGGAGGGAAAAGCATATAAAGGAAAAGAATTTTGTCCTTTTCCTTGCACTTCTTGTAGGAATCCTGAGCGGTATTGCGGCTCTTGTGCTCAAATTTCTGATTCATACAATTTCTTCCGCTCTTACATCGACTGTCAATCCCGAGGAAGGAAACTACTTATACATCCTCCTTCCGGCAATTGGTGTTATTATAACGGCATTGTATGTGCGATATATCGTACGTGACGATATAAGCCATGGTGTTACCCGTGTACTATATGCCATATCGCAGAATAAAAGCCGATTGAAAAGACATAATATTTACACATCGGTACTTGCCAGTTCTGTTACTATCGGTTTTGGCGGATCGGTTGGAGCCGAGGGTCCTATAGTTTATACAGGTGCTGCAATAGGCTCCAATCTTGGGCGAGTGTTCCGTATGTCGCCGCGTATTCTGATGATACTCGTTGGTTGCGGTGCTGCGGCCGGCATTGCCGGGATTTTCAAGGCACCCATAGCCGGCATGCTTTTCACTCTTGAGGTACTGATGCTCGACCTGACGGCAGTGTCGGTGATGCCCTTGCTTATCGCGTCCATTACAAGTACTACGCTTGCATACGTATATACAGGTTATGAATTCGAATTTTTCTTCGCTCAGACCGAAGAGTTTTATACATCGCGTATTCCGTATGTAATAATGCTCGGACTGATATGCGGATTCTCGTCGCTATATTTTACCAGGGCGATGAATATGATGGAGGGATTCTTCGGACGCTTTAAAAACCGATGGTTCAAAACCGTTGTCGGTTGTATAATCCTTTCTGGTCTTGTGTTCATCTTCCCTCCGCTCTACGGGGAAGGATACGGCGCAATAACCGGCCTGCTTGCCGGCGATACGTCGTCGATTGTCAATGGCTCGTTGTTCTATGGCGACCGTGATTCATTCTGGTTTCTGGCGCTATTTATAGGTCTTATAATACTGAGCAAGGCGTTTGCCACGTCATCGACTAACGGTGCCGGAGGTGTTGGCGGCACGTTCGCGCCGTCGCTCTATGTCGGTTGTATGACAGGTTTTCTGTTCGCCTTCATGGCAAATTATCTCGGATGGGTGGAGCTGTCGACTAAGAATTTCGCGCTTATGGGAATGGCCGGAGTGATGAGCGGAGTGATGCACGCTCCGCTG
Organism: uncultured Muribaculaceae bacterium; assembly: GCA_910576775.1. GTDB lineage: Bacteria > Bacteroidota > Bacteroidia > Bacteroidales > Muribaculaceae > CAG-873. The sequence goes on along the minus strand of CAJTJV010000017.1, from coordinate 48,840 downwards.
ATGGCAATCTTCCTTACTGCCGAGCTAACAGGCGGCTACGATTTGTTCCTTCCGCTTCTTATAGTAAGTACGATCTCCTACGGCACAATAAAAGTGTTCGAGCCATATTCGATATATACAATGCGTCTTGCAAAGCGTGGCGAGCTTCTTACACATGGCAAAGACAAGGCAGTGCTGACACTCTTGAAAATCGACAACGTGATAGAGAAGGATTTTCTTCCCGTATATCCGGAAATGACACTTAAAGAAATGGTCGATGTGATTGCCAAGAGTAAACGAAATCTATTTCCGGTTATCAACGAGCGTTATGAACTTATGGGGGTTGTGCTTCTTGATGAAATACGCAATATCATGTTCCGCCCCGACCTTTACCGACGCATGCGGGTAAGCACATTTATGTCTATCCCTCCGGCGAAAATTGAGGTAGGACAAAGCATGGATGATGTAATGAAAACTTTTGATAAGACCGGTGCATGGAATTTGCCTGTGGTAGAAAACGGCAGATATATAGGATTTGTGTCTAAGAGTAAAATATTCAATTCATATCGAGCCGTCCTGCGGCATTATTGCGATGACTGAACAATTTTTAGTGCAATCCTTTGCCATTACTAAAAAAATAGCTAATTTTGCAATGAAATAAAACGGATTTGCCGCAATAGCTCAGTTGGTAGAGCATTTCATTCGTAACGAAAAGGTCGTGGGTTCGAGTCCCACTCGCGGCTCATAGAATAGCTGATAATCACTTGATTATCAGCTATTTCTATAAAATCGGGTAGCCAAAGGGTAGCCAAAACGATAAAAAGGTGTACTGTTGAAGAGAACCAAAGAGAACTCATGCTGTTCTAATTCTAAGGACAAATTGCAACCTCCCTCAAACACATCCCCCATGATAAACGAGCTTGTTCAAAACCTCATCACCATCAATAAAACCATCGAAGGACACGAAATGTCCTTTGAGAACGCATTGTCCATCGTGAAACTTTATGATGAGATGCCGGAACCGAATAATCTGATTGATGAAGCTGAGGAGATGGCAGCATACGATATTGATGCTTTGGAAAAGTCCGTCATGAAACTCAAAGAGGAATCATGGCGATTTTTGAGTGTCGGTATGCCAATGCTGAAGGGGGTTGATTTCAAGGCTATCGCACAAAACTACCCACGCACCTTTTATAATAGGTATCAGAAAGCCGAGAAAGAGTTGACTGCATATTGGAGAGACAACTGCCGACTTAATAATCGGCTTGATTACCTAGATCTCGATTCCCAGGAATACATAGAGGCAGAGAAACGTTGCGAAGAAGTCAAAGCAGAACATGATGAACGGCAAAAGACGGTTCGGGAATTATACACCGAATATGAGCAGGCCAACAAGGAGAGCGCACTTGTATTCCGGTTCAGAGCCGATTTTCTGGAGGCAGTCATTGTCCGTTATCGTGACATAGTGAGCGCGATACTTACAGACATCAAACGAATCAGGGAGGGCGGCTCATGAAGAAAATTTTGATGAAAGATGCCGAGCAGTTTCGCGATACCGTATCGGCGAAGCTATGCAACTGTCTTTATGATGCCTGTAACGAAGTTCTGTTTGAATTTACCACTCCTATAATGTTCAGTTTCCACATGAATCTTAGGTCTGAACAAGATTTCTTTCAGCTTATAAAATTCAAGCAGCTTCATATATGTTATATGGTGTATGCTGTGGAGAAATTAATCTCCCTATCTGCACTTGGCAAGGAATGGTCAACTCTGTTCTTGAAACGCTGTGGCATAAGTCAGACCTACTATAAAAGCCATCGACTTGACGATGCAAGAAGCGCTGTCCCGGCTAACATAGAATTTCGTGAAAACATGGATAACGCCATCAGAATCTGGGAAGAGATGAAACGCGCCCCATGTTAATCACAGCTTCAACACAACAGAATCCGATTCCTAAAACTCAAAACGCATTATATCGCTGTAATACAGCATATAGTGCGTTTACTTTTTTTATGTTTCGACACAACCAGCCAACATGGCGTCACATTGAGAAGGCAGTAATTTTGCAACGGAAACGAAAGGTACTCAATGCATGCCAAGAGTATCCGGGTATTTCCAAAAGTATCTACGAAAATCTGACACTACAATATGCAAAGAAAACTTCTCACCTCTAAGGAAGCTGCGCAGTATCTCGGCATCTCGCTATCCTTTCTCCGTAAGATGATGATGAACCGTATTATCCCCATGTATAAGCCCAATGGTAAACTCTGCTACTTTGATCCCGCAGACCTCGATGCCTATCTTACCAGTGTCCGAATTTCATCTCAGGATGAAATTCGGGAGCGCGCTAACGAGTATCTACGCAAGTCCGGCAACCATGTCTAAGGGAGTCAACATCTACGAAATCATGCAGCGGTTCTGGCGAGAGAACGAGTATGAGCCATTTTCCACAGCGGAGATTGCTCTTTACTTCTTCCTCATCAACCGGGCGAACAGCCGCCGATGGCAGATGCCGTTCAAGTGTCCCACTTCGGTAATCAGCACCGCAATCCAAGTGACCCGACAGACTGTCGTGAACGCCCGTGAATCACTCAGGGAGCGAAATTTCATCACCTATTCCAAGGGAACAGGCAAAGGCTCTCATCCTATGTATTCACTTGTCTTGACAGATAACTGGACGGAATGTTTGCCGAATGAATTGACGGGAACCTTGCAGGATGGTTCGATGGTTGCTTTGTCGGATGGCTTGACACCCTTTAATATAGAAGATAGAAATAATAAAGATAAAAATTATTCTTCAAATAATATAGGCGATGTGAAGATTCTTAATTTGGAAGAACTTGAGACTTTGCTGGTTAACGACGAACCTTGGCTCCGTGAAATCATCTCCCTTCTTTCTTCCTCCTGTCAAATCGAATTGCCGGAACTGAAATCGTATCTCGGCAACTTCTTCCGCTACCTCCGTTGCCAGGGAACGAAAGGTAGGGAGGAAGATGACTGCCGAAGATATTTCGTAAACTGGATTAAAAAACAACCAATCAATAAAAACGAAACAACTCTTAAACCGACAACCCATGCAACAAATCAATCAGCCAACGATGCTCGCCGACCTGCTGGCATCACAGCTCAGTCGGCCAGCGACTACGAGGGAGCGTTTTAGACTTCCGTTCTCAAAAGACGATACTGTCCGTGTACTTCTTGCCGGAGTGAAGGCGGAAGTAGAACGCCGCGACAAGACTTTTTTAATGAGCGAAGCCCTCATGACGCAGACCGAACAGATTGCGGAGTGGCTAACAGGCATCCACCCAAAATTCGGACTGATGCTGTGCGGCGGATGCGGCAACGGCAAGACAACCTTTGTGAAAGCCTTTCAGCAAATTCTCAACAAATTTGAAATGAAAGTTGATGATTATTACTCCGAGCGATACACCATCCGGATTGTCAATGCCCGCGACCTTGCGAGGGTCTGCAAAGAGGATTATGACGAGTGGCGCAATCTCTGTTATAAACGTATGCTTGCGATTGACGATTTTGGCACCGAGCCGCTTGAGGTGATGGACTACGGCAACGTGCTTTATCCGATCACAGATTTGCTGACTACACGCTACGACCGTCACCTTTATACCATCCTCACCACCAACCTGACACCGCAGGAGATACGGCCAAGATACGGCGACCGCATAGCCGACCGCCTTAACGAGATGATGGGCAAAGTCATCTTCGCCAACTCCACTTACAGGACACCGTAGCCGGAGAATAAGCCATTTGTAACTATGCTCCGCAGTCGAAACGATAGTGAAGATGGAGGAGGATTGCAAGGTTGTTTTTTATGTCCCATAAAAATTGGCCTCGACAACCTGCGGGTTGCCGCATTCGCCAAGGTCTTGAAATCATCCTGATTCCGCATCCTGTCCTTACCTCCTCCATCCTTTGTACTTCCCCTCCATTTCTACTTCCAACCAAATTAACAATGATACAGACAAAACCAAAATCCAAGCGCGGGCGCAAGCCTAAACCGGAGTGGCAGCGGCTCCGCAATGAAATCAAGCTGCATCTCGACGACGGCAACTATGCCGTTGTAAAAGACATGGCCCGTGAAGCCGGGCTCTCGCTCAACAAGTTCATTACCCGTGCCGTCATGGGTGCAACAATCCGTAAAGCTCTGACCGATGAGGAATACTCGATGGTCCGCAGCCTTCAGGGTATCGCCAACAATCTCAATCAACTTGCCCGATGCGCAAACGGTATGGGCTTCGATGCGGTTGCTGAGAATGTAGAAGCTCTGCTCACCACAACGCTCGGGTTACTCTCCAAATTCCGAATGTGATGATAGCAAAATTCAAAAAACGCGTAGATTTCACCGGATTGGTGAGCTATGCCAACGACATCAAGAGTGATGAGAAACGAGGACGACTGTTGTCGTATCAGGGTGTCTGCGTCGTTTCCAATGAGACGATCGCCGACAGTTTCAACACTCAACTTCGACGGCCGGACAGCAAAGGAAAAATTCATCACATCGGTAAACCGGTAAAGCATGTGTCTATTTCTTTCTCGCCGGAGGACGCCCATCTGTTTCCCGATAACGAGGAAGGCGACCGCTACATGGAACAGCTCGTCGATGAATGGCTGCAGGGTATGGGTATCACCAACGCCCAGTACATCGTAGCGCGGCACTTTGATAAAGCTCATCCTCATTGTCACCTGGTATATAGCCGCATCGCCATCGACGGCAGCGTAATCTCCGCATACAATGAGCAGTTACGCAGTGCTGATGTCTGCAAAAAAATCAAGTTTCGTCACGGTCTGACATTCGGCAACACGACAGGCGAAAAGATTAATCGTGACAGGCTGCGTCCAATTCAGCAGTTGCGATTCGATGTCAAGTCGGCTGCCATCGCTGCCGTAAACAGTTCATCATCGTGGGCTGAATTTCAACATGCTTTAGAGGCTCATGAGATAGAGGCATCTTTCAGTATCAATCGCTCCACGGGAGGAATCAGAGGCATTTCATTTGCCAAAGACGGTTACAGGTATGCCGGTTCTAAACTGTCCAAACAGAAACTCACCTATGGCAAACTCGTCGCGAAGTTCGGAGCATTGCCAGTTGAGGGAGTGGCCGTTTTGTCCACCCCCAACAAAGGCTTCTGTGAGGGAAGGTTCGGAGAGACCTCGAATGTGGGGGAGAACGTTTTGTTCACCCCCTCTCAAGACCATATGTTGAACTCTGAGGAGGGTACGGGCAAATTGACCGCACCCTGCCAAGATTCAGGCAAAGGGTTTTCCAAAACGGAAAGTCCTTTTGAGGGAGTGCTACCCAATAGTACCCCCACTGAACCATCGGAAGTTAGTCTGATTCCATTGTCTATAATACTCGAGCTACTAACTGGACCGGCAGTCGTGCAATCTTCCGGCGGCGGAGGCACCACCAACGACCTCGACTGGAACGATGAACGCCGTCGCCGTCAGGAAGCACAGGACAACCAATACATACACAAACCATTCAAACGCAAAAGATGAATACAAACGATAAAAACTATATTGACCGACTGCACAATCAGCAAGTCAACGAGCTAAACGAAATCAAGAACCGTCTTCTGATTCTGGAAGGCAAAACGACTGCCGCTACCGATGGCAACCTCCGGGTCGAAATCGACACCAACAAAATCTATGAAATGTTTCTGAAAGCGTGCCATGACTGCCTGCAGCAACGGCAGGAACGCCATCAGGAAGAAGACCGCAAATCCGAAGACCGACTCCGACAGGAATGCGAAGCCAAAGGAGAACGCTACTTTTCCAACGTTCATGAATGGCGTGCCGCTATCGCCCGTGACTACGATGCCTTCTTCCAAAAGATGCTCGGCGTAGCCAAACTCACTGACCGCCACTATCGTGACATCAAAATCGCCCTTCAGAAAATCCTCAACGAGCCATCCACCGATTCAGAGTCTCCTAAATATCAACCTCTCTTCTCTAATCTCCCGTCTGGCTTACTCCCAAGAATCGCCTCACTTCGCCATCGCCTCACAAGCCGCATCCGCAATTACCTCACCGGCAGTTTCACTCTTCCTCGCGGCTGGACGCTTCTAACAATACTACTCTATGCCCTGTTGTTCATTCTCCTCTTATACCTCCGCACAACAATTATGGTGTCAGGACAATGAAAACAAAGAACACGCCTGTTCCCAATAACTACTCGCTTTTTGGTGTAAACTACTCGGATAATTGTTGAACTACTCGCCAACTACTCGCTTTTTGGCGTAAACTACACGGATAATTGCCGAACTACTCGCCAACTACTCGTTTTTCCGGGTAAACTACTTGTTTTTACCTTCAACTACTCGTTTTTTACAACTATCCCGGATAGCCTCAAACTATCCGTCAACTATCCGAAATTAGACTCAACTATCCGATTTAGGAAGCCAACTAGTCGTAAAATAGCTAATTAGTCGTGAACTAGTCGTAAAATCGAGCCAACTAGTCGTAAATCCATTCGACAGACGATAATAACTCGTTAAACGATAAGAACGCGTAGAAAACGCGCAGAAAACGCGCAGAAAACGCGCAGAAAAGGGATAAAAACGCGCAATTCTATCGTTATACTTCCAATTCTTGTATCCCTTTAGGTGTTATGAGCCATGATTTCCCGCTATCATTCTTTTTCAGAAGACCGTCAGTCTGCATATCTCTAAGCATATGTGAGACGTGGTTAAGTTTCTGAGTCTTTGTCATGCTTGCCGGCAAACTCTGTTCGATGATTTCAAAAGCGACAGCTCGTTTGAAACCTGTAGAACCAGCATTAAAAGCAAGCTGCAGAATCAGTTTTACCTGGGCTTTCTTGTTGAGCCCTGTTTCCCTGGTGTATTGTCCGATTTGCTGAACCTTCTTAGCCACAGACAGCGCAATATTATATCGTGGAGCTTTGCCTTCGATGAGTTTTTTATCTTTCAAATGGCGGGCAGCCTCTTTAGTGATAGGACGATGTGTTCTGACCGCATCAAGCCATAGACACTCCATAAGGCTAAGCGTTGAATCGCTCTTAAGCAGATCGGTATAAGCATCGTCGGAAGCGATGCCATAGATTGTGACGCTAACGGTCTTAGCACTATCATCAATTTCATACTCAGGCATCGGGAAGAAGCGTCTGCGTTGCTCTTTGAACAATTTAGGAATGCCACGGCCTACCGTGTCAATCATATTGAAATGAACCATGCCGTGAGACAGACAAGTGTTCCTGTAATCCTTCTGAGGGCCTTTGTCCCGGAGGACTTTCTCTACTGATCCAGGTATAAATGAGCCACGGTTACTATAATAAAGAAAACCCTCATTTTCAACTAATGTTATCCGTCCTCCAAGCGAATAGTCCTGATGCGCAATGCAGTTATGGAGTGCTTCACGAATGGAATAATCTTCATACTGCTTCATCGTGTCCGGGAACAATGTGCCGCCCGGTAGTTCACGCATCGTCTTATTCCTGATTTTAGCAAAAATTTTGTCAACAGCAAGAATATAAGGAATGGTATAATGTTCATAATCCACTATCTCTCCATCTTTATCCTTCCATACCCATGTGATCTGAGCATTGGCAGGATGTATCTTCTGGAGAGCGACAGGATTTCCCAACAACAATATAGCAGCTCTTGTTATTTTGCCATTGCGCATCATCTCGCTATGCGAAAGGAATTCTTCAGTTGACCATTCATCAATTTCATTAGCCGGGATCGTGGAACCATGCACTTTTTTATACATAATCCGCGCAGTAGCCAACGCAAGCTCATCAAGGTCGGCAATTGTGGCATCCGGCACAATTTCAGCCGACCAATCCGGAGCCGGAGCTTGACGTCGGATTTCATCCTGCTTCGACTGATTGAGCGGCTTCAGACTCTCACCATCACGACCGTAAGCTATACCTTTCCACTTCATCACGATATTACGTGGTGAGGCCGGAATCTTGAACATCAGTATGCGCTTGCCGTCTACTTCCACCGGAATAATCTCGCGGAATGTCTGACCGTCACTCATGTTATTAGTGAGGTCATGCTTCACCTTGTTCAGCGCACCCTCGCCATCCTTGTATGAAGTGCCAATGATTTCATGCTTCTTTTCATCGTAGCCGAATACCAACCACGCAAAAGGAAGACCACGCAAATTCGCCTCGTTGCTCAAAGCCGAGAAATACTTACCGAGATCATCAAAGTCGAAGTTATTCTCCGCCTTCTTAAACTCTACCACTTCCGATTCCTTATGCTGAATCAAAGAGTGGAAAAGCTGCCTGTATGTCGAGTTGTCAGTTGTCATAATCTTTCAATCATGCAATATATCCATCTGATTTACTTGCTAGGTAAAAAATTCCTTTATCAACTATTTGAGTCAATCTTGGTTTTGATGGCCCGCAAATAGTTGATAAATGCGCTGCATGAAACTAACATAAACAACGCTTCCTTTTGTTCAGGGATATTAGAATCATCCATTAGGGCATGCCTTATTCCAGTGTCCTTATTATTCGTGTAATTATATAGGTTGTTAAATCCCGTTTTAAGTTGGGAATTAAACGCTATTCCCTTCTTTTCAAGCTCGTTTAGAGCCGCCCCTAAGGTGTCTTTACCTGTGATTTCGCGACATATAACTTCAACGGCAGATATTGATTCCTTTATCGAATTTCTATAATTTGGATTTATTTTGTCGCTGTAATGTTGCAGAGCAGCCTTTATATGAGTAGAGACACTATCTTTTCCTTCATTTATAACTGCTTCTACAGCCTCTATTTCAATAGAAGATGTAATCTCGACTATCTGAAGACTTACAATGCGGTATGCGTAATGTAATCTTGCAAATTCATCGTTTAGATTACCAATCCATTTGAGAAATTCTGTGTGCGCTCTATGGAATTTTCCTTTTTCAAAATCTTTTACATTTTGAATTAAAAGATCATTCAAAAGCTTAAGATATAATTCCAGGATATCCAGTTTGTGAAACCATTGCAAACGAATATTATCAAGAGAATCTGCTAACCATTCAAATATGAAATTAATATCGTTGGACCTGTCACGACATAATTCTTGCAAATCTCTATTGAAATAATAGCACCATATATGTTTTTTTATAGCAATGAAATCTTCAACATGATTCATATACAAATCATGTAAGACATTCTTGAAGAATTCGTAAGATTGGTTACGTATTGCGGCTAAAATATAATTTGGAAAATCTTTTACCGTTTCCTTTTCAGGCAATGAGGTTATTCCATTGCGCCTTGAAAATGGAATGTATGAATTTTTATCTATCATAATTGTCTTATGAGATTAAATATTTATCCAATATAGCTTGTTTTTGAGATGGAATTGCCTCAATCCTTTTTTTGAGACTAGTGATTTCATCATCAAGTTTCTTAAACTTCATCGCAAGCTCCCGTTGTAGTGTAATGTCATTTGGCAAACTAATTTCATACTTTTCAATCGTTTCCTTACGTCCTCTTGGCATTTTCATGCCAGCGACATCTTGCATTATGAAATCAAAGAATTCATTTCTTCGTAATGAATAATAAATAAAGGCTGAATCATTTGTTTCTGGACTTATATTGTGGAATACAAGCACATCAGGGCTACATCCGCCGTCTTGATCAGCAAGCCAAAGTTTCTTCAAATATGGCCTAATATTGGAAAGTAATATGTCTCCTGTAAAATACGAAATAACACTCTCAGTTTCTGGTTTGCCTGAATAAGGCATAATCCCCTGACAGTTCTGCAGCATATTGTCTGTGCTAACATAGGATTGCGCTGCAATTTCCTTGTAAGGGATTCTAGCAGATGTAAAAGGTGCAATATATTTCAATGCAACTAACGGGCCAGAAATTTCATTTTGTAATCTTGAAATTTGATTATTTATCTCATCTATTCGAACTAAATCATGCTCCCATTCTTCGTCCAAAATAGAACATTCGTCATAAATCTTTTTTAGCACGGTATCAGGAACATCTGGTATCGGCATATAAGAATAGAAATTCTCAGGCACTCTACGATGCCCACTTGATCCGGTTTCGTTAGATGCCGCTATGCGTCTTATATACTTTCTATTAAGATATTCGAGAATAAATTTCGACTGATACTTGCTTTTTCCTCTTATTACATGAAACTCTGTACTGCCAAGACCAAGGCCATTTGTCAATCCTGTAGCCAAACCGCATTTGCCATTTTCCATTGATGGGGAAATTTTAGCTATCAAGACATCATTTTCCTTGAAATATGTGTACCCGCCATCAGATAATTCCGCGATAGTCCGATCTTCCATTGATTCAATCTTGCCAAAACCAAGCGATGACATTTCAATGAAAGAAACTACAGTATCTTTAGGGACATCTCTAATCTCATCTTTGGATGGATTGATGCAATCACAATAATCTTTCAGTTTGACTATAGGGAATTTACTCTGGACTTCTACTTTAAGAGATACATTCGTTTTTATTTCCTTCTTGAATGCGACCGATTTGAAATCAAGCATATCTATCAGATTTCCAAATGTTACATATTCAGCACATTCTTCCGGTATTGAGAAATCATCTCCAAGAAAATTTTGTCGAATTAAACTGTTAATTTTATCGGAATCCGATAAATTCTCTGGATTAAACAATGGTGTAACTATGCCGTTTATGCCACGAATTTGTTGCATTGTATCGTCATCAGCCGAATTTTCGGAATCATCGTCCGAATTGTGAGAAGAAGCAACATGAAGATACTTAATTCCTTCATTTCCTTTTGTATTACTCCATTCATAACCTAAAAATTTCTTTCCTTCGGTTGTCCCAGATGGCATATTGATTATCACAACAGGACATGGAGCATTAAAAGCAAGCATGAAGAAATATACTTTATCTCGTTCAATCGCTTTCACAAATGAATAAAACATCTCTTGTTTAATGCGATTCTTTTCATCTTCCGATTTGTTTTTATAGGCTCTTGTCGTTTCCTGAGATTTGAATCGTGTTCGGATTCTCTTTGCATCTTCGACTACACCTTTCATGGCATTTCTAGTTGTGCCATTGAATGCTGCAAAGTACGCCTCAAACATCTCGGTCTTTTTGATGGAATCCGTGATAGTACCTTGAAGAAACATTTTGTAATCTTCAAGGTTATACCCCATGTGATTACAGTATTCCGTCAAGATTTCTTCATCTTGATACACATAGTCCGAATCGGAGATGCCACTAAACCAATCGTTAACCCTTGATTCAAAATGTTCACTGTCAGGCGTATTTCGTTCTTTACGCCGCAAAAATATTGTAACAGTGCTTGTGTTAGTTTTGCCAAATGTGTTCTTGTCAAATTTCGTCAGAGAAATAATGTCAAAGTACTTTAATATTATCTCTCGGGCATGAGAATAGATTCCGTCTTTAGTCAAAACAGAAACAGGCAATATGATACCTGCGACACCTCCCGATTTAAGTAGTTGAGCAGCACGCTCAATAAAGAATGTCTCTATTGCATTATTCTTATCGATATTTAGATCACTATTATATAGCGAATATTTCCTTCTTTCCTTCTCCGAAAGCATTTCAAGGAATCCTGATACTGCATACGGGGGATTAGCAACAAGGACACTAAAAGTCCCATCCTTAACCTCGTTTATCTCTCCTAAGGCATCGGCATATATAATATGTGTATCATCATGACCATACATAAAAGCAGAAACCTTTGATACCTTGGACAAACGATATTCTTTTTCTATACCGTAGATTCTTGAATAATAATCTTTTGGCTGTAACTCTGGATGATATTCCGCGATAAAACCATCTATGCGAAATGCATATTCAGTCAAGAAATGTCCTGCTCCACAAGCATAGTCTATAGCATAAGGTGGTTCGGTATTATCTTTTATGATGTTTTCCAGAGGTAAAGCAGAGACGATAAATCTCACGATTGGCATTGGAGTGAAAAATTGTCCCTCACTTTGTTTCACGCCTTTATTCAAAAATCCCTCAAACAAATCTCCGAGCAACTGATTCTGATATGATTCATTGGTTCTCAGACGAATATTTTGAATCATCTTCACAATCTTCCTAAGTACGACGGCATTTTGCCTAAATAATCGTTCGTTATGAACACTAATAAAGGCAAAATCATTGTCTGAAAAGAATTTTAGTGCGCGGAAATATTCTTTGATAGTTTTCTTTGTCGCGTCAATATCATTGACAACCCAACGGAAAGCCTTGTCAATCTCACTGTTCTCAATATATGTAACTTCTTCACCAAGGAACTTTTTCATTCCATCTCGGTAAAGTCTCTGCAATCTATCTTGAAGTGAGAAATCATCATCATAGGCTGTTCCTTTCCAGTAAAAATGTAAATTTTCTGGATTATTTGTCTCATCAACGACTTTTGCAAGGAATAGATTCACAAGTTTATCAAACGCATTCTCGTGACTTCCAACATTATGCTGACGAAGAATGACGGCAAATTCATTATACTTTTTTTTGATTTCTTCCGAATCGACAGATCTCAGGTCATTTTCGACACTATAGGCAATCTTGCCTATTTCAAATGGCCTTGAATTTTCGTTTTCAAAAACGCTGCTTGCAAGATAATCTTGCTCGTATGTATTCTTCCATACTTCGAAATATTCTCTATAATCGCCTCCATCAATTGTCACATCTGAATAACTCCGAGTTCCTGATTCCGGTGAAATTTGCTCATCATTATCAGTCATCTTGATTAACCGATAGTCCGGTTTGATTTTCCCATCAATGAAATCCGAAGTATAGAGACAGATATATTGGGCCTGACGATATGAGTTATAGTATCTGAAGAGCTGATCACCATCATTTAGGGTTTTCTTCCATGCCTTAGCAAACTCATCTTTATCGTCACCGGTTGTCTTACATTCAATAAGCATAAAAGGACGGCCATCATTATCTTTTACAAGTATGTCGCAATAATAGTTGCCGTCTTCTCGACCTCCGGGTGTGGATGGCTCTAGCACAATATGCTCAGGTCTGTAGCCTTGATTCAAAAGATTACATACGCATTCGAGAACAACAAAATTTTCATTATGAGAGAAATTCTTGGTAGTATCCCTATCAGCGTCAATACTTTCTGGATAATTAATCTTTTCCTGATCGAAATCGACAAATAATGTCGCGCCCGATTTTGGGAAAGTCTTAACCAATGTATTCACAAGTATTCCGCCCTCAGTTGTGAAACCAAGAGATATCAGTACTTCTTTAAGGTTCTCTTTTATAATCATTGCCTAGGATTGTTCTCGCTTTTATAGCTTAAATCAATTAATCAAACAGATAAATTATTATTCCGCGAGCAGATAGTTAGCGCTGCGGAGACGACGAGACATGAAGCTAAGCCATTTTGTGTAGCGGTAGTTGTCTTCGGAGTCAATGTTGGGTTCGTTATATATGAAGTTCTTATTGCCGGTATTGTAAGGAGGATCAATATAGATTACATCGATTTTACCTGCATGGGTATAAGCGAGGGTAGTTAGAGCTTCGAGATTGTCGCCCTCGATAATAATATGATTGGGAGCATCGGAATCAGCATTGGTCAATGTTCGCTCTTTGTCCTCGATTAGAACAAGTAACTCGTTGAGTAGACGTTCTTCTACATCTTCTTGCATCTCCTCTAATGTGTTGATGCGTTCGATTAACTTATGTCTATCAGTCGCTTTCATAATGTTTTGTTTATTATTTAGACGATAAGTTGTTACCCATATATACAATCTTGGGGTCCTCAACTTTTGTTGGAATAATAAGCTCGCGAATATCCATATCTAATAATTCTGCTATCTGTCTTAAAGTTTCCAGACCGGGTTGAGAGGTATTAGTACACCATTTAGAAACTGTCGCAGGATCTTTGCCAAGCTGTTGTGCCAGCCACTTATTTGTCCTTTTCTTCTCTACGAGAACTACTTTTATACGATTGAGGTCAGTTTCCATGTGTTGTATGATTGAATTTAACGCAAAGGTAATGAAATTCTTCGCAACTCCGATTACTTTTCACGGAAAATTTGTAACTTTGCGTTATTAAATACAAAAAAATGATTTTAACTCTCCTTATAGCCATTCTTAGCCTCTACATAGTCTCCTGCTTAGTACCCTGCCGGTTCAAGGATGGGAAGTATTGGAAGCTAAAATTTGGAACACTTAGCAAGACTGTCGTCAATCATTATTGTACAGCTACGCCCACTAAGGTAGTCATCTTCGCAGTGAGAGGAATGAGTGGCGCTTATGCTCTAACTGCTTTTGGCTGGCCGCTTCTAAGAATAAGCTATTCTTCTGAACATACAGAGCTTTCATTACAGTGGGATAGTCTGGGTCTGATACCATTGTTAATCTATTTAGTATTGATCACAATAATGGTATGCTGGTATCTTTGGACACAGAGATACGATGATAAAGCCAACAAGGATGCACATGATAGGATGGAGACTAGTCTTGATTTAATTAAAACTCAAATAGAGCGCCTACCATCACAGGTAAGAACTGTCATAATAGAGAATATACAGAATGCGAAGAAAGAAATCAACTTATTGAGGCTGAGAAGCGGACTCTCTCTGCTTGAAAGTTTAAGGGAACAAGCTGAAAAATATGATTGTAACACGCCCGAAACTCTGGCTAAAATTGCATTTTGGGAAGCGAATTGTCTTAAATATTCAAAAATGAAAACAGCGGTATCCAAATATCGAGAAGCGTTTGGATTGTATTCCAGCAATCCCCCTTGCGAAATTATAGAAGGTTATATTTTTGCTTTATGTTATGACAACGACATTGACATCGCTCACGAAATAACAATTAAGTTCCGGGGATGTCTTGCCGGATCTCCGTGGCTGTATATGCCAGCTTTCCTTAAAGCGGTAAACAAATTAGAGTTTATGAACCAGTCTGGAATAACAGATAGCCAACTTAAAAGGAGAGTAATAGCTGAAAGTTTGATCTTCCACCAACTAAGGAATGAAGGTCTTGACTTATCAGTATTTGGTATAACAATTGATGAAAATTTACCCTTAGATTTCCCTAATTTCCCAATTTGGCTTCTTCAACTATCATGTGCACTTCAGAATTTTGTTAGTCATCAACAATACCAATTCATAGGTGAAAAACTTGCTACACCTGAATCGGAATTACTATATAGATTGTCGGAACGGTTATATCAACAAGGTGCTTTTCGAGAGATTAAGGATATATTGCCTGACTTTGAACTATTCTATGCATTTACAGGATATTTGCACGACCGTCAGAAGCATTGGATTCATACTCTTAAAAAACAACTGCCATCATGCCATTCTAAGGAATTTGCATATCAAGCGACATCTTTTGCACTCTTTAATTCTGGGGAAAAAAGGAGGCTGTTGAGCTGTTGACATCCTATGATGAAAGATGCTCTGAACTTTCATGGAACCTTATTTTTATGGAAATGGTTATGGGGAATTATGAATCCATACCAACTATTCTATCCAAAATGATAGAGAAAAAACAAACTGAAATCCCCGTAGGAGGATGCTACCCAATCATTAATCTGGTACGTCTTATTCCACAAAAGTTTTCAGAACTCGCAAGGCAGTTCTCACTACACGAACCTGAATACGATTCATTATTCCGAAACTTTATAGATTTTTACAACGGTGAAAAGTCCAAAGTTGAGTTTCTAATTTGTAATGAAGACAATGCCCCGAGCCAATTCCGCAGTTTCTATGTAGATGTTTATGTTGCAGCTGGTAGAATTGAAGAAGCTTTGCTCAGAGTAAAAAATCTACTTCCTCATGATTCCATTGATGGCGCCACATATACCTATGTTCAACTGCTGGAAGAGAGCGGAAAGAAAATTGAGCTGCTTACCTTTTTAAAGAATCTAAGAACTAAAAATATCCTGAATGTGACCTTTCTAATGAAAGAATTAAAATTAGAAAGCGAGGTCCATAATCATTCAGCGGCTATAGAAATATGCAAAAATCTTCAAAAGTTACTTCCACATGATAAAAATGTGTGTTACAATAAGCTTTTTGCGTATTATAATGCCGGAAAAATCCCAGATGATTTAGATGAATTGATTCCTCGTGCAGAGCAAGCTTGTATTTCAGATGAGCAAATACAGAATCTATTCCAAATCCTTACATCTTACGGAAGAGAAAATGAAGCACTCGATTTCTTATATCGCAAAATTCACGGATGCAATTCCCAAAACCTAAGAGACTTTTATTTTCAGATCCATTTAAGCCGAAATGGAAAATTCAGTGAAATTATAGAAGCAGAGAAAATCACCGTCGAAGACGGCGATTATATAGAATATACTGAAGGCGAGAATTTGCCAAAGTATAGCTTTGTCCGTAATGGAGGACGTTTATCGGACTTCATTGGCAAACAGGTTGGCTACTCCTTCCAACTCAACCAGGGGTTACACTATTTGACCTATACATTGACAGGTATTCATACCAAATACTTTGGATTGCTAAGGGAAGTTACTGACGATATTATGAATAATCAAAGCAAAGCTATTCGCTGCTTTGATTTCAACGATATTAAAGACAATCCATTAGAAGGTCTGCATAAAGTAGTAACGGCCTACCGTGGAACAGATGAAGAGCAGTATAAAAAGCATATTAACGAAATCAATGTTCAATATGAAAGTGCAAAACTCCCTCTGTTCTTAACAAGGCTTGTTTCCAGCATCTCAGACATCTATAATTTGATTTTCGGAGGCGCTAAAATATTCCAGACTCCGTTTCAGAAATTTGCATTGCGGGGTATTGAAATGTCTGACCTTAAAGATTTGCATATTGTATTGGACATTTCATCCTTAGTATTACTTCATGCAATTTGCACCAAGTTTAATATTGAAGTTAGAGAAAAGTTCGTCATAGGACAACGCGTATATGACTACATAAAAGAAAATATAGAGGCTATCAAGCGCGATTCAGTTCTGCATACTTGTGATATTACTGCAATTGATAATTTGAAACAGTTTGTCCACAAGGGCTCGATAGAGGATCACTTTAATTTAATCAATGTGCTCTATAGTCTAATGGATTGGATTAATAAGCATTGTGAGATTGTCGTGGTTGAGGAATACCTGGAACATTCTGAAAGTGTAGATAATCCAGTGTTGGAAACAGTAATTGAGACAATGCTGCTGGCTCAGAGAGAAAATTCTTTCTTAATAACTGAGGACTTTTGGATGCAAAATGTTGCAGATTCCACGACCAAGATTAACTTGGAGTATTTCTTACGTAGTGAATATTCTATTAGTGCAGGTCAAATTTCAGAATACTTTACAGCTCTGAATTACTATGGCCATTGTCTAACCACCGATTATATTATCTCCAATATTAATGCCCGTGTGAAAGGCAATGATATTGATTATAAAGGTTTCCTGATGCATATAGAAAAGAACCCATACGTTATAAATCAGGTTGTACCGATAGCGATAGAACTGTTGGGGGGAGTCGTCTCGGTTCCCCTTATCGCTTCATTAAGGGATATTTTTTATACAATTTTTCGTGGTCTTGGTTATGAGCTATCAAACTATATCATGGGGCAACTTACTACTCGTCCAATGCCACAATTAGTAAAGGAGATTATTCTAAGAGCCTACATAAAGTATGTCTCTAATCATTTAGTTCTATTTGCCAATGGTAAAATGGCAGATGATAACGGACTAATAATATGATATGTATTTAAAGTAACACTAAGCGATTGAGTAATATCTTCAAATCCTTTGGCTCCTTACTCTTTCCTTAATATTATTATCAAATTTGTAGAGAGTGTCATCCTTGATTTCATGCCGTATTCTTACAGACACGTATTCTTCGTAATCCGCTGGTGAAAGATGTGCTTCACCGACGGCTAAAAAATGATTGGAACATACGGCTAAAAATCTAATGGTGGCATGGAGTCGATGGCGGCTTGTTTGAGGGAATCGACGGCACGGGTGTATTTCTCGGTGTGGGCGAGGCCGCTGTGTCCGAGGATGCTGGCTACGGTCTTGATGTTGGCTCCGTTGCTCAACAGGTTTGTGCCGCAGCTGTGACGAGCGCAGTGCCAGGTGATGTGTTTTTCAATTCCGGCACGGGCGACCCAGTGGCGCAAGGCTTTCAGGCACATGGTATGCGACGGCAATGGGAAGATGATTTGATTGCGGTTGCCGTCTTTCGGCTGGTCTATCAGAGCTAAAAGTCCGTCGTTGAGCGGGATGACAACTCCACTGGCTGCGCTATGTGCCTTGGTTTTGCTTTGCTCGAACTTCAGCAACTTGTTTGAATAATCGACATTGGCATAGGTGAGGTCTTTTACATCGCACCAACGAAGACCGCAATACAGACAAAAGATGAAAGCGCGGCGAATGTCAGGATTCTCCTTCTCGTAATGCGTATTGGCGAGCAGAACGATTTCTTCCTGACTGAGAATGTCCTTTTTCAACTGACAGTAGTCTTTCTTTATCGAAACACCGGTGCAGGGATTCTTACGGATGATATCCTTTTCTACGGCAGCCAATATCATCTTCTTGAATCGGGCATAGAGGGTGTGGGCACCTTCTCCGGTGAAGCGTTTAATCAGATACTCGGTGAAAGAGCGCATCAAATCCTTGGTCAGCTGCTCAGGCTTTACTTTCAGCCCCGCGGCCTTTTTCTCCCTTTCGGCTGCCTTCTTCGCATTATTCTTTTGGATGGCCTCCTTTTCTTCCTTTGTCATGTCGCCTTTGACTTTTTCCGGCAACAGTTTCATTTTGGGATCAATCAGGAAGTCGATGAAGACTGTCCGAGCACGACGAATCTGATTGCCGTCGCTCTTTGTATAGTTAGCATGATACTCGGCCATCCAGTCAAGATAATTTATCTCGACTTCTTCCTTTTTCAGACGGTAGCCAAGTTTGTCCTCTTTCAGCTCCTGTTCGCGCTCAAAGCGAATTTTCTTGGCCATTTCCAGCATCTCTTTGTTCTGCTGGCGTTCAAGTTGCGTTCTGGGAGCTTGCCAAAGATACAAGCTTAAATATTCGCGTTTCCGATCTTTCTTAACAGTCTCCTTACCTGTCTTGTCATTATAGACCTTGGTATAGCCAAAATAATAGTCCAGAAACAGACTCTCCCGACCATCATTCAGCACTTTCGCCCCCAACTTAGGATTGTCGGTAGTATCAGTACTGATAATATATGTATTATCGGCTCGATAATTCTTCCTTATAGCCATATCTATTACTCTTGAGTTCTTATGTTTACAAAGGTAATAAAAATTCTAATTCAGGTAGCCAAAGGGTAGCCAAAAACAACAAAATAAGGGATTTTTAAGGAATTTATGAGAATGTCCTAAATTTACAAGACACTGGTTTACATGGTATTTAATATCTTTTGAATTCCGATGAATGCTCTTGAAAATACGGTTTGAAACCCACTCGCGGCTCAGGCAAAAAAGAATCTCATCAGAGGTAACTTGATGAGATTCTTTTTATATTCATAATTGTGTAATATCAGAATGTTGTGAAGCGGTAGACGGTTTGAGTGAAATAGTCTTCATCCGGATTGAGACGTACAGATGGCCATTGCGGTTTGTTGGGAGAGTCTGGATAATACTGTGGCTCGAGGCAGATGGCGGAGCGGCGAGGGTAGGCAATGCCTTTCTTTCCTTTTACTGTTCCGTCGAGGAAATTTCCGCATCTCATATGCTGTGATGAAATCCTTTAGGTCCTCCGTGAAGGCAATGTCCGTAATTGTTCTGAGGCAGTTGGTATTCGATACTGTCGAGGGTGAAACGACCTTGATTTATTCGGTTGCCATAGCGTCCTATAAGTGCTCCGAAATTACCGTCGATATTTACATAGTCCTGAATGGAATCATGTCCTAGTACTACGTCAGTTAGTCGCCCTTCCCGGTCGGGGACCATCAGCGGCACAAGGCGTCCGCCATAGTTTGTAATGGCAGCTTCCATTCCGTTGACGTTATTTATTACATTGAGTGCGGTTGTTTTTCCGTCGACTGTATCAACAAAATTCAGCGGATCGAGGCCTGATTGAGTCAGAGTTGGTGCACGGTTGTTGTCGCATGATGTGATAAGAGGTAGAAATGCAATCGAAATAAGGATTTTTTCATGGCGATATTAATAATGAAAGCGAAATTAAAAATTCTTTTTGATTCCGCGTCCACTTTGATTAAATTTGTGGGAAAATTTATTAAGTATGAAACGAATATCTGTAGTATTGTTGTCTCTTGTTGTTTTCCTGAGCGGTTTTGCCGTGACGCATAAGGAGACCTATGTATTCGATGTTGCAGGTGGCGACAGTCTTCGCCTTGATTTTTACAGATCCGCAGGCGACAAGCCGACACCTGTGCTGATTTTTGCTTTTGGCGGTGCTTTCATGCATGGGCAGCGCGATGACGCACGTTATATTCCTTTTTTTGAATTTCTTGTCGATAATGGTGTGTCGGTTGTTTCGACTGACTATCGTACCAAGCTTAAAGGAATACACCCGTCTGATGTTTCTTCCAATCAGGTGCTTGCCGATAGGCTTGAAGATGCTGTCAGCTCTGCTGTCACAGATTTTTTTAAGGCGACTGCTTTTACTGTTGCGCATGCCGGACAATGGAATATCAATCCTATGCAGGTTTTTGCATGTGGTTCGAGTGCCGGAGCGATAACTGTACTCCAGGCTGAGACGGAACTTTGTAATGCAACGAGCACTCTTCCCGGTTTTCCTGTCAATTTCAACTATGCCGGTGTTGTGTCGTTTGCCGGTGCTGTATTCTGCTACGGAGAGCCTTATTGGCGTAAGGTACCGGCGCCGATGCTTCTATTTCACGGTAATGCCGACTCGAATGTGCCTTTCCGTTCTGCAACAATAGAAAGTTTTGGATTATGGGGGTCGGAAATTATTGCCAATGAACTGATTGAAGCCGGGTGTCCTGTGTGGTTTCATCGTGTTGACGGAGCCGATCACAGTATAGCAATCTCCCCGATGGACGATAATGCCGGAGAAGTGCTTGATTTTATTCATGCTGTTGTCGCAGGTAAGTTTAAGGTGCGGACTATTGTTGAAGAGTCCGGTCGCAAGAATTATCGTACAGATTTCTCAATAGAGGACTATCTGATTTCAAATCTCAATTGACACGTTATAAAAAGACAGCAGCGATATCCTCTACCCGGATGCCGCTGCTGTCTTATTTAGAGGATCTATTCTTCGTTGTCTTTGAATAGGTTGTCTTCTTCGTCGAGTTTGTAGTACGATGCAAGAAGCGCAATGAATTTTGAAATCTGTGCTATTGCTGTTGTAGTTTCATCGCTTATCTGCTTGCCTTTGAGACGCAGAAGGAGAACTCCGTAGAGTGCATTGAAGCATGTCTCTATTTCACCGGCTTTTTCTTCTCCTGACTTTGCACGCAATTCTACGATATATGGCAGCGTAGTATAGAATTGTTTGTGATATTCCTGAAAACGAGGGTCTGCAAGAACTCGCTTGTTGAGGTCGGCGAGATCGCCGATGATATTCCTGTTCATTTGCAGGTGTCCCGATTCCACAACATCCTCTCGGCGCATCATGTCAATCAGTGATTCATACCACTGTGCCATCTTTTCCAAAGTTTTCTTATCGGCCGGAAATCGGTTTATTATATTTTTTTGAATCTTGTCGAGATCAAGACTATTGGCGCGGATTATATCCTCAATCTGCCACATATACAAGAGATATTCGGCAATATTCTCTTTTCTTTTTTGAGAAGCTATAATCATAATTCAGTTTTTAATTATTCTTTGCCGAAAATAGCATCATGGCGATGCAGCATATTAAGGAAACGCAAATCGTCGCGCAAAGGTTCGACATTGATTCGGCCGTCAATAGCTTCTGTCCAGTTATGATAGTTTGCGTAGCCGAGATCAAGGGCTTTCGACGCACATTCCATGGCTTTTTCCGTATCGCCTGCCTGGGCGTAGAAGCATGCTCCGTAATAATGGATGAGTCCGTCTGTATCGGTGACTGTGTTCAGTATATTTTCCATCCAACGGTTTGCGGAATCCTTGTCGCCCATGAAGAGCTGGGCGAACCCTTTCAGAGAGCGTGGATTGTCGATATAGAAATGGTCCATTTCAATTACCGTCTCATATAACATGCGAGCACTTTGGGCGTTGTCAAGGTATTTTTCCAGAAGCCAGGCCTTCAGCATTGGATAAAGTGGTGTTTCTGCATCTGTAAGCATAGCCTCGCCGAGAAGATTCGATGCTTCGTCGTAGTTGCCGGTGGCGATATATGCGAGTGCCATTTCCACAAGTGCAGGGCAACTCTCACGGTCAATGGCAAGTGCAGCTGCCGCAGTTTTTACGGCTTCTTCATTGCGACCTATCGCGCGAAGAATAGAGCTTTTGAGTATATAGTGTCCTGCATTGTCACGGATCATTGAAAGCGCGTGGTCGATATTGTCGAGTGCTTCAGTATAGTTTCCAAGGCAGTATTGACATTCTGCTATAGAGGCATATATGCCATGATAGTTGTATAGGTTTTCTTTAAGTATGGTATTATAGTCCTCAATGGCTGCGAGATAATGGAAATGCGCCTGGGCTATCATTGCGCGGATATATCGGAACATTCCTACCTGTGGAGCCTGACTGACGGCATTGCTCAGTCCTGCCATTGTGGCGGGATAGTTCGTGTTGCCGTAGTCAATAAGTTCCTGCATACCCTTGGAATGATTGGCATCGGTGCTTATCGCAAGAATAAGGTCGTCGACAGCTCCGTTGTGGTCGCTCATTTGGCGGCGAACGGAAGCTCGGCGTACATATATGTCGGCATTGTTCGGGTCAATGTTGACGGCTGATGCAAGAAATTCGTTTGCAATTCCGAGGTTGTTTTCCATGACAGCGATGCGGGCGAGGTTGATATAAGCTTCAGGTGTACGCGGGTTGAGGTTTACGCAGCGTTGAAAGTCATTCTTTGCCTCGGCATAACGGCCAAGAAGGTATTCTGTGTTACCTTTCTGATATAATATTGAGTATGAGAGGGGGGCGAGACGGTCGGCCTCTTTTAAGTCTTCGAGTGCCTGGGCGGGGCGTTTCGTCTCATTATATATTCCGGCGCGGAGGATATACGCCCGTAACCTTACGTCAGTCTCTGCCGCAGGGGTGTACTCAAGTACTTTGTCAACATCGGCGAGGGCACGTATATATTCGTCGTGACGGTAGTATTCGTCGGCACGGTTTATCAGGACGTTGTAGTTGCGCGGATTCTCGTTCAGTTCTTCCTCGTATGCCGCGAGAACGGCTTGTGTGATGGGATTCTGAATACTGCTTTGTGCGAAAGAAGGGTAGGAGAGGGTTATTAGTGAAGCAGCCAGTGCTGTCTTGAAAAATTTCATATCAGCGATTAAATGATTCGATAGTATGTCTGATAGCTGTCAGCCTTTCCATGAGCGGGCCGATAAGATCGAGGCGGAGCATGTTGGCTCCGTCGCTTTTTGCGTTTGCCGGATCGGGATGTGTTTCAATAAAAAGACCGTCAGCGCCGGTAGCGATTGCTGCTCGTGCGATTGTTTCGATAAGTTCCGGTTTGCCACCGGTGACTCCGCTTGCGGAGTTGGGTTGCTGCAGGGAGTGGGTGCAGTCGACGATTACGGGGGCTTCGCATGCCTTTTGCATCTGAGGGACACCGCGGAAATCCACGACGAGATCGCCGTAGCCGAAAGTTGTTCCGCGCTCTGTCACAGCAATGTCGTCATTGCCACCGGAGCGCACCTTGTCAACTGCAAAACGCATTGACTCAGGCGATATGAATTGCCCTTTCTTAATGTTCACGGCTTTTCCGGTATGTGCGGCCGCTGTTAGTAGGTCTGTCTGCCGGCAGAGGAATGCGGGAATCTGAAGAATGTCGACAAAGTCGGCGGCCATGGCGGCTTCTTGCGGTAAATGTATGTCTGTGATTACCGGCACCCCGATTTCTTTGCCGACGCCCGAGAGAATGCGTAAAGCCTCAAGGTCACCGATTCCGGTAAAAGAATCGAGCCGGGAGCGGTTTGCTTTGCGGTAGCTTCCCTTAAAAACGTATTTGATGCCGAGTTCGGTACATATGTCTTTTATCTGTCGGCCTATGTTATAGGCCATTTCCTCGCCTTCTATTACGCAGGGACCGGCAATCAGAAAGAAGCCGGGATCCTCGCATAGGTGCTTGAATGTGGTTGACATTATTTATTGAAGATTTGATTTACAATATGGATTGTGTCGCATCCGACAAGTGCCGCAGTCTCTGTACGCAGGCGGTTGTCGCCCATTGTGACGGGAACGAAGCCTGCGTCTACAGCCGCTTTTATTTCCGTTTGAGAGAAATCACCTTCCGGGCCGATAAGGATTGTAACGTCGGCTCCGGGTGTATATGCTGTCGCGAGCAGACGGCGTTCAGTCTTTGAGTCACAATATCCTATGAATTTTTCGGTGCTGTTTTGTTCCGACAGAAAGTCTTTGAATACAATAGTCTCGGAAATTTCGGGGAGGACGGCTTTCAATGACTGTTTCATTGCTGATACCGCAATCTTCGTCAGTCTCGAGACCTTTATCTCTTTCCGTTCAGAGTGCTCGCAACGTAAAGGCACAATGCGGTCAACTCCGATTTCTGTGAGCTTTTCAACGAGCCATTCCATCCTGTCGGAATGCTTTGTCGGAGCCACGGCGATAGTGATGATAGGCGACCATATCTTGGGAAGGGCTATTGACTCGATTATTTCAAGACAGGCGCCTTTGGCGTCTTCGGTGACAAGGCGACAACGATAGAGACTGCCATTGCCGTCGACGACTTCAAGCTCGTCGCCGACTCGTCGACGTAATACGCGGATTGCATGTGCGCTCTCTTCTGCGGGAAGAATAGGTTGTGTGAGTATGTCGGGTGCAAAAAAACGTATCATTACATTATTCAGTCATGCCTCCGGCATTTATCCGATTTTCTTCTTTTTCGATATTCTTGGTGGATTCCGTGCTTGGCTTGTCCTTAAAGATAATCATGAAAAGGATTGCTACCACAAGACCGTAGGCGGCGAAAATGAGCCAGGATTCGTGCCAGCCTGATAGTTGCTGCTCAAGCGATAGTCCGTCGGCTTTTACAAGTTTGTTCACTACACAGGTACCGGCTATAAATGTTCCGAGCGATGCGCCGATGCCGTTAGTCATAAGCATGAACAGACCTTGTGCCGACGAGCGCTGAGCCGGGTCGGTCTGCTTGTCGACATAAAGACCTCCTGAAACGTTGAAGAAATCGAAGGCAACGCCATAGACGATGCAGGAGAGGAAGAGGAAGAGTACACCCGGGAAATTGGTGTCGCCGATGCCGAAGAAGCCGAAACGCAGTACCCAGGCGAACATTGCCATGAGCATAACACCCTTGATGCCGAAGCGTTTCAGACAGTAGGGTATTGCAAGGATGCAAAGGGCCTCGGCGCATTGTGAGATGCTGATAAGGAATGTCGGGTTGCGAGCCCACCATCCGTCCATAAATCCGTGTGCATACTCTGTAAGGGATTCATTGGAGAAGAAATTGATGAAATCGGAACCGTAACTGTTTGTAATCTGGAGCGATACTCCAAGAAGCATACTGAAAATAAAGAATATCGCCATGTCGCGGCGTTTGAAGAGCCTGAATGCTTTCAGGCCGAGTGCATCGGCGAGGCTGCGGTTTGAATCCGGACGGCACGGACATTTAGGCAGTGTCAGGCAGTAGAGAGCCAATAGGATACTTAATAGTCCGGAGGTGTAGAATTGGTTGGCGGTAAATTGGATGGCAACTCCATCTATAGAGACGAAATTTACGAGAAGTTCTGCAAAAATGAAGCCGACAGTACCAAATACGCGTATTGGAGGAAAATCCTTTACGGTATCAAGACCGTTCTGTTCGAGTACATTGAAAGCAACCGAGTTGCTGAGGCCTATTGTAGGCATGAAGAATGCCACGGAAACTGTATAAAGTGTAAATATCGTTGAGAACGATCCTGCAAGGGTTCCTGTTGTCGCAAGTGCGGTTGCGCATTCAAAGCCTGTCGCAGCCATGAAACCGCCGGCGATTAAGTGGCACAAGCTTAGGGTAAGCTGAGCGGGAATCCATCTGTCTGCTACGATTCCGATAAGGGCAGGCATGATTATGGAGACAAGACCCTGGACGGTATAGAACCAGAATACTTTATCTCCGAGGCCGTTATTTGCCAGGAACATACCCATTGAAATCAGATAGGCGCCCCATACTGCAAACTCAAGGAAATTCATTGCTGTCAGGCGCACTTTGGCTGCGGTTTTTGTCATAATATAGTGGCTGTTTATACTGTTATGCTTGGTTGTTGTCTGTGTCTCGTTGTTCCTTCTTGCGGTTCAGAATCTCGCTTATGCGTGCGGCTTCCTCATAGTCTTCCTTGTCGATAAGGTCTGTAAGCGTTCTTTCGAGTTCTTCGATTGTGAATTTTTCCGGATTTGGCTCGGCGTGGTAGTCATCGCGTTCGCTTTGCATTATAGCATCCTCTTCAATATCGTCATCGTCAATGAATTCGTCATCACTGCGGCGCAATTCTTCTTCATCGATTATGAATCCTGTACGCTCGATAATATCTTTAGACGTGAAAATGGATGTATGGGTGCGGATTGCTATTGCTATGGCATCGGATGTTCGTGCGTCAATTTGCACAGTGCGGTTGCCGTCGCTGAATGTAAGTTCGGATGAAAATATTCCGTCCTCGAATTTGTAGATGTAAACCTCTTTCAATTTTACTCCGAAGGCATGGGCGAAGCTAACGAATAGATCGTGGGTAAGAGGGCGGGGAGTATGGATTGCCTCGAGTGCTACGGCTATAGATTGGGCTTCGGCGGCGCCGATTATTATTGGTATGCGTCGCGGGCCTCTGTCTTCTGCAAGTATCAGAGCGTAGGCTCCGGACTGAAGCTGGCTGTACGACAGCCCGAGGACGTGGATGCGGATTCTTTGCTCCATGGTGTTATTTTATTTCGGCTCCGCTGATTATGCCTGAGCCGTAGCAGATTCGGTGGTTTGTATCGTAGATGGCAGCGAACTGTCCGGGTGCGATGCCTTGTACCTTCACATCTGAATTTATGACATACTCGTGTTCAGTTCCAACAACGCGTTTAATTCTGCCGGGAAGAAATTCCGGCGAGTGGCGGTTCTTGAAAGTAATGGCTATGCCGTCGGGGCTGTCAGCAATATTGTCCCATGGATTCATGGTGATGAATTGCATTTCAGCAAGATGGAGCGTACGGCCATATTGTTTTTCGGTATCATAACCACGAGATACGAATATCACGTTGTCGTCAATGTTTTTGCGCACAACGAACCACGGACCTCCGCTGAGGCCGAGACCTTTGCGTTGTCCTATGGTATGGAACCAGTAACCGCGGTGCTCTCCGAGTTTGCGTCCTGTCTCTATTTCCACAATCGGTCCAGGACGTTCTCCGAGATGACGGCGTAGAAAATCGTTGTAATTTATCTTGCCAAGAAAGCATATCCCTTGAGAGTCGCGTCGCTGAGCATTGGGAAGCTTGGCTTCGGCGGCTATTCTGCGTACATCGGCTTTTGGAATGTCGCCGAGTGGAAATATCAGGTGACGGAGCTGCTCTCCGGTTATGCGCGCCAGAAAATCGGTCTGGTCTTTGACAGGATCGATTGCAGTTCCAAGCCATTTGCGACCTTTTTCGTCGATTATGGTTGTGGCATAATGTCCGGTAGCGGTAAGGTCGAATTCATGTCCCCAACGCTCTTCGAAATATCCGAATTTGATAATCGAATTGCACATTATATCGGGATTAGGTGTCAATCCTTTCTTTACTGTATCGAGAGCGTATGCCATTACATTATCCCAATATTCCTGGTGGAGTGACACAACGTCGAAAGGCAGACCGTAGCGACGTGCTATAAGACTGCACATTTCAATATCCTCTTCTGCGGAACAATCGCCCTCGTCGTTGTCGAGACCGATGCGTATGTAAAACAGATGAAGGTCGAGATCACCTTGCTCGGCGAGTGTATGGGTGACTACTGCGCTGTCGACGCCGCCGGATATCAGAACTGCTATGCTCTTGCGCGCGCTCATTTTTTCTGTCGGCTTTCGTTGGTTACTCTGAATGCTCCCAGAAGATAGTCGAGGGTGAGCCCTTTTTTGAGAATCTTGCGTTCGGAGTTCAGGAAATAGAATTCAGGCAGGGATGATATTCTGAAATATTCCGAGGCTTCCGGCATGGCAACGTTAAGCCAGGAGGATGGATACTCGGCTGCATCTTTGAACCATTCTTCGGTAGGCTCGCCGGGAAATATGTTTATGATGTGGAGTTGTCCGCTCTCTATCAGGGCACGAGTGTTTGGATCCGTATCGAGCCTCAGGCGAGCCATTGAACTTACAGCCTCGCGCGGTTCGGTGAATATCATAAGTATAGAACCGGATGGTACATTCTGTAGTTTGCCTTTTGATTTATCAGGAAGGATGTACTCTATATCGGGAACGGTAGCACCTTCCATTGATGATTCGAGAATCTGCAACAGTTTGCGGAAATGTGCTTTTTCCTGTTTGTCAATCTTGCGGTGAGATGCAGCTGCACGGGCGAAAGGCAATACCAGCTCTTCAGATATCAGTTCTGAAGTATCGGAATAAAGCCAGTTCTCTGCCATTTGAGCCAGTCGCAAGGTTATGTCGCCGTTTTTTTTAGCAAAACGACCAAGTAGATTGTCTATCGCAGTGAACACAGTATCGGACGATGCATGTGGCATGATGTTGACCCATGCTCCGAAATCGGTATTGAAGCGCTCTGGCTCTCGTATGGCACGGTCGAAATTGCATCTGTCCCAAAAGCGTGATATGATATAGTCGCATCGCTGTTGCAGATACTGCATCGAATCCGGTGGTATAGGGTAGGAAAAAAGTGGCTCGGCGGTTTTTGCGGGGACGGTCACGATTATGGCCGAGAGTGTGAGAAGGATTGTGTATAATATTTTTTTCATCATTTCTATTTTGTCATGCATTTGTGCATACTACGGTACAAATTTAGAAAAAAAACATTATCGTACAAAATCATTTTTCATGGATGATATTATAAGTTCTTTATAATCAGGCGGGATGTACAATGTGCTTGTGATATTTGATTGAATGTGCTAATTTTGCGCAATATTTCAGAATTCCATATTCGGGACTGCACTGAAAATCCAAAACCTTATCACAATAATGCACTCTAAAATCACAGGTATCATCAATCCCGTTCTTGCCGGTTTTTCTATCGGTATTGCTGCGGTGTGTTTTCTTCGCGGCGGACAGCTTATCGGTGCTGCACTATTTGCTTTCGGACTATCCACGATAGTGCTTTCAAAATGGCCGCTTTTTACCGGAGCCGTAGGATTCAGTTCGGATATAATTAAGCTTTTGAAAATAATATCGCTAAATTTTGTCGGAGCGATATTGGCCTCTGTATTTGCACTTGCCAATCCGACTACTGTAGAGGCGGCGCATTCTGTCGTTGATGTCCGTTTGGCCTCCGGATTCGGACTTTGTCTGCTGTATTCAATCGGGTGTGGCTTTATAATGACGGTTTCGGTGAAATATGCCAGACAGGGGCAGTGGATTCCATTACTTCTCGGTATTCCGACATTCATTATCTGTGGCTTCCCGCACTGTATCGCGGATATTGTGTATTATGCCGCCGATGGCCGTTATTTAGAGGTGATTCCGTGTTGGATAGCTTCGATAATCGGCAATTCCATAGGGGGGAACATGCCTACATATACGCGTTTCCTTAAAGGCGAACAACAAGAGTGATTTATTTCATATGAGCAACAAAAGGCCTCGGCAGCATTGTCGAGGCCTTTTGTTCGGGTTATATGTTCTGTGGATTATTCTTCGGTGTTCTTTTCGGCGTATTCTTTGAGAAGCTTCTCCTGTACGTCGCCGGGAACGAGTTCGTATGATGCGAATTTCATCGTGAATGATGACCGACCGCCTGTAATAGAACTGAGTGAGGTTGAATAGCTCGACATTTCTTTCAAAGGAACTTTGGCGGAAATCTTTTCAAAACCGTTGTCACTGCTCATACCCATAATTATGGCACGGCGTCCCTGAAGGTCACTCATCACGTCGCCCATCACATCTGCCGGAACGAGCACCTCTACGTCATATACCGGTTCGAGAACTTTCGGATTCGCTTCACGGAATGCCTGACTGAAAGCGTTGCGTCCTGCGAGGCGGAAAGAAATTTCATTGGAGTCCACCGGGTGCATTTTGCCGTCATAGATGCAGACACGTACGTCGCGGGCGTAGGAACCTGTAAGAGGTCCCTGCTCCATACGATCCATAAGTCCTTTGACGATGGCCGGAATAAAGCGTGCGTCGATGGCACCGCCTACGATGCAGTTGTAAACAACGAGTTTACCGCCCCATGCGAGAGGTATCTCCTGAGTGTCTCGCACGTTCATCTTGAACTCCTGATTGCCGAATTTGTAAGTGTCGGGAGCGGGCATTCCTTCAGTGTAAGGTTCTACTATAAGATGTACCTCGCCGAACTGGCCGGCGCCTCCTGATTGTTTCTTGTGACGATAGTCTGCGCGGGCAGCTTTTGTAATGGTCTCGCGGTAGGGAATCTTCGGTTCCTCAAATACTATAGGAAGCTTGTCGTTGTTCTCGACTCTCCATTTGAGAGTGCGGAGATGGAATTCGCCCTGGCCTGAAAGAATGGTCTGCTTGAGTTCCTTGCTCTGCTCAACCTGCCATGTGGGATCTTCTTCATGCATGCGTGTGAGGATGCCGCTGAGCTTCTCTGCGTCGCTCTCGGTTACGGGGCGGATAGCACGCTGGTATTTCGGAGCGGGGTATTTGATAAAATCGAAAGCAATCTCACAGCCTTTCTCGTCGAGGGTATTGCCGGTTCTGACGTCTTTCAGTTTGACGGAAGCACCTATGTCGCCGGCTTTTAGCTCGTCCACTGCCGTGCGGATTTGGCCGCATACGCAGAAAAGTTGGGCGAAGCGTTCCTTGGTACCGCGTGTGATATTTTCGAGGTCAGCTCCGGCTTTGAGTGTGCCGGACATAACCTTAAAGTAGCTTACTTCGCCGATATGTGGTTCTACGGTTGTCTTGAATACAAAGATGGAGAGAGGACCGTTGCTGTCTGGTTTGATTTCTTCACCGGCGGTGTCAACAGGAGCGGGCATATCATCCACAAATGGTACCACATTGCCGAGGAATTCCATCATGCGTCGTACGCCCATATCTTTTTCGGCGCTGACACAGAAGAGGGGGTAAATGGAGTTCTCTATAAGACCTTTGCGGATGCCAAGACGGAGTTCATCTTCCGTGAGGTGTTCCTCCTCAAAGAATTTTTCCATCAAAGTCTCGTCATTTTCAGCGGCAGCCTCGACGAGTGCACGGTGCATCTCGTTGGCGCGTTCCATTTCTTCAGCCGGTATGTCCTCAATGGTAGGAGTGCCGCCTTCTGGTCCCCATGAATATTTCTTCATAAGAAGAACGTCAATCATTGAGTTGAATCCGGGGCCGCTTGCGAGCGGATACTGTACGGGCACGACTTTAGAGCCGAAAACATCTCGCATCTGCTCGAGTACGTTTTCGTAATCAGCTTTTTCGCCGTCCAACTGGTTCATGGCGAAGATAATTGGTTTCTTCAGGCCGGATGCGGTACGGAATATATTCTGTGTGCCTACCTCGACGCCGTATTGTGCATTTATAAGAATCACACCGGTATCGGTTACATTCAGTGCTGTAATGGCGCTTCCCACGAAATCGTCGGCACCGGGGCAGTCGATAACGTTGAGCTTCTTGTTGAGAAATTCAGCGTAGAATACAGTGGAGAATACGGAATATCCATATTCTTTTTCAACGGGGAAATAGTCGGTAACCGTGTTTTTTGCCAGAACGGTACCGCGACGTTTTATAACTCCACACTCGTAGAGCATTGCTTCTGCGAGTGTGGTTTTTCCCGAGCCTTTGCTTCCGAGCAAGACTATGTTTTTAATTTCTTTGGTTTCGTAGGTTTTCATGCTATCGGGTTTATGATATTATGTCTTGTTTCATGCTTTGTAGTAAAGCATTATTGTTTTTCGGCTGCAATTTATGCAATAATTTTCTTTCTGCATGAAAAAATAATATGTTTGAAAACATAAAATTCGCACTTGTGTTGTCTTTTCGATGTAAAACAATCTTTTTGTAAGATTCCTTAACTAACAATTCTGTATTTACGCAATTTTTAGTAATTTTGGCCTCGTTTTTGCTAAGAAGGATTGTAAAGCACTTATTCATGGACAATAAAGATGATTTGAAAAATATCTTCGGAGCCCCCGAAGCTGTCAGCCTCGATATGCAGAGAATTGAAATTGCGCTTGATAAATTCGGCAAAGAGCCTGATTGTGAGGCGCTTCCGATATTGCCTACGCGTAATCTGGTAATGTTCCCCGGTATCACAGTGACTTTCGAACTTGGGCGGCCGTCATCATTGGAGACTGCCACGACCGCGCATGAGGACGGCACTCCTATCGGCATTATCTGTCAGATGGATGCCGATGAGGATAAACCGGCACTTACTACGGGATTATATAAATATGGTGTTATCGCCGATGTTCTTACTATTTTTGAGCGTCCCGACGGCGTGAAATTCGCGCTTGTGCGTAGTCGCGACAGATTTCGCGTTATGGGGAAGGCGCAAGGACGATATGGCGAGACTATATACGCCCGAGTTAAGATAATGCCTGACAAAGAGGCGGTTGACAATACGATGTTCAATGCCACTTGTGCCGAAATCAGGCGTGTTTCGAACGACCTTCTGTCAAAAACTAACCCGGAGCTTGCCAAAAACACAATCAGCAATATCGATGATAATGTCACGCTGGTAAATTTCCTGTGTACCAATGCTCCTTTTGATATTCCGGATAAGGTGTCGTTACTTGCCAAGACGAGCCTTGCCGAGCGGGCTACCGGTCTTCTATCACAGCTATACGTCCTTGTAGACCGAATGAAGGTTACGGAGGATATCATGAAGAAGGCAAAACGTTCGCTCGACGAAAATCAGAAAAATGCTTTTCTTCAGCAGCAGATGGAGGCCATAAGGGAGACGCTTTATGGCAATGACAGCGACGAAATCGACGAGCTGATGGAACAAGGAGATAAAGCCGGCATGCCAAAAGATGTGCAGACCCTTTTTCATAAAGAGATTGAGAAGCTTCGCCGTTATAATCCGTCATCGCCAGACTATTCTGTGCTTTATTCTTATCTTGATACACTCGTGCGGTTGCCGTGGAACAAGAAGACAAAGGTAAATGAAGATTTTGAAAAGGCTGAGGAGATACTTGAGAACGATCATTATGGCCTGAAAAAGGTGAAGGAACGTATCCTTGAGCAGATGGCAGTGGTGATGCGCAATTCTGTTGGCAAGGCTCCGATTATTTGCCTCGTCGGGCCTCCCGGTGTTGGTAAGACTTCGATAGGCCGCTCAGTGGCAAAGGCCTTGGGCCGTAATTATGAGCGTGTAAGTTTCGGAGGTCTCCATGATGAAGCTGAAATTCGCGGTCATCGCCGTACATATATCGGTGCCATGCCCGGACGTATAATTGACGCCATGAAGCGTGCCGGGGTCTCAAATCCGGTGCTTCTTCTTGACGAAATTGACAAAATCGGCGCGGATTATAAGGGCGATCCGGGGGCTGCGTTGCTTGAGGTGCTTGATCCCGAGCAGAACTGTCGTTTCCACGATAATTATATTGATGTGGATTATGACCTTTCCGATGTACTATTCATAGCTACGGCAAATACTCTTTCAACAGTGGCACGCCCTCTTATCGACCGTATGGAAGTTATAGAGATTCCCGGATATCTGGTTGAGGAAAAGATGGAGATAGCCCGCCGTCATCTTATCCCGAGGATATTGGAACAGATGAAAATCGAAAATGATGATTTCAGTTTATCTGACGAAGCTCTCGCCGAAATTGTCCGAAACTATACCTCGGAGAGTGGTGTCCGCACTCTTGAAAAGCGTCTCAATGCAATTGCACGCAAGTATATTCTTGCCAAGATGAAGCAGACAGAGTTCCCGAAAGAGATTATGCCGGAACATCTTTACGGACTGCTTGGTCTTGCGCCTCATATTCCGGATAGATACGAGGGCAATGATTTTGCCGGAGTTGTAACAGGTTTGGCATGGACTGAGGTCGGTGGTGAAATTCTTCTTGCAGAGTCGTCTCTTTATCCTGCCAAAACACCCGCGCTTACTCTTACCGGCAAACTCGGCGATGTGATGAAGGAATCGGCATCTATCGCTTACCAATGGGTGAGGTCGCATGCGCGAGAGATAGGTATTAATCCTGAATTGTTTGAAAAATACTCGCTTCATGTTCATTTTCCGGAAGGAGCCGTGCCAAAGGATGGCCCTTCTGCCGGTATAACGATTGTGACATCGATCGTAAGTACGTTCCTGCAGCGTCGCGTGGCTCCGAGGGTAGCCATGACAGGAGAAATGACTCTTCGCGGACGTGTGCTGCCGGTAGGCGGGATCAGAGAGAAGATACTTGCTGCAAAACGTGCAGGTATAACAGATATTGTTATGTCTGCAGACAACCGCCGAGATGTAGATGATATACCGGTAGCTTATACAGATGGTCTAACCTTCCATTTCGTCAAAAATGTAAATGAAGTTCTCGATTTTGCCATAACAGACGAACTGGTGGCCAATCCGTTGAATCTTGAAATCTGAGAAATTGAATTAATATGATATGTATAGAAAAACGGTTCTTCGGAGTCGTTTTTCTTTTTCTGTATTGTAAGCCGGCTGAAAATTTCAAATCTGACATCGCTGTTTTCTGAATCTCGTTTTTTTTGAGTAATTTTGCAAAAACAATTACTTTGCGATGGCATACACCCTTGAGCATTTTTCAGAGCTGATAAACGAAGCTGTATCTTCAATACAATATCCTTCAGCAACTCCCGGCCTGTTTGCACCGGTTCGTTACACACTTGAAACCGGTGGGAAACGTATTCGACCTATGCTTACACTTGCAGTATATGAAGCTCTCTCGCACCGGCCGGCATCAGAAGCCATCAACCAGGCTATTGCAATAGAATTGTTTCATAATTTCACGCTCCTGCATGACGATGTAATGGATAACGCCGACCTCCGGCGTGGCCGTCCGACTGTCCATAAGCGGTGGGGCAGCAATACAGCCATATTGTCCGGTGATGCCATGCTGACACTCTCTTCTATGTATCTTTCAAAATGTCCGTCCGATAAGCTTGCCGATTTGAATGAATGCTTTAACAGCACAGCCATGCTTGTATATGAAGGGCAGCAGCTTGATATGGAATTTGAAGAGCGCATGGATGTCCCGGTAAAAGAATATATGGAGATGATTCGCCTCAAGACATCCGTGCTCCTTGCCGGGGCTTGCAGCCTTGGCGCTATTATGGCAGGTGCATCCACTGAGGTATGTGCGGCCTTTTACGCTTACGGTGAGGCCCTCGGACTCGCGTTCCAGATGCGCGACGATTGGCTTGATACTTTCGGCGACCCGGTAGTTTTCGGAAAGGAAATAGGAGGTGATATTCGTAACCGAAAGAAGACTTGGCTTCTAATCAATGCTCTAAACGAAGCACAGGATGAGCTCCCGGAAATTCTGCGAGAGGATCTTGAAGACGAAGAGCTGATTTCGCAGGTAAAAGCCGTTTATCTCCGTCTGAAACTCGACGAGCGGTGCAACGCTGCTGCAAAAGCATATAGTGAGCGTGCGATAGCGCATCTTTCCGGGTTGAATATCGATAATGGGGCACGAGTATTCTTTGAGAATCTTGCCCGTGAAGCATCGACACGTACACACTGACATGATAGACACTCACACCCATATTTATATGGATGAATTCTCCGTTGACGGCCAGGCGGTCGAATCGATGGCTGGGCAGTGCGCGGCTGTCGACCGTGCGATTGAAGCGGGAGTTGAAAGAATGGTATTTCCGAATGTCGACCGTTTCTCGATTGAGCCGATGATGAAGCTGCATTCCAGACGTCCGTCGTCGACATTTGTCGCAATGGGGCTGCATCCGACAGAAATCAAAGAGAATTGGCGCGTCGAACTTGATTATATCATGAATATTCTGCAATCTGCGCCTTCAAATTTTGTCGCAGTTGGAGAAATTGGAATCGATTTATATTGGGATAGGACATTCGAGCGCGAGCAGATGCTTGTTCTTGACGAGCAGATGTCGGTCGCATCCGAATTGCAGCTGCCTGTTATCATTCATTGTCGAGAGGGGCTTGACAACGTTCTTGAAATAATTAGAGGGCATAAGGATGTGCAGTGTGTGTTTCATAGTTTCGGAGGTACTATTGAGGATGTGGAGCGAATCCGGCTTGTCGGTGACTATTACTTTGGTATCAACGGTATTGTGACTTTCAAAAATTCAAAGCTTGCCGAAGTTCTCCCTGCGATAGGAGCCGAGCGCCTTCTTTCAGAGACTGATTCTCCATATCTTGCTCCTGTTCCAAACCGTGGCAGGCGCAACGAAAGCGCCTGGATTCCTTTTATAGTACGCAAAATGGCGGATGCTCTTGGAATGTCATTCGAGGCTATGGCTGAAATAACTACTCAGAATGCAAATAAATTCTTTAAAATATAATAATATCTATGGCATCTATTGGTTCGGTCCTGACACCTGTCGGACGTAAGGCTCTCCTGCTTGGCAGCGGTGAGCTTGGCAAAGAAGTTACAATTGAATTGCAGCGTCTCGGAGTCGAGGTTGTGGCATGCGACAAATATCCTAACGCGCCTGCAATGCAGGTGGCTCACCGCAGTTATGTTTTCAATATGCTTGACGGCGACCGTCTGGCACAGATTGTTGAACTTGAGAAGCCCGACCATATCATTCCGGAAATCGAGGCTATCGCGACTCCTAAACTTGTCGAACTTGAAGCTGAAGGATTCAATGTCACTCCTACAGCTCGCGCCGCCCGTCTTACAATGAACCGAGAGGGTATCCGCCGACTTGCTGCCGAAGAACTCGGACTTGAAACGTCGCCCTATAGATTTGCATCGACGTTTGAAGAATTCAAGGCTGCTATTGAAGAAATCGGTCTGCCGGTTGTTGTCAAGCCTGTAATGAGTTCGTCGGGCCATGGACAGTCGACGGTAAAAACAGAAGCTGAGATTGAAGGCGCATGGCGCGAGGCTCAGGAAGGTGGCCGTGCGGGAGCCGGTCGCGTAATCGTTGAGGGTTTTGTTGATTTCGACTATGAAATCACTCTTCTTACAGTGCGCAGTGTAAGCGGTACAGTGTTCTGTCCTCCAGTGGGGCACATTCAGGTAAATGGTGATTATCGCATGAGCTGGCAGCCTCAGCCTATGTCGGAAGACGCTCTCCGGGCCGCACAGGAAATGGCTGCAGCAATCACCACCGCGCTTGGTGGATATGGTATTTTCGGTGTTGAGCTGTTTGTAAAAGGCGACAAGGTTATTTTCAGTGAGGTTTCTCCGCGCCCGCATGATACCGGTATGGTGACAATGATTTCACAAGATCTCAGTGAGTTCGCACTTCATGCGCGTGCACTGCTCGGCCTTCCGGTTCCCGAAATCAGATTCTATGGTCCTTCGGCATCTAAAGCTATTGTCGTTGAAGGAGATACCGATAAAATTGTAATGGAGAATCTTGAAAAAGTTCTTGCCGAGCCCGGTGTGCAGATACGTATTTTCGGAAAACCGGAAATCAAGGGACACCGTCGCATGGGTGTGATACTTGCTACTGCGGATACGCTTGAAGAGGCTCGTGCAAAAGCCGACCGTGCCTATGACGCTCTTGTTGTTAAGGTTCTTGAACGCTAACCGGGTATGCGCATCGACATAATTACTGTTTTGCCGGAAATGCTCGAATCGCCTTTAGGCTGTTCGATTCTGAAGCGTGCGCAGGATAAAGGTCTATGCGAGATAAAAGTCCACAATCTACGCGACTATACCACCAACCGTTATCGAAAGGTGGATGACTATCCATTCGGAGGAGAAGCCGGAATGGTTATCCAGATAGAGCCTGTCGACCGTTGTATAAGTGCCTTGAAGGCCGAACGCGAGTACGATGAGGTAATCTTTACCGCTCCGGACGGCGAGGTCTTCAATCAGAGAATTGCAAACAGTCTTTCGCTGCTTGACAATATTATAATTCTCTGCGGCCATTATAAGGGTATTGATTACCGTATTCGCGAACATTTGATAACAAGAGAGATTTCGATAGGAGATTATGTTCTTACCGGGGGGGAAATGCCGGCCGCCATAATTACGGATGCTATAGTGCGTCTTATTCCCGGTGCTATCGGTGACGAGCAGAGCGCTCTTACAGACTCTTTTCAGGACAATCTTCTTGAACCTCCGATTTACACTAGGCCATCCGACTACAAAGGTTGGGAGGTGCCTCCGATACTTTTATCCGGCCATCAGGCCAAAATTGACGAGTGGCACCACGAACAGGCTCTTGAAAGGACGAGGCGGTTAAGACCGGATCTTCTTAAATAAGTAATTGATAAATGCAGTGTATAGTTTAAGGCGCTGCATTTATCATTTTTAGTAATTAAGCGTTATATAGTATTATGACTGATTCTCGCCAGAAGCAGATATCAAAGGTTACTCTTGTCGGCAGCGTGGTAAATCTGCTGCTTGTAATTTTCAAATTTTTTGCCGGAGTCGTAGGCCGGAGCTCTGCGTTGATTGCAGATGCGGTGCACTCATTATCCGACTTTATAAGCGATATTGTTGTACTGGTCTTTATTAGGATTGCAGGACGTCCCGTCGACGAAAATCATGAGTACGGTTATGGTAAATATGAAACACTTGCAGCCATCATTATAGGTCTGATTCTTTCTGCTGCCGGTGTTTTCCTTTTATATGAAGGAATCGCCAATATTGTAGATTATTGTAAAGGCGTTCAATTGGAAATGCCAAACGAATGGGCGCTAACTGCCGCAGGAGTGTCTATTGTATTAAAAGAGTTATTGTTCCATTACACAATTCGTGCCGGGCGTAAGATAGATTCACAGGCGCTCGTTGCAAATGCCTGGCATCATCGTAGCGATGCACTCACTTCAATCGCGGCTTTTATCGGTATCGGAGGTGCCATGATTTTAGGCGACAGGTGGGTTGTACTCGATCCTATTGCTGCAAGTGTTGTGAGTATCTATATTATAAAGACTTCTATCGATCTGATGAAGCCTTCTCTTGGAGAGTTACTTGAAAAATCCCTGCCGCTCGAGGAACGCAGGGATATTGAAAGAATTATTATGTCTGTTCCCGGAGTGGATGGACTGCATCATTTGCGTACGCGTCGTATAGGAGAGCGCCGGGCTATAGATGTGCATGTGAAAATGGATGGCTCGATGACTCTTACTCGTGCGCATGATATCGCTTCAAGCGTTGAAAGTCGCATTCGCAGCCGCTATGGCGCATCGACACATGTCACAGTCCACATGGAGCCTCTATAATATCTATTTGGGAATGGATAGCGCGCGGGTCGATTCCAGGATAGGAAGATTGGTTTCGGTTGGAACGTAGATAACGGTTTTGTCGCTGAGATCCGATTGCTGGCGTACCCAAAGGTACTGGATATATGTAGGAGTTATAGAACCATTTTCGATGCGGATAGCTTCGGCCGCGCCTTTGGCTCTCTCGATTTCTGCCTGAGCATTGAGTTTTTCAGCTTCAAGGTTTGCCCGTGCTTCTTCAATTTTGATTTTACGGTTCTGTTCGGCCTTGGCAAACTCTGCCTTTCCTTCCATTTCCTGCGACCATACATTATACCACGGACGGATGAATGCCATTGCTATTACAAGTACGGCGATGCATGCTACAGCCCACGCGAGAGGCTTTATGATATTGCGGGGCTCGATGTTGAAATTACTTTGATTGTTGTACATGATTACATTATAATAAAAAATCAGGAGGCATGCTTTAGATGGCTTGCCTCCTGAGTATTTTTAGGGAATAATTTTATCAGGCAAGGAAGCCGAGGAGGACACCGGCTGCCACTGCCGAACCGATTACACCTGCGACGTTCGGACCCATGGCGTGCATGAGCAGATAATTGGACGGATCGTACTCAAGACCGAGATTGTTCGAAATACGAGCCGACATAGGCACTGCCGAAACACCGGCGTTACCAATGAGCGGGTTGATTTTCTTTTCCTTGGGAAGGATAAGATTGAACAATTTGACGAAGAGCACACCGCTCGACGAAGCGATGATAAATGCCATGAAGCCAAGGAAGAAGATAAAGATAGTCTGCGGTGTGAGGAACTGTGAAGCCTGTGTGGATGCGCCGACAGTCATGCCGAGCAGAATGGTCACGATATCGGTAAGAGCGTTGCTTGCTGTCTTTGCGAGTCGTGATGTCACACCGCATTCACGCAGGAGATTGCCGAAGAAGAGCATGCCAAGCAGAGGAATACCGGAGGGTACCACAAAACAGGTGAGTAGCATGCCTACAATCGGGAAGATGATTTTTTCGTTCTGCGATACCGCACGTGCGGGTTTCATACGGATAAGGCGCTCTTTCTTTGTTGTGAACAGGCGCATCAGCGGCGGTTGGATCACCGGTACGAGAGCCATGTAGGAGTAGGCAGACACGGCGATGGCACCCATAAGATTTGGAGCGAGTTTCGATGAAAGGAAGATTGCGGTGGGGCCGTCGGCACCACCGATAATAGCGATGGCACCGGCCTGGTCGGGAGAAAAGCCGATAGCAAGAGCCACCATATAGGCACCGAAGATACCGAACTGGGCTGCCGCACCGATAAGCATAAGCTTGGGATTGGCTATAAGAGCCGAGAAATCTGTCATCGCACCTATGCCGAGGAAGATAAGGGGAGGATACCATCCTTTGGCGACACCGTTGTAGAGAATGTTGAGCACAGACCCTTCTTCGTAAATGCCGATTTCAAGGCCTGCGGCAGCGTTGAAAGGAATATTGCCAATAAGGATACCGAAGCCGATTGGCACAAGCAGCATAGGCTCGAAATTCTTCTTGATGGCAAGCCATATGAAGAATAGGCCGACGAGAATCATGACAAAGTTGCCGATTTCTGCATTGGCAAACCCCGTCAGTTCCCAAAACTGCAAAAGATTTGAATATAAAAAATCTCCGAAGGACATAATATATAATTTTCCGGGGGATTATTCAAGAGTTACAAGCACTGCGCCTTCGAGAACGGAGTCGCCGGGATTGACATTGATTGCAGTTACCTTGCCGTCGCGTCCGGCGCGGATGGAATTCTCCATCTTCATGGCCTCAAGCATCACTACAGTGTCCGCAGCCTTTACTGTGTCACCTACTTTGACATTTACGGAGATAACAACACCGGGCAGGGGGGCTACAACAGAGCCTTTACCGGCTGCGGCGGGTTTGCTTGCAATGACTTTCTCGCCTGAAGCCGTGCGGGGAGCTGCGGTGGGGCGTGGA
Source organism: uncultured Muribaculaceae bacterium (assembly GCA_910576775.1). GTDB lineage: Bacteria > Bacteroidota > Bacteroidia > Bacteroidales > Muribaculaceae > CAG-873. The sequence goes on along the minus strand of CAJTJV010000017.1, from coordinate 7,455 downwards.
GTATTGACTTTAACGGCTGTGGCTGCCGGACGGTCAAGCTCTACTTTGTAAGGCACACCGTTCACTTCTATCTGGGCGATGTTGTTGTCGATGTCGCCGACAGCAACGGTGTATTTGTTGCCGTTGATTTTATATTTGTATTCTTTCATTTTTACTGTTGGAATATTTGGGTGTGTTTACTTGGCATGGCGATGCTCGGGAACTTCACGCAGACCATAAATCTTGGAGCTCCAGGGCGAGTATGCTCTTTTTACTTTATTGATTGTGAGAATTGTGTTCTCGGAGTCGTGAGCATTCAGATGCTCGTTGAGAGCCATGGCGATAGCTGCAATAATTTCACCGGAATCATGTTCGGTGATATGTTCACGGGCTTCTTCTTTGCTTACTCCATGAGCCCGCATCTTGTTCATACGCGATACGGCAGAACCGATTTTGCCGATTGCGTAGAAACACAGGCATAGAAGCAGAAGAGCAGTGAACACGATTGCCATTGCCATGATAGTCATACCGAAACCGTTCTCGTCGCGCTCTGCGAAGAGTTCGATTTTCTTGTTGGTGTCCTTTATGACATTGGCGCTCGAAGGGGTGATATAGTCGTTGGCCCCGCCTGTGCGGAGTGCCCACTCACCTTCCCCGTCTTCGGTGCGTGCCCATGACTGGTTTGGAAGCAGAGATGCCGGAATGATTACTTCATCAATGAGAGTTGAGCCGTCGGCATCATAGATGCCAATCCAATTGTCTTTGCCTGACACGAGAGTGAAGTTGGTGTGGAATGTTCCGCGGTTGGGTTCTCCGTCGGCAAAGAATACCACGTGCTGGCGTTTGGGTATGTTGGTGTTTACATCACCAAGAGGTACCGGATACTTGCGTTTGTCTGTGGAGTCGTTCGTAAGATAGACGCTCGAAATTTCCAGGGGTGCGAAATTTGAATTGAAAAGTTCAATCCAAGCGCCGCGGTTTCCGTATTCGTCTACAAGGCTGCTGTCGTTGGAAACCATAACCTCGTTGATGCGCAATGCCGAGCGGCTTTGTGCGGAGGCTATGATAGCCAAGGCTGCGAATATTAAAGTTAGCAGTGACTTCTTCATATCACTTACAGGGGTATGTTGCCGTGCTTCTTGGCGGGGTTTGTAAGTTTCTTTGTGGCGAGCTGCTGAAGGGCGCGAATGATGCGGAAACGAGTGTTGCGAGGCTCGATAACGTCATCGATATAGCCGTAGCGTGCTGCATTGTATGGGTTGCAGAACAGTTTGTTGTATTCTGCCTCGCGATCTGCGAGAACCTGTGCGGGGTTCTCCGAAGCCTTGGCTTCTTTGGCATAGAGTACTTCAACAGCGCCGGCTCCGCCCATCACTGCAATTTCAGCAGTCGGCCATGCGTAGTTCATGTCGCCGCGGAGCTGCTTGCAGCTCATCACGATATGGCTTCCGCCGTAGCTCTTGCGGAGGGTGACGGTAACTTTGGGTACTGTGGCTTCTCCGAAAGCATACAGCAGTTTGGCGCCGTGGAGGATAACGCCGTTGTATTCCTGACCTGTACCTGGCAGGAAGCCGGGTACGTCGACCAGTGTCACCAAAGGAATATTGAATGCATCACAGAAGCGTACGAAACGAGCCGCTTTGCGGGAAGCGTTGCTGTCGAGAACTCCGGCAAGATATTTGGGCTGGTTGGCAACGATACCTACAGCCTGGCCGTTGAAGCGTGCGAAGCCTACAATAATATTTTTTGCATAGTCACGCTGTACTTCAAGGAATTCTCCGTTATCGATGATCGCGCCGATAACTTCGTACATGTCGTAAGGTCGGTTCGGCGAATCCGGGATGATTTCGTTGAGCGAGTCTTCGAGACGGTCGATGGGGTCGGTGCATTCTACCAGCGGAGGTTCTTCGAGGTTGTTCTGGGGAATGAAGCTGAAGAGTTTGCGGATAATTTTGAGTGCGTCCTCTCCGTCTTCCGCTGCAAAATGGCATACGCCGCTTTTCTGTGAATGAACATCGGCTCCACCGAGAGCTTCCTGAGTAACGTCCTCTCCGGTAACGGTCTTTACAACCTTCGGACCAGTGAGGAACATATATGAGATACCCTTTGCCATGATGGTGAAATCGGTTAGGGCGGGGGAGTAGACTGCGCCTCCGGCACATGGGCCGAGGATGGCTGAAATCTGTGGGATTACGCCGGAAGCCATGATGTTGCGCTGGAAAATTTCAGCGTAGCCTGCGAGTGCGTTGATACCTTCCTGGATACGTGCGCCGCCGGAGTCGTTGAGACCGATAACCGGTGCACCCATTTTCATTGCCATATCCATGATTTTGCAGATTTTCAAAGCCATAGCTTCGGAGAGCGAACCGCCGAAGACAGTGAAATCCTGTGCGAATACGTATACCAGACGGCCGTCGATTGTGCCGTAGCCGGTTACTACGCCGTCGCCGAGGTATGATTTCTTTTCTTGACCGAAATTGGTGCAACGGTGACGCATAAACATATCCAGTTCTTCAAATGAACCTTCATCAAGGAGCTGGGCGATGCGTTCGCGGGCTGTATATTTGCCGCGTTCGTGCTGTTTTGCGATGGCTTTTTCACCGCCGCCTATACGTGCTTCTGCGCGAAGCTCGATTAGTTCTTTTACTTTTTCGAGTTGGCTGCTCATAATTATTTAAAGATTGAGGCCGGAAGAATCCGAATTATCAGATACCTTCCGGCAATCAGGAGTTGATTTATTTCTTGTTGGGGTCTTCGCACAGCTCTACGAGAGTGCCGATAGTGGATTTCGGGTGAAGGAATGCGATGTTAAGACCTTCTGCGCCTTTGCGCGGAGCTTTGTCGATAAGGCGGCAACCTTTTGCCTCTACCTCTGCAAGAGCGTTGGCAACACCGTCTTCAACAGCGAATGCGATATGCTGTATACCTCCACGCCCGCCGTTCGCTGCGATGAACTTGCAGATAGCGCTGTCTTCTGCGGTACCTTCGAGTAGTTCGAGTTTTGTCTGGCCTACTTTAAAGAAGGCGGTGCGAACTTTCTGATCGGGAACTTCTTCTATTGCAAAGCATTTGAAGCCTAAAATGTTTTCGTAAAAAGGAATGGCCTCGTCAAGCGAGGGAACGGCGATGCCGATGTGTTCGATATGCGAAATATCCATAATTGTTGATATTGATTTGGGTTTAGTTCTTTAATATCATCAGGCATGATACTTTATATAGCCTCTGCTTTCATTGGCACATGCCTTTACAAGATGCAAAATTAATCAAAAGTTTTGGCTAATCTTCCTTTTGACTAAAAAAAATTAAAAGCATCTGTTGTTTAAAGGATAAATTCGCTATATTGTCGGTTATAATGGCAAAATCTGCATATCAGTCGTTGGAAATAGGAACTGTACGGACAAATTCCTCACGGAAAGAAACCATTGTCTCGGTCGAAGCGATATTCAGGGGGCGCATCCGTTCGCGTATAATCTCCAGCATGCTCTTATTATCTTTTGCGTTTACCTTGGCAATGATGTCGTATCGACCAGTGACAATATGGCATTCGGTGATTTCCGAGATTTCTGCCAGCCCTTTGGCAAGTTTTTCGACATCTGTGCCAGGCATGGCATTGATTCCGAGATATGCCACTACATTAAAACCTACAGCAGATGGATCAATGACGCAATGTGAACCTATAATCACTTTGTTGGCGATGAGTCTCTGTACTCGCTGGTGAACGGCTGCTCCCGAAACGCCATATTCTCGGGCGATTTCAAGGTAGGGCGTGCGCGCGTTTTCCGTGAGAGCATGAAGAATGCTTAAATCAAGATTGTCAAAATATATTCTGTTCATGTAGGCGTATGTATAATGCAAAATTGCGATTGCGTTGTTTGAGGTATTAGTAAATCGATGCAAAATTATGAATATTATTTGATTTTTCATGTTAAAAAATTAAATTTTTTCTTCTTATGCAATATTTCTGCGAATGTGCCGTTTTTTAATTGTGCGAGAGAGAAAAGCACACAATCGATTTTTTCACCTTAATGTCGCTTCTGCCTATGAAGGAAATTTCTACTCTGATTTCTTCCGATGCCGAAACAATGAAAGTCAAGGACGATTGTAACAAAAATTGTTACGAAATGTCGCCCAAAGCGGATACCCTTGAAAGATTGCGCAGTCTGGCGCGCGTTGCTTTCAGTGACACAGCATTGCCTGGAATGCCGCTGATAATTCTTAACTGATCCGGCTTCAAAGTTACCGCCTCCGCCGAATATGAATCGTGCGGAGGCTCGTTTTTTTAATTTTGCAAATTAGAAAAAGCTTTAGTAAATTTGCGCTGTCAGCGTAAAGCGCATTCATAAATTAAACTTACCTTCTGATGAAGAAACATAACTTTTATGCAGGGCCGTCCATCCTGAGTGATTATACTATCCAGAATACGGCCGATGCTATTTTGAATTTTGCAGATACAGGCCTCTCGATTCTTGAAATTTCGCACCGTAGCAAGCAATTCCAAGCCGTCATTGACGAGGCAACCGCTCTTGTAAAGGAAATTCTTGACATTCCCGCGGGATTTGAGGTGCTATGGCTTGGAGGTGGCGCTTCAATGCAGTTCTGTATGATACCCTATAATTTCCTTTCCAAGAAGGCGTCATATCTTGATACCGGGACATGGGCTTCTAATGCTATCAAGGAGGCAAAGCTGTTCGGTGATGTCGATGTTGTGGCATCTTCAAAAGAGGCTGGTTATACCTTTATACCCAAAGGTTTCGAAGTGACTGCTGATTCCGATTATTTCCATTATACGAGTAATAACACAATTTACGGTACCGAGCTACGTAAAGATCCGGATGTTCCCTGCCGTCTGATTGCCGACATGAGCTCCGATATCTTCAGCCGCGCCATTGATTTTTCTAAATACGACGCAATTTATGCTGGCGCACAGAAGAATCTCGCTCCCGCAGGCGTTACTCTTGTGATTGTCCGTGAAGACGCTCTTGGAAAAGTGGAGCGGGCAATACCCACCATGCTTGATTACCGTACCCATATCAAGAAAGGATCAATGTTCAACACGCCTCCGGTATTACCCATCTTCTCGGCGCTTCAGACGCTTCGTTATTACAAGCAACTCGGTGGCATTACCGAACTTGAACGCCGAGATCTTGAAAAGGCTGCTCTTCTATACAATGCAATCGATGAGAGCAAGATGTTCACCGGAACAGTAACCGACCCGGCAGACCGTTCCATTATGAATGTATGCTTCGTGATGACTCCGGAGTATAAGGAACTTGAAAGCGCTTTTATCGATTTCTGTACGGCGCGTGGTATTGTGGGTATCAAGGGGCACCGCTCGGTTGGCGGTTTCCGTGCATCGCTATACAACGCTCTTCCCATTCAGAGCGTGAAAGTACTTACAGATGCAATGCATGACTTTGAAGCAACACATTGATATGAAGGTACTTGTAGCAACTGAAAAACCTTTTTCGACAAAAGCCGTAGAAGGTATCAGAGAGATTGTTGAAAGCGCGGGACATCAGCTTGTTCTGCTTGAAAAATATTCTTCTGCAGACGAATTAAAGACTGTTATCGCCGACGTGGATGCTCTTATTGTCAGAAGTGATATTGTTGATAAAGCTGTAGTTGATGCTGCCAAGAATCTCAAAATTATTGTGCGAGCTGGAGCCGGTTACGATAATATTGATTTGAAGGCAACTGCCGAACGAGGTATTGTAGTAGAGAATACTCCCGGACAAAATTCGAATGCAGTAGCCGAACTTGTTATAGGCATGGCGATTATGGCTGCTCGTAACAATTTCGGAGGCGCTGCCGGTTTTGAGATTTCGGGCAAGCGCATTGGCCTACAGGCTTTTGGTCAGGTAAGTCGTCATGTCGCTGCACTTGCAAGAGGTTTTGGAATGCAGGTTTCGGCAATTGATCCTTATTGTCCAAAGGAAATGATTGAGGCTGCCGGCGTAAAAGTAGCTTCTTCTCTCAAGGAACTGTATGCCGGAAATGATATTGTTTCAATTCATATTCCGGCGACTCCCGAAACTGTAGGCAGTATTGGTAAAGAGTTGATCTCGGCACTTCCCAAAGGTGCCATTCTTATCAACACTGCGCGCAAAGAGGTGATAAACGAACCGGAGCTGCTTGAGGTGCTTGAATTGCGTCCTGATATCAAATATTTTGCAGATGTCAAACCTTCGAATGCTGATGTTCTTGCGGAGCGTTTTTCCGGACGAGTGTTCTTCACTCCAAAAAAATGCGGCGCGCAGACTGCTGAAGCCAATCTGAACGCCGGCCTTGCAGCTGCCCGTCAGATTACGGCTTTCTTTGCCGACGGCACAGTAAGATTCAAAGTAAACTGAGAGTTGATTTCATGAAATAGAAAGAAGCTACCCCCCCCCCGGCAGCTTCTTTTTTATTGTAAAATTATCTTGTCCTGACGTTTGATTTTTCTCCAGTCAAAAATTTCAATCAGATTTTGTGCGCTTATCATATAAGCTGATTCTGTTAGTCCACAAAGGTGTGCGAGATGCCCGATTATGTGTTCTGGCTTATATTCCCGTCTGAGTGTCTCCATTGATAGCGAATTATCCCTTTTGGAAAGGCGCTGTCCGTTGGCATTGCATATCAGAGGGACATGGGCGAATTTTGGTGCCGTCAGACCTAATAGTTTGTATAAATACAGTTGCTGGAATGTCGATAACAGCAGGTCGTTTCCTCTCACCACTTCCGTAATTTCCATCATTGCGTCGTCGACGACAACGGCAAGTTGATATGCCCATGCTCCATCAGCGCGGCGTAGGATAAAATCGCCACAGTTTACGGCAAGATTGCCGTTTTGCTCGCCACAGATTATGTCGGTGAAATGCATTTCTTCGTCAGGTGTCCACACTCGAACTGTATTTCCTTTCAGTGAAAAAACGGGAAAAGGTGGTTCGGTGGCCGGACGGCATGTGCCTGCATAGACGATGCGTCCGTCAGACTGATGTGGAGCCTGGGTTGCCAGAATATCGCTTCGACGGCACGAGCAAGGGTAGAGCAGACGTTTATTGTAAATCTGTTCGAGAAAGCTTTGGTATATGTGATTACGGGCGCTTTGGTTATACGGTCCGTTATTGCCGGAGTTTGCTGTACCGCCCTCGTCCCAACTCAGTCCGAGCCATTGCAAATCATCTTCAATCATGGCGGTGTACTCGGTTTTTGAGCGTTGAGGATCCAGATCTTCGATGCGCAGAACCCATTTACCATTTTTTGAACGTGTGGAGAGCCAGGACAGCAGGGCTGTGAATACATTTCCCAAGTGCATTCTTCCTGTTGGTGAAGGAGCGTATCTACCTATATGGGTATTTATTTTCATTATAATTGCAACTGATGAAAAGAAAACCGCAATCAGAAATTCTGATTGCGGTTTGTGTCCGAAATGAGACTCGAACTCACACGTCATAATTGACACTACCCCCTCAAAGTAGCGCGTCTACCAATTCCGCC
>CAJTJV010000016.1 GCA_910576775.1 uncultured Muribaculaceae bacterium | reverse complement strand
CCATCCTATGCCGGAATCACTTCCTTTGACATGCCGGAGATGTCTCCGACATGTATTATGCGGTATTAGTCGGAATTTCTTCCGGTTATCCCCCTGCATAGGGCAGGTTGCATACGTGTTACTCACCCGTGCGCCGGTCGCCGGCAGGTGAAGCAAGCTTCACCCCCGATGCCCCTCGACTTGCATGTGTTAAGCCTGTCGCTAGCGTTCATCCTGAGCCAGGATCAAACTCTTCGTTGTTGTCTATCTTGTTTCTTTCTTTTCTTCAAAAAAATCTACAAGCAATTTTTATTTTTTTGCCTGTGACAAGACCGCCGAAGCTCGTTTTCCCGACCGGATTGAATCGTCTTGGTTTTATCAGAATTGACAGAGTCTTCCGGTCGCTTGCGCGACCGTTTCTTACTCTTGTACTACTTTGTCTTTGTTGTCATACTTTCAATGTTCTCGTGCTTGGGTAAAATCCGAAAGCGTTTGCAAAGTTACGGCGGAATAACAAAACTGCAAAATTTTTGTTCAAATTTTAACATCCTTTATCATCTCACCGTTCTCTTACGGTTCACTTTCGTTCATTTCCCAAAAGCGAGTGCAAAATTAGGCACTCCAACTTAAATAGCCAAATCTTTTGGCAAAAATATTCACAGAAAATGGCAATTTTAACATTTGGTCTTTTAATATAAATCTATCTTCATTCCTCGAAACGGCTTTTCCTTTATAGAAATGAGAAATTATCCGTGATGCAAATTGAAAATAAATTTTCACTTGCTCTCGACTTATCTTTGGCTTCGCCGAAAATACTCCCGTCTCAACAAAGCTCAAACAAGTTTGGCTTTGTATTCGACTTATTTGTATCTTTGTAGAAAATTGCCAGATAAGCACCATGAACGAAAACACAGAGGAGCCAATCGAAGAAACAAAGCAGCCGGAGGCTGAATTACCCAAGAAACCATATACAGCACCAGAGGACGTTGTACGTCATCATCTGCGCGGAATGTATCAGACATGGTTTCTTGAATATGCGTCGTATGTAATTCTCGAACGAGCAGTCCCCCATATCGACGACGGTCTCAAACCTGTGCAACGACGCATTCTACATGCAATGAAAACGATTGATGACGGCCGCCTTAACAAGGTCGCCAACATCGTCGGTACCACCATGCAGTACCATCCCCACGGAGACGCTTCTATAAAGGATGCTCTTGTACAACTCGGACAAAAAGAGCTACTCGTAGAAACACAGGGTAACTGGGGCAATATCCTGACGGGAGCTGCCGCTGCCGCTGCCCGTTACATAGAAGCGCGTCTGTCGCTTTTCGCTCTGGAAGTGCTTTTCAATCCCAAGGTGACGGAATGGACAGTGAGCTATGACGGGCGTAAGCGCGAACCCGTCACGCTTCCATCCAAATACCCTCTCCTGCTTGCCCAGGGTGCCGAGGGTATCGCTGTCGGCCTGTCTTCAAAGATTTTGCCTCATAATTTTAACGAACTCCTTGATGCCTCGATAGCTTATGTACGCGGAGAGGATTTCGAACTATACCCTGATTTTCCAACCGGCGGCATGATAGATGTGGCACGCTATAATGAAGGACGCCGCGGAGGAGTGGTAAAAGTAAGAGCAAAAATAGAAAAAATCGATGCCAAGACCCTCAACATCACAGAGCTCCCCTTCGGGAAAACGGCAGAGACATTGATTGACTCTATATTAAAGGCTTTTGAACGCGGACAAATAAAAATCCGCAAGGTTGAGAACAACACGTCGAAAAACGCTTCAATCCTTATCCATCTGATTCCCGGGACATCGAGCGACAAAACTATCGATGCACTATATGCTTTTACCGACTGCGAGGTTAACCTGTCACCGAACTGCTGCGTAATCCGGGACAACAAACCGGCATTCCTCGGCGTAAACGACGTTCTCGCCCACAGCGTCGAGATGACAAAGAAAATCATCACGGCAGAACTCAATGTGAGCCTCGGAGAAGACCGCGAACAGTTGCTTTATGCCACATTGGAGAAGATTTTCATCGAAGAACGCATATACAAAGATAAAGAATACGAAGAAGCTCCCACTATCGACGCCGCGATAGAACATATAGATGGGCGCCTGGAACCATTCAAACCGTCATTCACAAGGGAGGTTACACGCGACGACATTCTGAAACTACTTGAAATAAAGATGAAACGGATCCTCCGTTTCAACTCCGAGGATGCGGACAAAGCCATATCGGCTCTGCGCACCAACATCTCCGAAACGCTCGATAAACTCGAACATATCGACGATGTAACGGTGGATTGGTACGAATACCTGAAGAAAAAATACGGCGATGCGTATCCGCGCCGTACCGTCATCCGCTCGTTCGACAATATACAGGCCGCCAATGTCGCCGAAGCAAACGAGAAGCTTTATATCAACCGAGAGGAAGGTTTCATTGGGACATCCCTGAAAAAAGATGATTTTATATGTAATTGCTCGCTGCTTGATGACATTATTATTTTCTACCGCGACGGCAGATACAAGATTGTGCGCGTAGCCGACAAGCTTTCCATCGGAAAGAATGTGCTTTATGTGAATGTCTATCGACGCAAGGACGAACGCACCATCTACAATGTGATCTACCAGAACGGTCGCGGCGGCGCATACTATATGAAGCGCTTCAATGCCACCGGAATGACACGCGACCGCGAATACAATCTGACCCCCGGACTACCGGGAACCCGTATAGTATGGTTCTCTGCCAACCCCAACGGTGAAGCCGAGACCGTGAAGGTAACGCTTAAACCGAAATTACGACTGAAGAATCTAACCATCGACGTGGATTTCAGCAAACTCGCTGTAAAAGGACGCGGCGCAATGGGCAACCTTGTCACGAAAAACGAAGTGCAGCGACTATCGCTCAAAGAACGTGGTGCAAGCACACTCGGCGGCCTACAGGTATGGTTCGATCCCGACGTCCTGCGACTAAACTATGAAGAACGCGGCATATATCTCGGTGAGTTCCACGGTACAGACCGCGTACTTGTAATCCTCAAAAACGGAGAATATTACACTACCGGCTTCGAAGCTACCAACCACTACGAGGACAATATCCTGCGTATTGAAAAATATCGTCCCAAGACCGTATGGACCGCGGTTCTCAACGATGCCGAGCAGGGCTATCCATACATAAAACGTTTCACATTCGAGGACTCGGCCAAACATCAGCGTTTCATCGGAGAGACTGCAAAATCGTCACTTATACTACTCTCCGATTATAAGCGTCCTATGCTACAACTTATATTTGACGACCCGGCTCGCGTGCCTCTTGAAATCGACGCTGCCGATTTTATAGGAGAAAAATCATTCAAGGCCAGAGGAAAACGTCTTACCATGCTTCCGCTGAAAACCGTAGAACTTCTTCCCGAACCGGAGATTTCCGAACCGGAAGACAGCGAATCGGATGATACCGATGCTACTGCACCTGCCATTCTTCCTACAGAAGATAACGACAGCCCTGAAATCAGCGATCTTTCCGACGAATACGAGAATATTCCCACCACTCCGTCACTTTTCAACGACGATGAGGCTGAAATTTAACGTATTTTTACTCTCCTGCCTTCTGTTTATTTCAGCGAAGGCACAAACCGTTGAGCGTCCTGTTCTGTCGGCATACGCAATAGAACTCGGCAGTGCTCATGTAGCTGAGACATACCTGAGTCCTCTGCACTATTCCGGCACAACTCTCGCCCTAAGTTACGAACGAATGCAAGCCATGCGCTTCGATCCTGAAAGATGGGTGATGCGCCTCGATGGACGCCTCCAAGGCTCGCTGACACACAATAATCCGACACGCAACGCATCGATGTGGAACATAGACCTGCGCCTTGGCTGGGGAATGATGCGCCGTTTCCGTTTCGATGGTGGCTGGAACGTATTCGCCGGAGGAAGCACAACAGCCGAGGCAGGTGTGTTCTATCTACCGAAAAACAGTAACAATCCTGCCGCCGCAAAAGCCTCGTGGACGGTAAACGCCAGCGCCGGTGCCGCTTTCAATACCCGCATCGGCCGGATGCCTGTCTGTTTCCGCTATCTTGCCGAGATACCTCTTGCCGGAATCTTTTTCTCTCCACAGTATGGGGAGCTATATTATGAAATCTATCTCGGCAACCGCAAAGGGCTTGTTCACGGAGCTTGGCCCGGTAATTATTTCCGTTTCAACAATCTGCTTACCGCCGACCTCCGCCTGGGGCGTACCATAGTCCGCTTAGGTTATCGCTGCAATATAAAATCTGTACAAGCCTCAGATATAGTGACACGCCACATCGAGCATACCGCAGTGATAGGCATAGCAAGCGAATGGCTTTCGCTCTCCGCAGACAGGAAGGCACCGTTGGAGAAAGCAAAAATCATAAGCGCCCTTTACTGAAATGAATACTCTAAACAAGAAAATTTGTGCAATAACAGTCGGCGCCATAGCATTTTTATGCGGAGCCTGCCACTCCATTGAAAGTTGGGAGAATGATACGCTCGGCAATTTCGACGCCTTATGGACCATCCTTGACGAACACTATTGCTTCTTTGAAGAGAAAGATATAGACTGGGAAGAGACCGGACGCCGCTACCGCGCGAAAGTAAACAAAGGGATGGATGAAAAAGAGCTGTTCGAAGTCTGTGCTGCCATGCTCGATGAATTGAAAGACGGCCATACCAACCTTATTTCGTGGTTCAATGTATCATATTATCGCAAATGGTGGAGCGATTATCCCCAGAATTTCGACTGGCGCCTGATACAGGAACACTACCTCAATTTCGACTATACCTCCGGCAATGGAATGAGCTATAAGACCCTTGCCGACGGACAGGTAGGATATGTCTATTTCTCGTCGTTCGCATATGGCATCAGCCACTCTTTTGTCAACGAAATGCTCCTGAGCATGAAGGATTGCAAGGGTCTTATCCTTGACATACGTGACAACGGCGGAGGCAACCTTACGAGCGCCGATGACCTGCTCTCCCATTTCATTAATGAAAAATATCTCGGAGGATATATCTCACACAAGACAGGCCCGGGACATTCCGATTTTTCCGAGCCATATCCCTATTATGTGGAACCGGTTTATGGCGTACGCTGGCTCAAACCTGTTATCGTGCTGACCAACCGCAGCACTTTCAGTGCCGCCAACAATTTTACTGCCATGGCGAAAGGCCTCGAGCATGTCCGCATCGCCGGTGCGCATACAGGAGGCGGCAGCGGTGCCCCCATGTCATCTGAAATACCCTGCGGATGGAGCGTACGCTTCTCGGCATCACCGATATACGATGCCGACATGAAGCTTACAGAAACCGGAATCGCGCCATCCGACGGTTTCGCCGTAGAAATGGACAAAGAAGCGACTCTATCGGGACACGACACTATCCTTGATTTCGCGATTAAAACAATCAGTAATATTCAGGAATCGAAACCTGAAAAAATAATCCGGGCTGCCGAATAATTAATTTCTTAAATTTGCGAACGGAAGCCTGCCATGCCGCTCTATAAAGGTGGCAAGCATGGTCTTTTCCACATCCCGCGGCGTATCCATAGGTGTCGTGCGCCATGCAACGAGCAAGTCTGCCGAATCGGCGAGCTGCCATAGGTAGCGACCGCCCCAATGGCCCTTGCAGCCTGTACCAAAGCGCAAAAGCTCACGGATGCGCCTCCTAAGCCCTTTGTAAGATTTGCGAAGCGAAGCTTTACCTATATATATGATTCTTCTGTCCGGAACATACTTTTTCTCCAATATAGCCACAGATACATTAGGATTCTTTCCTTTATAGCAGCCGCCGGTTCCAACAGCAAGGAATTCCGGAGCATCGACACTATCGCGGATAACGACATATACCCCCGGCTCATCAGGAATAACTCTTGTATTGCCCCTGAGTTCAGACACCTTAACGAACCCGACAAAGCCGTTGCCCTTTAAGTCTTCAATCTCTTTTGCCATTCTGTTTCATCGTATGTATCAATGATATTCTGCAATTCAAGCTCGGACGGCAATAGTTTCGCAGCCTTTTCGGAAATAAATTCCTTGAGCTGATATTCGGCGACTCCAAGAGGCCGGTTCATTCCTCGGAAAGACCATTCAACCACGGTATCATCCTTTGATTTACAAATCAGCAAACCTATTGTAGGATTGTCATCGGGCTGTTTCATCAACTCATCTACTGCCGAAACATAGAAATTCAGTTTTCCTGCGAAATCCGGAATGAATGGCACGACCTTCAGCTCACAAACGATATATGATTTGAGCTTCGTGTGATAGAAAATCATATCGGGAATAAATGACTGGCCTCCCGGCATTTTCAATTCCAACTGACGCCCGACATACGCGAACCCCTGCCCTAATTCAAGAAGTAAACGCGTAATATTAGCGGCGAGTTCATCCTCCAACTGTCTTTCAGTCGTAACTTTCTTGTCAATGAATCCGAAATCGTACGGGCTTTTCAATATTGCCTTTGCAAGACCGCTATATGGAGCCGGCAACTGATCGTCAAAGTTGGTAATGGCATGCCCGGCCTTACCGTACAGGTTATTACCAATCTCCATTTCAAGCTGAGAACGGCTCCATCCATTCTTTATGGTCTCTCCAATATAAAACATTGCCTCTTCCACTGATTTGGAATGAGTGAATATACAGACATGATGCTTCCATGGCACCATTCCGAAATCTATTGGCATCTCAAATTCGTCACCACCTTGGTGACGAATTATATCACTTTGATTATAAAACTCATACCACCGTTTGGCATACTTGATGTTGGTAACGGAAAATCCCGTTTGTCCCGGGAAAGCAGTCTTGAGGTCAAGGCTGAGGCAATCGAAGAAGGCACTTCCCCATTCGGCAGCCTCATGAAGTCTTGATATATCTCGTCCCATCTCCCAGTAAAATTCCAACAAAGACGTGTTGACTTTTACCGCCGCCTTTATCTGCGACCTGCGGAAACGCTCTTTCAAGGCACCTAAAAGCCTCGCATACTCTTTGCCCGCAACAATAGTATCACGTTTCACAAATGCCGGTTTATTATCTGCCATTGCCATATCTGTATCAAAAAACTGTCCATGACAAAGTTACGATAAAACTTAAAATATTATCCTATTCCTAATCAGGAAAACGCGAATAGTTTTACAAACTGTATCTTTTGATTTTTGATGCAGTCTAAGGAATCTTCTTAACAAACTCCTGGAAACATAATCAATCCTAATTCTTAAAAACTCAAAATGTTTAGGGAACATCAGTAATAGAAAATGCTTTACCGTATTGTGTAAGTACAATAAAGCACTTTCTGCGTAGAAGATAATGGAACTTTATCGATAGTATTCACATACACCTTCATAAACCTTATTAACGATATGTCCGACAACGGCACGAGACACCCATCTCGGAATAGCAGTATATCCTTGAATAACAGCCGATATCCCTTCTACAAGAGCTGCCTTGGCAACAGTTTTAACAATTGTATCCCCGCATATGATATCATAGAGGTTGTCACCGTTCTCTTGTACTTTAATTTGGATACTTTGCTGGATGCTATCATTCTCGATAACGGTAACATTACCATAATGTTACCAGATATATACCATTGCTCACTTCTGTTCGTTGCTGTGCATACGTAGATATTGAACAGCTGATGATAGCAACTATCGCTATCATTAATGTAATTATTTTTTTCATTGTTTTATTATTTTGAAAGTTAAACGCCTGTTGTGTTTCCTTTCTATTTCAGTTGAATTATCATTAATAGGATTAGAAAAACCTAAAGATTCGACATCAATACGTTGTCCGTCTATTCCATATTCAATCAGGTACTTTTTAGCAGCATTAGCCCTTTTAAGACCTACAGAATAATTTGCTTCTTCAGACCCAATTATACACGAGTGGCCTATTATTATTCAAAATAATAACAATAAATAATTATATACAAAGCAAACGCCGCCGGCCTGAGGGGCCGGCGGCGTTAATTATGGTAGGATAAGATTAGTCGTTGAATGCTTCCACAGCCTGTATTTCAGCTGCTTCTGTCATGTATTCGTCGGTGAGATTGTCATCATCGCGGGATGTGACAACGAGAGTCTCGTATTCGCGAAGACCGGTACCGGCGGGGATAAGATGTCCGCAGATAACGTTCTCCTTCATACCCTCCAACGGGTCGCTCTTGCCCTGGATTGCAGCCTCGTTGAGTACCTTGGTCGTTTCCTGGAAGGAAGCCGCCGAGATGAACGACGATGTCTGGAGAGCCGAACGGGTGATACCCTGGAGAATCTGTTCGGAGGTGGCAGGCTCGGCATCGCGTACGATTACGGGCTTGAGGTCGCGCTGCTTGAGAAGAGCATTCTCGTCGCGCAGACGGCGGGCGGTGATAACCTCGCCCTCGCGCAGAGTCTCGCTGTCGCCCTTGTCGACAACAATCTTCTTGCCCCATATACGGTCGTTCTCGTCCATGAAATCGCGTTTGTCGACAATCTGCTCCTGGAGGAAGGTAGTGTCGCCGGAGTCGATGATACGTACTTTACGCATCATCTGACGCACGATTACCTCAAAGTGCTTGTCGTTGATTTTCACACCCTGCATACGGTAAACGTCCTGCACCTCGTTCACGATATATTCCTGAACTGCTGTCGGGCCCATGATGTTGAGGATGTCGGTAGGAGTGATGGCACCGTCGGAAAGAGGTGTACCTGCACGTACTACGTCGTTCTCCTGAACAAGAATCTGCTTCGACAGGGGTACGAGATATTTCTTGGGTTCGCCGAACTTTGGAGTAACGGTGACTTCGCGGTTGCCGCGCTTAACCTTGCCGAATGTAACCTGTCCGTCGACTTCCGATACAATAGCGGGGTTCGACGGGTTGCGTGCTTCAAAGAGCTCGGTAACACGGGGAAGACCGCCGGTGATATCGCCTGCACCGTGAGTGGAGCGGGTAATCTTCGCGAAGGTGTCGCCCTGCTTGATTTCGTCGCCTTCCTTGAAAATAAGGTGCGCGCCCACAGGCAGAGAGTACGTTGCGAGTACAGAATCCTCGGTTCCGTCTTCGGCAGTACCGATAATCTCGACGGAAGGCACGTGCTGACGGTCGCGCGATTCGATTATCACGCGATCCTCAGTCATGGCATGGCCTTCGGATTCGCTGCGATATGTAACGTTCTCGATAAGGTCGACATAGTGTACCTTACCTGATTTCTCGGAGATGATGACGTTGTTGAAGGGGTCCCATTCGCAAATTATGTCGCCGCTCTTCACATTGTCGCCGTCGCCCATAAAGAGCTTCGAACCATAGATAATCGGCGCGCTCATAAGCTGCAAGCCTGTATTATGGTCGACAATGCGCATTTCAGCCAAACGGCCTACGACAACCTTGTAACCGCCTTCGGTATCGACCGTACGGAGGTCTTCGATTTCAAGTTTGCCGTCGTACTTGGACGTAAGTTTGGAAGCTGCCGAGATGTTGGTTGCCACACCACCGACGTGGAATGTACGGAGGGTAAGCTGTGTACCCGGCTCACCGATGGACTGTGCTGCGATAACGCCGACAGCCTCACCCTTCTGAACCATACGGAGATTCGAGAGATTGCGGCCATAGCACTTGGCGCAGACGCCGCGCTTGCTCTCACAGGTGAGGACGGAACGAATTTCAACGCTCTCGATAGGCGAAGCGTCGATTATATCGGCGGCATCATCGGTAATCTCCTCTCCGGCGCGGACAATTATCTCACCGGTAAGAGGATGGATGATATCGTAGACCGACACGCGCCCGAGAATGCGTTCGCCGAGCGAAGCAACAACCTCGTCGTTTTTCTTCACTGCCGTGCATACGAGGCCGCGGAGAGTTCCGCAGTCTTCCTCGTTGATGATAACGTCGTGAGCGACGTCAACGAGACGACGTGTAAGATATCCGGCGTCAGCAGTTTTAAGAGCGGTATCGGCAAGACCTTTACGGGCACCGTGGGTAGAGATAAAGTACTCGAGCACCGAAAGACCTTCCTTGAAATTCGCAAGAATCGGGTTCTCGATAATCTGGCCTCCTTCGGCACCTGCTTTCTGAGGCTTTGCCATAAGACCACGCATACCTGCAAGCTGACGGATCTGATCCTTCGAACCACGGGCACCGGAATCGAGCATCATGTAGATTGCGTTGAAGCCCTGGTTGGCCTCTGCCATCTGCTTCATGAGCACACTGGTGAGCTTGGCGTTGACATGTGTCCAGATATCGATAATCTGCTGGTAGCGTTCTTTATCGGAAATCACACCCATGTTGAAATTGTCCATAACCTCGGCAACCTGACGGTAACCTTCGTCGACAATATCCTTCTTTTCCGCCGGAACAAGCACGTCACCGAGGTTGAACGACAGACCGCCACGGAATGCCATGTAGTAACCGAGATTCTTGATATCGTCAAGGAACTGGGCCGAACGTGGGATACCGCATTTCTTGATAACGACTGCGATGATGTCGCGGAGCGATTTCTTGGAAAGGATTGTATTGATGTATCCGATTTCCTCCGGTACGTACTGGTTGACGAGCACGCGGCCGACGGATGTGTTTTCCACAAGATGACGGATTTTGTTTCCTTCCTCGTCAACATCGTCTACCATCACACTGATGGGCGCATGGAGTGTTACACGACCTTCATTGTATGCAATCTGGGCTTCCTCCGGGCCATAGAATACGTGGCCTTCGCCCTTGTCGCCGGGACGGAGCTTGGTGATATAATACAGACCGAGTACCATATCCTGCGAAGGCACGGTGATAGGTGCGCCATTGGCAGGGTTGAGGATGTTGTGCGAGCCGAGCATAAGCATCTGGGCTTCGAGGATAGCCTCGTTGCCAAGAGGCAGATGGACAGCCATCTGGTCGCCGTCGAAGTCGGCGTTGAATGCCGTACATGCGAGCGGGTGGAGCTGGATAGCCTTGCCTTCGATAAGCTTGGGCTGGAATGCCTGGATACCGAGGCGGTGAAGTGTCGGGGCACGGTTCAGCAGAACTGGATGACCCTTCATCACATATTCAAGAATATCCCAAACCACGGGTTCCTTGCGGTCGACGATTTTCTTGGCACTCTTTACAGTCTTCACGATGCCACGCTCGATAAGCTTGCGTATGATGAACGGCTTGTAAAGTTCGGCCGCCATATTCTTGGGCAGACCGCATTCATGCATCTTGAGTTCGGGACCTACAACGATTACCGAACGGGCCGAGTAGTCGACACGCTTACCGAGAAGGTTCTGGCGGAAGCGGCCCTGCTTGCCCTTGAGAGAGTCGGACAGAGACTTGAGCGGACGGTTTGCATCGCTCTTGACAGCCGATGACTTGCGGCTGTTGTCAAGCAACGAATCGACAGCTTCCTGAAGCATGCGCTTCTCGTTGCGGAGAATGACCTCGGGAGCCTTGATTTCGATAAGACGTTTGAGACGGTTGTTACGGATGATTACTCGACGATAGAGGTCGTTGAGATCGGAAGTTGCAAAACGTCCGCCATCAAGGGGCACAAGAGGACGGAGCTCCGGCGGAGTCACGGGGACAGCGTGGAGAATCATCCATTCGGGCTTGTTGCGGTTGCGTGATGCACGGAACGCTTCTACAATCTGGAGGCGTTTGAGAGCCTCTGTCTTGCGCTGCTGAGAGCCTTCCTTGTTCGACTGCACACGCAAATCCGCTGCGAGAGCGTCAAGATCGAGATTCTTCAGAAGGTCATATATAGCCTCCGCACCCATCTTGGCAACGAATTTTTCGGAATCGTTGTCGTCAAGAAGCTGGTTTTCGCGGGGAAGCGCGTCGATTACATTGAAATATTCTTCCTCTGAAAGGAGGTCGAGTTTCTGGATGGCTTTGCCGTTGATTTCGATATTTGCGGCAGCACCGGGATTGATGACGATATAGCGCTCGTAGTAGATTACGGAATCGAGTTTCTTCGAAGGAAGACCGAGAAGATAACCGATTTTGTTAGGCAGCGAGCGGAAATACCATATGTGGGCGACGGGAACGACGAGGCGGATATGACCCATGCGTTCGCGACGCACTTTCTTTTCTGTTACCTCTACGGAACAGCGGTCGCAGACGATACCTTTGTAACGGATACGTTTGTACTTGCCGCAGTGGCATTCATAGTCCTTTACAGGACCGAAGATGCGCTCGCAGAAGAGGCCGTCGCGCTCGGGCTTGTATGTGCGGTAGTTGATAGTCTCCGGCTTTAGGACCTCACCGCTCGATTTCTCAAAAATCTCTTCAGGAGAAGCGAGACCGATGGTGATTTTGGAGAAGACGTTTTTGGGTTTGTTTTCTTTTCTGAAAGCCATATTGTGGTATGCTTTGTTCTTGTTGGAAAATAGAGGGGAGAGATTGTCAGTTCTCCAGATTTATGCTCAGACCGAGACCGCGCAGCTCGTGGAGAAGCACGTTGAGTGATTCGGGAATTCCCGGAACAGGCATCGGATCACCCTTGACGATAGCTTCATAAGCCTTGCTACGGCCGTTGACGTCGTCCGATTTGATGGTAAGTATCTCCTGAAGCACGTGTGCGGCGCCGAAAGCTTCCAGCGCCCAGACTTCCATTTCACCAAAACGCTGGCCGCCGAACTGAGCCTTACCGCCCAGAGGCTGCTGGGTGATAAGAGAGTACGGACCGATGGAACGTGCGTGCATCTTGTCTTCTACCATGTGGCCGAGTTTAAGCATATAGATCACACCTACAGTAGCGGGCTGATCGAAACGTTCGCCGGTACCACCATCGTAGAGGTAGCTCTTGCCATAGCGGGGAAGACCTGCCTTATCGGTCCATTCGTTCAAGTCGTCGAGCGACGCGCCGTCGAAGATCGGAGTGGCGAATTTTTCGCCGAGTTCGCGACCTGCCCATCCGAGTACGGTCTCGAACACCTGTCCGAGGTTCATACGCGAAGGCACACCCAGAGGGTTGAGGACAATGTCGACAGGAGTACCGTCAGCGAGGAAGGGCATATCTTCCTGACGTACAATACGGCTGACAATACCCTTGTTACCGTGGCGGCCGGCCATCTTGTCGCCGACGCTGATCTTACGTTTCTTGGCGATATATACCTTGGCAATCTGCATGATACCGGAGGGAAGATCGTCGCCGATGGAGATATCGAGTTTCTTGCGGCGGAGCTCGGCGTCGATTTCTTTGCTCTTCTGCAGATAGTTCACGATAGTGCGGCGGATAAGTTCGTTCTTATGCTCGTCGTTTGTCCAGTTGCTCAGACTCAGGGAGTCATAGTTGATACCCTTGAGAACTCCGGCTGTGAATTTGGCACCATTAGGCACTATTTCGCTGCCGAGAAAATCGCGTACACCATTGGAGGTAAGACCGTCGGTAAGAACAAGGAGCTTGTCGACGAGACGTCCGCGCAAATCGTCCAACTTGGCTTCATACTCTTCGTCGAGTTTGGGAAGCATGGCGTTGGCTGCCCGGTTGCGGCTCTTCTTGGCGGCGCGGGCATAGAGGTTGGTTCCTATAACAACACCCTTGAGCGACGGAGTAGCCTTCAGAGATGCGTCCTTGACGTCGCCGGCCTTGTCGCCGAAGATGGCGCGAAGGAGTTTTTCTTCCGGAGTGGGGTCCGATTCACCTTTGGGAGTAATCTTGCCGATCATTATGTCGCCGGGCACTACATGCGCGCCGACACGGATGATACCGCGATCGTCGAGATCTTTTGTAGCGTCCTCGCTGACATTGGGAATATCGGAGGTGAGTTCTTCCATACCGCGTTTGGTCTCGCGTACCTCAAGAGAATATTCGTCAACGTGTACGGAGGTGAGGATGTCGTCGCGGACGACGCGTTCATTGAGCACAATCGCGTCCTCATAGTTGTAACCCTTCCAGGGCATGAATGCCACTTTGAGGTTACGGCCAAGAGCGAGTTCGCCGTTCTCGGTAGCATAACCTTCTGTAAGGATATCGCCGGCCTTCACACGCTGTCCCTTGTTGCAGATAGGACGGAGGTCGATAGTGGTGCTCTGGTTGGTTTTGCGGAATTTGGGAAGTTTATATTCTTTTACCGGACTGTCGAATGAGGTGAATTCCTCTTCGTCGGTGCGGTCGTAACGGATGCGGATTACTGTAGCGTCTACAAACTCGATTACACCGTCACCTTCTGCGGTAATCTGCGTACGGCTGTCGCGTGCGAGTTGAGCCTCTATGCCTGTACCGACTATAGGAGCTTCGGAACGCATCAGAGGCACGGCCTGGCGCATCATGTTCGATCCCATGAGGGCGCGGTTGGCGTCGTCATGTTCAAGGAAGGGGATAAGTGATGCTGCGATAGATGCAATCTGTGCGGGAGATACGTCCATAAGCTCTACCTGCGAGGGAGCTACCACCGGGAAATCGGCATCTCGACGAGCCTTTACCTGGTCGCGCTGGAAGGTTCCGTCAGCATTAAGAGGTGCGTTACCCTGTGCTATAGTCTTGCCTTCCTCTATCTCGGCGGTAAGATACACAACCTCGTCGTTGTTGAGATTCACACGAGAGTCCTCAACTTTGCGGTATGGAGTCTCGATGAAGCCGAGATCGTTGATTTTGGCATATACGCAGAGCGAGCTGATAAGACCGATGTTAGGACCTTCAGGTGTCTCGATAGGACACAGACGGCCATAGTGGGTATAGTGTACGTCTCGAACCTCGAAACCGGCACGCTCACGGGAAAGACCGCCGGGACCGAGAGCCGACATACGACGCTTGTGAGTGATTTCGGCAAGCGGGTTTGTCTGATCCATGAACTGCGACAAGGCGTTGGTGCCGAAGAATGTGTTGATTACCGACGATATCGTTTTGGCGTTGATAAGATCGATGGGAGAGAACACCTCATTGTCGCGAACATTCATACGCTCGCGGATTGTGCGGGCCATACGGTTGAGACCCACACCAAACTGGTTATAAAGCTGCTCGCCTACTGTACGGACGCGACGGTTCGACAGGTGATCGATATCATCGACATCAGCATGGCTGTTGATAAGCTCGATAAGGTAACGTATGATGGCGATTATATCCTCCTTGGTAAGAACCTTAACATCCATCGAGGTGGTAAGACCAAGCTTGCGGTTGATGCGGTAGCGGCCTACATCTCCGAGGTCATAGCGCTTCTCACTGAAGAAAAGATTCGTGATAACCTCGCGTGCCGATGCCTCGTCTGGCGGATCTGCGTTACGGAGCTGTTTGT
Source organism: uncultured Muribaculaceae bacterium (assembly GCA_910576775.1). Lineage (GTDB taxonomy): Bacteria > Bacteroidota > Bacteroidia > Bacteroidales > Muribaculaceae > CAG-873. Next base: position 42,038 of record CAJTJV010000016.1, on the reverse strand, counting down.
ATATGTATACTATTGCTTCCGACTCACTGTTTGTCTGGTCGCGCGTAAGCGTGTTGAAGATGATGGAATAGTCGGAAGACGAAGCTTCTTCTTTATGAACAAGTATTGTCGAGACACCTGATTCGAGAATCTCGTCGATATTCTCCTCGGTGATCACGGCCTCGCGGTCGAGTATCACCTCGTTGCGCTCGAATGTACTTACCTCGCCGGTATCGGGATCATTCATATCCTCGTACCACGACTTTACAATACGGGCGGCAAGTTTACGGCCGATTACCTTCTTGAGATTCTCGGGAGTAACCTTGATTTCTTCGGCAAGCCCGAAAATATCGATGATATCCTTGTCGCTTTCGAGACCGATTGCACGGAGAAGAGTAGTTACGGGCAGCTTCTTCTTGCGGTCGATGTAAGCGTACATCACATTATTGATGTCAGTGGCGAATTCAATCCATGAGCCACGGAAAGGAATGATACGCGCGCTGTAGAGCTTGGTTCCGTTTGCATGGGTGCTCTGTCCGAAGAACACACCCGGCGAACGGTGAAGCTGCGATACGACGACGCGCTCGGCACCGTTGATTACAAAAGTGCCTTTTTCTGTCATATAAGGTATCTGGCCGAGGTAAACATCCTGGATTTCTGTATTGAAATCCTCATGCTCCGGATCGGTGCAGGATAGTTTGAGCTTGGCCTTTAGAGGTACGCCATAGGAGTAGCCACGCTGCAGACACTCTTCAATAGTGTAGCGCGGGGGATCGATATAATAATCGAGGAATTCGAGCGTAAAATTGTTGCGTGTGTCCGAAATAGGGAAATTTTCGGCGAAGACATTATAGAGGCCTTCGTTGGTACGCTGTTCCGGTGGTGTGTCGAGCTGGAAAAAATCGCGGAATGATTTGAGCTGCACCTCCAGAAAGTCAGGGTAAGGAAGCGGATTCTTTACCGTGGCAAAATTAATACGTGGTTTATCTATCGGAGCTGACATCTAAAAATGATATTTGGTGCCGTAATTAAGAAAAATGTGCCAAAAAGTGCGGTCTGCAGCTATTACAAAATTGCGTTGGAAATAAATGGAATCACTCCCAAAAGGACAGTCTTTTTGGAAACCGAACCTGCCCGCGCGTCGGTGCGCGCCGCCATCATGACGGAGCCGTCTGGGACTCTGAGCCGGGAATGCCGGTGCATGTCAGACAGCAATGGTGTTTTTGACACAAAAGGTTAAGAATCGCCCTTTGCGGGGATTCTTAACCTAAATGTCTGATATTCAGACAATATTATTTGAGTTCTACCTCAGCGCCTACTTCAGCGAGCTGTGCCTTGAGAGCTTCAGCATCAGCCTTGGAGAGGCCTTCCTTAACAACGCTGGGAGCGCCGTCTACCATTTCCTTGGCTTCCTTGAGGCCGAGGCCGGTAACTTCTTTCACGAGCTTAACGACTTTGAGTTTCTCAGCACCTGCGGATTTGAGAACTACGTCGAAGCTTGTTTTTTCTTCAGCTGCGGCAGCACCGGCAGCAGGACCGGCTGCAACAGCAACAGCAGCAGCGGCGGGTTCAATGCCGTATTCGTCCTTGAGGATCTGGGCAAGTTCGTTTACTTCCTTTACGGTGAGGTTTACGAGTTGTTCAGCAAAAGCTTTTAAATCAGCCATTTTAGTATGATTTTTTGTTGGTTTTTAATCGTTTGTTAGTCTTCTTTTTTCGAAAGTGTCTCCAGTATTCCATGGAGCTTTCCGCCACCGGACTGAAGTGCGGAAATAACGTTCTTGGCGGGCGACTGAAGGAGAGCCACAACATCGGCGATAAGTTCGTTCTTGCTCTTGATAGATGCAAGGGTATCGATCTGGTCTGCACCGAGATAAACGGTTTCTTCAACATATGCGCCCTTTAGTACGGGCAGAGTGTCGCCTTTCTTTACAAAGTCCTTCAGAAGCTTGGCGGGCGCATTACCTGTATTGGAGCACATCAGTGATGTTGCACCGTGGAACGCGCTGTAAAGCTCGCTGTAATCACCCTCGAGACCTTCGAGAGCTTTATGCAGAAGGCTGTTCTTGACTACCATCAGCTTGATGTCAGCCTTGTTGCAGGCTGCACGGAGCTGCTGTGTCTTCTCGGCATCAAGTCCGGCGGTCTCCACCAGGTAGAAACAGTTATAACCGGAAATGGTGTCGGCAATTTTCTTGATGATGACTGCTTTATCTTCCTTTTTCATTGTGTCTGTGTATTGGAGGGTTAAGCATCAATCGATTTGGGGTCGATCTTGACGCCCGGACTCATTGTGCTGGAAAGATAAACGCTCTTGATATATGTGCCTTTGGCTGTAGCGGGTTTCAGCTTTACAAGGGTGGCGATAAACTCACGTGCATTATCTACCATCTTGTCGGCATCGAAAGATACTTTGCCAATCGAGGAGTGAACGATACCGTTCTTATCAACCTTGAAATCAATCTTACCTTTCTTTACTTCTTCTACTGCCTTTGCAACATCCATTGTCACAGTACCGCTTTTGGGGTTAGGCATCAGGCCACGGGGACCGAGGATACGGCCAAGGGCACCGATTTTGCCCATGATAGCGGGCTGTGTGATAATTACATCAACATCTGTCCAACCGCCTTTTATTTTCTCAATATACTCATCGAGACCGACATAGTCGGCGCCTGCTGCGGTAGCAGCGGCAGCGGCATCGGGGTTGCAGAGCACGAGTACTCGAACCTGCTTGCCGGTACCATGAGGCAGAGTGACAACGCCGCGTACCATCTGGTTGGGTTTGCGGGGATCCACGCCAAGACGTACATCGATATCAAGAGATGCGTCGAACTTCGTATAAGTCATTTCCTTGACGAGTTCGGCTGCCTCGGCCAAAGTGTAAGTCTTCCCTGCTTCAAGCTTCGATAGGGCCAACTTTTGATTTTTGGTAAGTTTACTCATATCAAGTGAAGTTTTTAATTGTTAGAGGGGAACTGACCTTTGACGGTAATACCCATGCTCCTGGCCGTACCGGCAACCATCCGCATAGCGGCTTCTATGGTAAAGCAGTTAAGGTCGGGCATTTTGTCGGCGGCAATTGTCTGCACCTGTTCCCAGCTGATTTCAGCCACCTTGTTGCGGTTAGGCTCTTTGGAACCGCTCTTGATATGGGCGATTTCCTTGAGTTGCACAGCTACAGGAGGCGTCTTTACTATAAAGTCGAAGGATTTGTCAGTGTAGTATGTGATTACTACAGGAAGAATCTTACCGGCTTTGTCCTGAGTACGGGCATTGAATTGCTTGCAAAATTCCATGATGTTGATACCCTTCGAACCGAGAGCGGGGCCTACAGGAGGCGAAGGATTCGCAGCACCACCTTTAATCTGCAATTTGATTTGTCCAGCAATTTCTTTAGCCATGGTTTATAAACTTAAATATTAATACATGCGCGGGAAGAAAAACACGAAGGCAGCTATCGTAACATATAGCTGTCATCGTCAAAATCATTCACGCTCTACTTGCGAATAATCCAATTCCAAAGGCGTCTTGCGTTCGAAAATCTTGATGGATACTTTAAGTTTGCGGCGTTCCACATTCACTTCCTCGATAACTCCGGGGAAATCCTTGAAAGGTCCATCGGTAACCTTCACCTTCTCACCGACAATAAAATCGACTTCAGGATCGGCAAGATCATCGGCAGCTCCGAGCATACGCATCACCTCGGCCTCGCGCAACATCTCCGGGTCGCTGTTCTTCTGGCGCCCGCGTAGAAAGTCGATGACGTTGGTGGTATTCGTAAGTTCATATATAACCTCACCGGTTAACAGAGCTTCAATGAATACATAGCCTGAATAAAGGTTCTTTTCTTTAACCACTTTCTTACCGTTTTTCACGGTCATAACCTTTTCAGTTGGAATCAGCACCTGAAAAACGAAATTACCGAGATCTGTGCGTTTCATCGCACCTTCGATAATCTCTTTAACCTGCGCTTCCTTACCGGAGATGGCACGCAGAACGTACCAACCGCGAACAGGAGCTTTGGCGTTTTCTACACCCGAAACCTTTTTGGTTGTGGTTTCGCGCACGGCACCCTTTTCCATCTTCTTAGTTGCCATAACTATGCGACTTAAAGGCTATAGATGAAATGCATTACATGGTCGACAATCTGATCCATGACGAAAATTATCAGAGCGATAATAACGGAAGCTATCATCACGATGATTGCCGACTTTACAAGCTGCTTTTTGGATGGCCAGGAGGTTTTAAAACGAAGCTCGTCATAAGCCTCCTGTATATTTGTAAGTAGTTTTAGTTTCTTCATTGTTTTCTTCTTTAGCACGGGTTGAGAGACTCGAACTCCCGACACCTGGTTTTGGAGACCAGTGCTCTACCAACTGAGCTAAACCCGTAAATTAGGTGACGGCGACAAAGCCGTCACCTGGTATTTTTAGACTGCGGCAACGCCGCTGTCATGTATTAGTCAAGAATTTCAGTAATCTGACCCGAACCTACTGTACGGCCACCTTCGCGGATAGCGAAACGGAGACCCTGATCGCATGCTACGGGGTTGATCAGATCAACGATGATTTCTACGTGGTCGCCGGGCATAACCATTTCAACACCTTCGGGAAGAGTGATTTCACCGGTTACGTCAAGTGTACGGATGTAGAACTGGGGACGATAGTGGTTGTGGAACGGAGTGTGACGGCCACCTTCCTCTTTCTTGAGGATATAAACAGAAGCTTTGAACTTGCTGTGGGGCTTAACAACACCCGGATGGCAGATTACCATACCACGTTTGATATCCTTCTTGTCGATACCGCGGAGAAGAAGACCTACGTTGTCACCGGCCTCACCTTGATCAAGAAGTTTACGGAACATTTCAACACCTGTTACAGTCGATTTGAGGTTTGCACCGAGACCCATGATCTGCACTTCGTCGCCGACTTTAACAACACCTGCTTCGATACGGCCGGTAGCAACGGTACCACGACCGGTAATCGAGAACACGTCTTCAACAGGCATAAGGAAGGGCTTATCCACTGCACGGGGAGGCAGGGGAATCCAATTGTCAACAGCTTCCATAAGCTCCATTACCTTTGCTTCCCATTCAGGCTCGCCATTGAGAGCGCCGAGAGCGGAACCACGGATGATAGGAGTTTCGTCACCGTCGTATTCGTATGCGGAAAGGAGTTCGCGCATTTCCATTTCAACGAGGTCGAGGATTTCAGGATCGTCAACAAGGTCGCACTTGTTAAGGAATACTACGATACGGGGAACGTTTACCTGACGGGCGAGAAGAATGTGCTCGCGAGTCTGAGGCATAGGACCGTCTGTACCGGCTACCACGATGATAGCGCCGTCCATCTGAGCAGCACCTGTTACCATGTTCTTTACATAGTCAGCGTGTCCCGGGCAGTCTACGTGAGCGTAGTGACGGTTAGCAGTTTCATATTCTACGTGAGCGGTGTTAATGGTAATACCGCGTTCCTTCTCTTCGGGAGCGTTGTCAATCTGATCGAACGACTTAACTTCGGAGAGACCTGCCTTTGCAAGTACAGTGGTAATTGCAGCGGTGAGGGTAGTTTTACCGTGGTCAACGTGGCCGATTGTACCGATATTGACATGCGGTTTGGTTCTTTCGAATTTCTCTTTAGCCATAACTGTGCTGTTATAATATTAAATTAGATTTCTTCTTAACAATCAGCCACGATAATGCTAAAGCACTACCGGGGCTTCAATTTAGAGCCGATGGCGGGATTTGAACCCGCGACCTCTTCCTTACCAAGGAAGTGCTCTACCCCTGAGCTACATAGGCAAAGAAATTTGAGCGGAAGACGAGGCTCAAACTCGCGACCCTCAGCTTGGAAGGCTGATGCTCTATCAACTGAGCTACTTCCGCAGAAGAGAAAATTATAGTGGGCGCGGATGGATTCGAACCACCGAAGGCGAAAGCCAGCAGATTTACAGTCTGCCCCATTTGGCCACTCTGGAACACGCCCAATATTTCGTTGCCTCTCTAAACCGCAGCTTTCAAGACGCAAACTCTTCTGAGCCTCTTGTCGGATTCGAACCAACGACCCCGAGATTACAAATCACGTGCTCTGGCCAACTGAGCTAAAGAGGCGGTTTCAATTTTCTCTGCTTGCGGGCAATCGTCTTATCCCGTTTGCGGTTGCAAAGTTAAGTACAATTTTCCATTCTCCAAAATTTTGTCAGTTTTTTTTCGACAAAAAATTCATTAAAATTAAATTACCATTGAATATCAGGATATTACGCATTTCATATTTTACCATTGCCTTCCGGAACCGAAAAAACAGCGGCGGAGAAACGTCGATAACGTCCTCCGCCGCAAATATGATGCTATAATTTATCAGCGGACAGCCATCTTATAGACCTTAGCGCCAACTGATACCATATAGATACCGGAATCAACTGGTACCAACGTTCCTGCCGCCTTGCTGTCAACAGCAGCGACAAGCGAACCGTCGACGCCATATATATAAGCGATACCTTCGAAACCGGAAATCTCAATTCCGCCGTCAACTGCCGAAACAGTGATGGCTACGCCTATATCCTCAAGACCCGACATCCCGACACGGACAATATTCGAACGCATAGCTTCACTTTCACTTCCATCACTATTGGCAAGCACAGGAACAACGAAATACTCTGCCCCGCCGGCTGGAAGATCGACTGCAAATTCCGTACCTTCAACAGTTCCGATCAAAGTACCGTTTGCATATACCTTATATTCTTTTACAGTCGCAGCCGATTCATAGGGTGAGAATGTAATATCGTCGACAAGGAGACAGAATGTATCAAAGCCCGTATAGTGAAGAGCGAAATAACGTGCATCGCCGGGGAGTGTCACCTCTATTTTCTGCCATTTCATGTCCTTGGTTGTAAAAGTTCCGACAGACTCGAACTCAGACGTATCATCACTATTCTTAGAATAAAGGATCTCGACGGTTTCCTCTCCGAACTCATTGGTGGGAGCAAGAATCTGCATCGACACTTTAGATCCACCGGCTACCCGGGGCGATATCAGCCAGTCGTCGGCAGGCGATGTGGCGCGGCTATCCGGAGCAAATACTGCTATATACTGATCGCCGCCGTAAGCCTGCATGACAGCGACCGGGAACTCACTACCCGCGAATACCTCGAAAGCCGTCGGCTCATACTTACCGGGATAGGTTACCCCGGAAACTCCGTAAGTTGTCTGAAGGTCGTAGTCAAGATTCTTGAAATCTCCGAGACGCTCGCCGCGCTCCCATGTATCAAAATCCTCAAAATCCTCAACTACCGTTTCTTTCAATACAAGAGGCGACCAGGAAAGCTTTACCCCGCCATCTGCCTCTATGGCGGAAAGATCGCTTACATAATTGCCATAACCTCTGACTACATTCACGCGAGCTTTTCCTACGCCGTCACCGTCGCGATTGGAAGGATCGGATATTTCAACATCAACAAATCCGAAACCGAGATCCTCAGGAGCTGCGACAAAATTGTACGAAACAACAGCCTTTTCACCGCGGCGGATTGTAGTTGCGGAACCTGTGACGGGCTGCAAAGCGGTCGTCATACCGTTTTCCGCTTTAAACACTGCATTGAGAGCCGGAATGGCGACATCCGATGATGTATAGTTGGCAAGCGTGACATCCACCATGCATTCGGCGCCCACGCGAACCTTTCCGGGCGACGCCACTGATTCAAGCGCCACACCGGTAGCCTTGTTTACCTCAATAGTGTATCCGTCCATCATAAACATATGGAGCTGCGTGGGATTGTAACAACGCACCGTAAGACCGGCCCACCCTTGTCCGAGACATTCCGCCGGAAGCGACACTGCCACAGTCTGCCATCTGGTGCCTTGCGTAAGGTCGACAGTCGAAACAGGCAAGAAACTATTATCGGGAGTTACAGCGGCTATTATCACCTCGCTCGATGACAATGTGCCGTGAAGCACACTGACACTTATCTTGACATTATCTACACCAACAGTACTGAATCGAGGGAAAGTAACCTGACCGTAGCCCTGATAATAAGCCACAAGCGCAGTGGATGTGGCATTCGGTTCGCCCCCGTCAAGTTCCTTCGGATCGGCAAAAGTCCACGAACAATATTGATCGGCGACATTCTGTATGCCTATCGGGTCGTAGTTGTTTATAACAACCTCTCCCTGACTGCGGAAGAGCTCTTTCATCGGCAGCTCGTTCAATACGCCAAGCATTACATCACAGGCAGAAAACGCCTCAGGAGCACCGGCGTCATTGACGGGACGCACGCCGAACTGATAGATATCCTGCACAGAGCCCGGAGCGACAGAATAACTCCATTCGGAAGCACCCTTGCCCGCGTCTGCAACCTTGATATAAGAACCGGAATCGGATCGACGGTAAATCTCGTATTCACAGGCCGACGGGTCGACATATCCTCCGGTAATGCCGGTTGTTGAAAGGCTCCACTTGAGAGTGACAGTCATATTGTCCGCACTTATAACTTTGCCAAGGTCTACATATGCGGGAATATCGACACCTACATAAAGCTCGACAGAACTTGCCGGGCTGACGGCACCGTCTTCGCCGATTACGCGTACGACTACGGTATTATCGCCCTGAACGGCATCTACCGACGCACTCATTTCTTGTCCCGGCACACCGCTGACAGTAGTTCTGGCGTCTCCGCAGCTCACTTCGGCTGTCAGAACTGTCGAAGGATCAAGTGATCCGCCGTCGACATCCGTAACAGGCATCTTGAAGCTGACATTAGCCTTCAGCACCCCCTCTCCGGCGGCGACAGCACGCAAATTGCTTACTCCGGCAGGAGCCGCAGCAGTGCCTTGTGCACTTTCTACAAGGAAATTGCGCGCATACAGACGAAAATGATTGGCTTCGGACACACAATGCAATCCGACATAATAATTTCCGGCTTTTTCTACGTAGAAATTAAGCTCATACGGTTCGAAATTCTTTTTAGGCTCAATGGTATATACATCGGAAACAACTTTCATGCCCGTAGCCGAGGCCTCGGCGCCGAAACCGATTTCAAATTTCTCCTTATCGGCAAAATAATGGTCCGAGGCCCACACCTCCATCGACAGCCTGTAATATCCGGGACGGTCGAAACTCATCTGCGGAAGAATAAGCCAGTCGTTGGCGGCATTCTCGCTGTGGCATAAATAATAGAAACCGCCGGTGGCACTCTGCTGATCGTAAAGCCATGTGCGTTCGTCACCATTCACATCAAGGATACCGACAAGGTTTATCACAGACTGATCCATATCCGTGTTGCCCCCGAGAGGTGAAATCTGACAAGGCAGACCAAAAGGCTGCCGTCCAACAAAGACATTCGATATTCCGCGAGGACTTATATATTCTCCGGCAACAGCTTCCACGGCCGCTACTTTGGCGATATTTCCGGAAGCCGGAAGAGCAATCGCAGCGCTCGTTCCCGAGAAAGGACTTCCCGGTACGAGTACATCATTTATATACACATTATATTTTAGCGACGAAACGTCGAGGAAACCGCCGTTGGCGGCCTCCGGTGCAGTCCAGCTTACGTTATTCTCTGATAGAACCACATTCTGCGGAGCTCCCGGCACATCACTGCCGACTGTAACCGCAACCTTGGCCGACGGTCCTGTCAGGGTCTTGTCGCCGGTCTTCTGCATCGCTGCCACACTTATAGTATGCGACCCCGCAGTTAGAGTCAGCGGAACCGTCACATTGGATCCGGGCGCGGCGCATATGCTGTTCGATAGCACATCCAAACCTTCTGAAACCACGGCATACACATCACCGGAAAGTGCGGAACCGCCGACATTCGCTGTCGGAAGCACAAGTTCGACAGAACCGGAAAGGCTGCCTCCGGTAAAAGAAGCGCTCACAGCAGTCGGCGCCTCGGGAGCTTCCGGATCGGCCGTGGTATCAAGACACTGGAGTATCCGCCACTGGGAATCATTATTAAGCGAGGATATCGCGGTAGCTTTCCCGCTAAGCGGGTCGACACTATAAAAACCTGTATATGCCTCCCCCTGCTCTATCAGTGCCACAAAGGCTTCATCCTTTGGGCTGTAGACCATAGCTCCGGGATAACCGTACTCTTCTTCATCGATAAGAAGCCCGGTGTCGCCCACCTTATTGAATGCACCTTTCGAGACATTGAAACGCTCAAGATAGGCCGCGTCGGAAATCATATAGATACCGTTGTTGCGTGCGTGCCATGCCATCGCCATAGGATAGGCGGTACTGCCGGGCAACTTGCATACAAGGCTGAATTTCTTCGTCGACGGATTGAATTTCTGCATTTGATAGCCGGAGGCTCCATCGCTTGTCATCAGATAGGCCATGCCCTCGTTCTCATCATACGCTGCACCGTAGACAATTTTGTCCTTGTCATCGAAAACGCTATATGACAGACTTTCGAGAACAGATCCATTTTCAGCATTGAGTATGTTCAGACCGAGAGCCTGCAATTCACCGTACTGTGTCACAGAATAATAGAAAGAATACACCTTGCCGTCGGCGACAAAGCCCGGGCCGACATTTACAGAAGCCTGCCAGAGCACCGAGGGCACACCGGCAGCACTGAATTCATTCCAGGCAATGTTCGGATAAGTCCGCAGGCCGGCAAAACGGCCTGCGGCTGCTGCACGGGATACAGGAGCCTTACGCACATCACTGTCAAGACGGATTGCTCCTACACGTTGAGACTTGGGAGTATGCCTGAGAAAAGATTTCTGCGATACTGTCGCCACAGGACGGTCGACATATTCCGTAGCAGAACTGCGTTCCACACCGGCGAACGATGTCAGCGCTGCCATTACCACGGCAGAAAGAGTGAGTAGTAAATGTTTCTTCATATAAATAAGATTGGAATTCTTGATTGGAAAACAAACCTGTTCGTTACCTTTTGCTTGAAATTGCCCGATGTATTTGGCAAAGGTACAATATTTTTTGATATCTCACAGCAGGTTCGAATGCGCTTTTTCATAAAAACAGTTAATTATCGGAGCATATCATTTTTTTGCCGTATCTTTGTCGGACTAAAAACCGCATCACGCTAATGAAACGTCTGACAGCTCCGATAATAGCTCTCCTATTTATATTTGCATGCGCCGTAAGCGCTTCCGCCCAGTTCCGTTACGCTCCCGTCGTAGGCATCAACATCAACGATCTTAAATTCAAGCAGGACATCTTCGACGTAGACAAAACCGTCAGCTTTCAGGCAGGCGTCATGGGCGAGCTTATGTTCCCCGGCATAGGGTTCGGCATCGATTTCGGCCTGCTCTACAACCAGATGGGAGCCAAGGCCGACCTCGGTAAACGCGAGATATGGTCGAGCTCGGGCTTCGGTCGCGAGAACGTGATGCTCCATACGCTCCAGATTCCCGTACACCTACGCTTCAAATGGACGCGCATGAACGGCGTAGAGGACTATATCGCACCTTTCGTATATGGCGGTCCCGATTTCGGAATCCTCGTAGGGCACAGCAATATCAAGGGCAACGAAGGCGAACCAAATCCCTTCAAATACACCGGCGGCGACCTTGGCCTCACATGCGGCGGCGGTGCCGAGTTGTGGAAACGCTGGCAGGTGTCCGTCCAGTACACATGGGGCATGACATACCTGCTGAAAACGCGCAAGCTCGACAACCTCAGCGCCCAGAACCGCCAGTGGGCCGTCCGCGTAGCCTATTTCTTCTGATTATTCATTGCCTCGACGGCCGACTGCCTTCAGCATCTCCGCATACGTCGGTATGTCGGGGAGAAATCTGTATGTGCCACCGGGGGCGTAGCGGCAGCAATAATGGTGCATGCCGTTGCTGACGATGAGGTACGGAGCCTGCATTACGCTGTTGTAGCGCGCTATCTGATCGAATACTTTCTGAGTTATCGCGATTTCAGGCGCCTTGTACTCCACCACGACAAGAGGCCGGAGGGCGCGCGTATATACCATCGTATCGGCACGGCGCGCGGTTCCATTCAACGTAAGCGCGATTTCGTTAGCCATTAACTGTGGAGGGAACTCTCTTTCGGAAAGAAGAAAATACACGAAATTCTGACGCACCCATTCCTCGGGCGTGAGCGCAACCGCACGGCGCCTAAGAACATCGAACACTCTATATCCCGACTTATCGTCACCTTCTATTTTCAAAGGCGCCTCCGGCAGATTCAACTTGGGAAATTTATCGTGCATTATTTTTATTTTTTTGGCAGCTGAAAGCCTGCCGCTCCGGAAAATTTGTGTAAATTTACAAATTAAACACCAAACACCAAAGCACAAAGCATGGCGGCACTACCGGCACCGACTCTCGAAGGAATCTGCAAATCGCTCAAAGAAGGGAATTTCGCTCCCGTCTACGTGCTGCACGGCGAAGAAACTTACCGTATCGACAAACTCGCCGCTGCATTCGAGGGTATTCTCAGTGAAGACGAAAAAGTATTCGACCAATACATCCTGTATGCTCCCGACTCGGAGCCACAGCAGCTTATCGGTATATGCAAGGGCATTCCCGCGATAGCGCCACGTCAGGTCGTGATTCTGAAAGAAGCGCAGTCCGTACGTCCCGACTGGCTCGACAAGCTCGCGCGCTATGTCGCCGAACCGGTGGCAACGACAATACTTGTGGTATGTTTCCGCGGATCGGCCATCAAAGGCAAGGAGTTTGCCGCCGCCGTAAAGAAAAGCAAAGCGGTAGTATTTGAATCAAAAGGACTGAAAGAGTATCAGGCCGGCCCATTCATCACCAAGATAATAGAAGAGCGGGGACTTAGCGCCGACCCTAAGGCGGTTTCAATGCTGCTGGAATTCGTAGGTACAGACCTGAGCCGGATATCCTCGGAGGTGGAAAAACTCGCCACAGCCCTGCCACCGGCCGCAAAAGTCACACCGGAAGTCGTCGAACGCCATATAGGAATAAACCGAGACTACAACGCATGGGAACTTGTCGACGCTCTGGCTGCTAAAAATGCTCTTAAAGCATTCCGCATCGCCGACTATTTCCGCAACAACCCCAAGTCCACTCCGCTTGTCCTCGCCGTGGCCTCGGTTTTCAATTTCTTCGCCGACCTTCTCACTGCCTACTATGTTCCGGGCGGCTCCGACGATGGCATCATGAAAGCATTGAAACTCTCAAACAGTTTCGCACTGAAAAGAATACGGCAGGGCATGGGATGCTACAACGCCGTACAGGTAGTAGAGATTATAGGCGCCATACGCAAATTCGCAACCGAGAGCAAGGGCGTTGAGTCGCGGCAGAACGAACACCTGCTCTTCCGCGACCTTATCTATCATATCCTTTCGGCTCCCGGCCGGATATGATTCTCAATCAAAAGCTCCTGAAATAGTCTCCTCCACGACCTCCATCTCTTCTTCGGGAGTGAAATCGCTCTCACAGAGATTCAGGCCGGCAGGAAATTCGAATGTAGCGTTCTGTGAATAGTGCAGTGTGGGATCAGCGTACACCTTCTTGATATAGTTGCCATATATCGGCAAGGCCATCGACGCACCCTGCCCCTGCGCCATGTTGTTGAAATGGATATAGCGATCCTCGCCGCCAACCCAGGTTCCGCTCACAAGGTCGGGAGTGAAGGCCATGAACCAGCCGTCGGCGTTATCGTTTGTAGTGCCTGTCTTGCCGCCTGTCTGTGCGGTGATGCTGTATGGCGGACGACGAAGACGGTTACCCGTACCGCTGTCAACGACATTGAGCAGTATCGACAGAATCCTGTAATATCCTTTCTGGGTTATCACCTCAGTCTGCGACGGCGCGAAATCACTGACTATGTTGCCGTTGGCATCAGCAATGGCAGTTACAAAAACCGGATTGGAACGCATTCCCTTATTGGCAAATGCCGAGTATGCCGTCACCATCTCCTTTACAGACACCTCACAGGGGCCGAGACAGAGCGATTTCACTGCCGGCAACTCGTTGGTTATTCCGTAGCTGTGCATACGCTTCACAAGCTCGGCCGGACTGAGACGATCCATGATGCGTGCAGAAATCCAGTTGTTTGAGTTCGTCAGAGCCCAGCGTAAATCCACCATTTCGCCCACACGTGCCTTTCCGGAATTGCGCGGTTGCCAGATGCGGCCATTCTCATCGTAGAGTGTCGGTTGCTCATTGAGCATCTGTGTACATGGAGTGAAATCATCAGTTTCAAGAGCATAGGTATAAAGGAAGGGCTTGATTGTAGAGCCTATCTGACGCCGGCCCGTCGAAACCATATCATACTGGAAGAAGCGGAAATCGGGGCCTCCGACGTAAGCTTTCACAAAGCCTGTCGTAGGATCCATCGACATGAAACCGGTGCGGAGGAACGATTTTGTATATAGCAAAGAATCCATCGGCGTCATGGTGGTATCTACAGGGCCCTCATAGCTGAACACTGTCATATCGACCGGAGTATTGAACTGCTTGCGCAACTCATCTTCGCTCAGACCAGCAACACGTGCGACGCGGCCACGCTCACTTTGCTTCATGGCGTTGTTTATAAGCTTCTTGCGCATATCATCGGAAAGCTCACCGCGGTTTGATGTGTAAGGTGCTGCCGACGACCCCTTCTTCTCGCGGAAGAACTGCTTCTGCAACGACGACATGTGTTCTTCCACCGCCTCTTCGGCATACTGCTGCATGCGGGAGTCGATAGTGGTATAAATCTTCAGTCCGTCATTGTATATATCATATTTTGTTCCGTCAGGCTTGCGTGTCTTCTCAATCCAGCCATATAACGGATTTGTAGCCCAGGCAATGGAATCGTCGACATATTTCTGTTTGTCCCACGACGGATAATGCGAACGTTCGGGACGTTTCGCCGTCATTATACGGCGCAGTTCCTCACGGAAATAAGGTGCGAGGCCATCCTTATGATCCACGCGTTGAAAATCGAGAGTCAGGGGGGCGGCGGATAGACGTTCAAGTTCATCGCGGGTAAGCTTGTCGGCCTTGTACATCTGCTCAAGCACCACATTACGTCGCTGACGCGTCCTTTCGGGATGCCGCACGGGATTGAAATACGACGGATTTTTCACCATTCCAACCAAAGTAGCTGCCTCAAGAGTATCCAGTTCGGATGCAGCCTTGTTGAAATACACCTTCGCAGCCGATTTTATGCCCACGGCATTATAAAGAAAATCGAACTGATTGAGGTACATTTTCAATATCTCTTCCTTCGAGTAAAAACGTTCGAGCTTTACGGCAATCATCCACTCTATAGGCTTCTGTACTGCACGAGAAAGCAGACCACTGCTCGGCGGGGTATATAGCTGCTTGGCAAGCTGCTGCGTGATAGTAGAACCGCCGCCGGCATTTTTCTGTCTTAAAAGAAGCGTCTTCAACGCCACTCGCCCCATCGCACGGACATCAATGCCGGAATGATCTTCGAAACGCGAATCCTCTGTAGAGATAAGAGCGTCGACGACAGCAGGCGATATCTCGTCGAAATCAGCATACACGCGATTGCCGGTATTGCGGAAATAGCGGCCAAGCTCCTTGCCGTCGGAACTGTAAATTACCGAGGCAAATTTGTCCTGCGGGTTTTTCAGTTCCTCTACAGGAGGCATATAGCCTACAACCCCGTTATAAGCCATTATAAAAAAGATTCCGGCAAGAACTACTAACGCGAAGAATGCCACCCAAAGCCAGATTATTATTCGGCGGGTAGACTCTTTCATGCCTGTGCGACGGGTATTTGGAGTTGTAGATTTCATTGGAGAACTTATTTGCTCATTTGGCAACAGCAAAAATAGTGATTTTTTGCCATTCCGACAAAAATGTGTAACTTTGCCGTGTCAAAGCCTGCCCGAATGGTGGAATGGTAGACACGAGGGACTTAAAATCCCTTGGCCATTACGGCTGTGCGGGTTCGAGTCCCGCTTCGGGCACAGGGTCGGTAGCCGTAGCTCCCGACCCTTTTCTATGTTTAAATAAACCTGTTATTACATGAAGCACCACAGCTACATCCCCAAGGGGACATGCTCCAGACGTATTGAATTCGATTTGGATGAAAACGGCAGAATCCATAATGTAAGTTTTACCGGCGGTTGTCCGGGCAACACATTCGGTATATGCACTCTCGCCGAAGGCAACGACGCTGCCGAACTCGCCGGACGCCTCAAAGGCATCCCCTGTCGCGACAAAGGCACATCGTGCCCCGATCAGCTATCACGTGCCATTGAGGAGGCCCTCGCCGAATAGCGATTTCACCTTTATATTATAATACATCGGGCCGCATCTGAGAAAATGCGGCCCGATGTATTATATATCCGGCAGTCAACTATCGAAGAGCTACCTTTGTAGTGTGGTTCGTAGAGCCGGCACGGACATTCACAATATAAATACCTGCCGACGGTGCTTCGAGAACGGCTCTGTTATCTTCGCCGTAAGCTTCGGCCACCTTATTACCGCCGATATTGTAGAGCTCTACAGCAACAGCGTTCGTAGGAACGACAACCTCTACTGAAAGACCGTCGGATGTTACGAGCACCTTCGATTCTTCGGTCGCAACATTCCCGACACCACCTGATCCCATCTGGTTAATTACCTCCTTGATACCGTTGAGTACCTGAATCTTACCTGCGCCCCATGCGGTAACACCTGACATACCGGCTTCGGTCTTGGCTGTAGCAATCATTATATCGCGGGCTTTCCGTCCTGTAAGCGAACCGTCAGCTTCAAGCCACAGTCCAACTGAGCCTGTAACATAAGGAGTCGCCATCGATGTACCGTTCATTGAGCCCCAATAATGTTTCTGACCACCTTCTTCAGTAGTTGCGCAAAGCATATATTTGGCTCCATCATAGTTCGGGCGGGCATAATAGCCGTTGTACGAAGATATAATACCCGTACCCGGAGCTGTTATATGCGGGAGTTTACGTCCGTCGACGAGTTCTCCCCATGAAGAATAGTTTGCAAGATTTCCGTTGCCGCCACCGGTGCTGCGGGTAGCGCCTGTAAGATCGACATACTGCGTACGCGTTGAATAAGCACCAACTACGATAGTATTATGGCCGCAAGCCAGACCACTGATTGAACCGTTGTTGTCCGGACGGTCGAAACCAGCGGGCGCATTGGCTGTAAAATTCACATAACTGTTGCCATAGGCATCGACACGCACACCTTCTCCACCTTCAATCATCAGACCGAGTACGTAGTTATTGCCGGATTTGGGTTTTACTTCGCTTGAAGCGCTCAAAGACACATTGAATCGGTTGCCATCGCGTAACGCTGTCATGACAATATTACCGTCATAAGCGTTGCGGAAAATGGAGTGTCCTTCACCATCTCCGTTACCGACTGTTACGGTACGACCGTTTTCGCTCGTTACCTTGGCGACAATATCGCCGTTACTGTTAGCAAGAATGATACTTACTTTAATCTCGGCTGAGGTAGTACTCCACACATCGACAATGCTGCGGGCGAAGCGATTACCGGAAAAAGCCACCTTGATGTCCTTCTTGGATGCCGTGAATGTCGTTCCGGCATGAGTGTTGTCGGCACCTTCATTACCGGCTGCGACACAGATTATTGCTTCGTCGGCAAGCTCGTCGAGCTGACGGGAAAAAGAGTCGGTGCCGTCGTGCGGACCGGTATTGTGCCCCAACGAAAGGTTGATTACTATAGGCTTGCCAACAGTCTTTGCATAATTGATAAGACGGCGGATACCGGCAATGATGCTGTTGTTGTAGAGCGGCCCCGCGCAGATAGCGAGGTCGGCGTCAGGAGCTACACCATAGAGTGGAATCTTACCGGTATTACTTATAGTTCCGGAGGCCTCTTTCTTGTAATAGGTACCGGAACCATTATAGCCCCCCCCCATTATACCGGCCACATGGGTACCATGGGTCTCTCCTGCATCATCAGTCGGAGCGGTACGCACCTTATCATCCTGATATATCGACGGTGTTGTGCTTGAGCCAGTAAAACGGGCATAATATTTTATACGGCAATTATTGCCGTCGGCATCAAGGAAATTGACGTGTCCGGGATCGAAGCCGGTATCAAACATACCGACAATTACATTTTTACCTCGGAAACTGTGGCGTCGGTCTCCCTGATATGCGATACCGAGACCGGAGTGGACGCCGTTGACATTAGAGGCTCCACGAGCCTCATCCATCATAGGCTCACTAACACCTCCGAATGAAAGGGTTCTTACGGCATGATTTCCGGCAAGAGCCTCAATATCATCTGTCGGCATACATACGAGCGAAAAGCTCGGCGAGATGTATTCTACATTGTAGCCACATGAACGGAGAGAGTCGAGCACTCCGCCATCGGTAGTTTCCACCATCACATCCGTCATAGCAACAGATGAACGTGATGCAGGAGAGGCGAGAAACGCCTGCGAATCACGCAGACTGAGCTGTCCGGCCTTGTAAAGATCCAGAAGTTGTCTGCCGCGGGCATCTATTTTGCTCTGCGCCGAAAGGCTGCCGGCGCCAAGAAGCAATGCTGCGCTTAGTAGGTAAAATATCTTCATGATTAATTATGATTGGCTATGGTATACAAATTAAACGTAAAAGTGCCGTGATTATTGCTTTTTGTCAATGCGAGCGCTAAGATACGAAATAATCCTTATATAAAATCATTAAATAACATTCTTTTGCTAAAAATGATGACAAATACCTGGTTTTCATCAGGCAGCTGTACCGGCGACGCGAATCAAAAGATAAAAAAGCCGGCATCCGTTGGCGGACGCCGGCTTTAGTGTATATTTTTCAGTTTCGCTTATTTGCGGAGCTGAAGAGGCTTTGTCACTTTCCTCGATGTTTTCTTCGAAGATGTCGAAGGCGTGGGATTCGACAGATCGAGAACTACATCCACCGGAGTTGAAGGATCTACTAGAATATCTGGTTTATTAGCATAGTATCCCAATATCTGGTCGCCGGGAATACGGATAACCTTGCCATCGAACGTTCCGCCGATACCTGCTTCGGCAAGCTCGTTTTTCGTAATTCCAGTACTCTTCAGCTCCATGTCAGCTTCTGTAGTAGTATACAGCTTTCCACCCTTGATTATGTTTGCTATGTTGGTCTCAACATCTCCTACAGTTATACAGTTATGGTTCTCCATATTGAACACAATATAATTATTTTCAACTGTAACAGTGGATGTATAACCGGAGTTGGGACCGAAAGGATCAACGATACGGTAGAGATTAGATTTTTCGTTGTACTCTACAAGCACGGGATAAGTATTGTCGAGGACAGGAGTGCTCATGAACGGGCCGCAGAAGCCGTCGGTATAGTTACAGAAGCCAACCTCTTCCCAGTCGCTTACAACCTTGCCCCCGGGAAGGACAAGTACAAAATCTGTAGTATTGGAACCTACCGAAGCGCCGTCTTTATAGTTAGTCATACTGAGATCGAGAGTATTGACAGGCATCACGATATTCTTTGTCGCTTCGTCGAGCGTACCGGTAAGTTTCGCTTCTTTCTGCTCTTCAAGAGTCTCACCGTCAAGCATATTCTGATAAGCTTTTGAAGTCACGACAATATATCCGTAATTAGCTACAGCTGAAAGGCCTGTATTCATTTTTTCAATATATACGGCTTCCGGATCCTCTGCATGAATGTAAAGATAACGGTTGGCTTTACCGTAGTCCATCTGGTTATTAATAACCTTATAGACATCGGGGCCATAAGGGTTCACAATTCGATAATACCCCTTTGTAGTAGGATGTTCCTGCACATCAACCTCGTAGGTAGTCGGATCCACATCGCCAAAAATGCTGCTCACAACAGCATCGGTATAGATACCTTTGCCAATATTATCCCAAGGATTGTAATAAACAATCAGAGAGAGGTCGCCGAGATAATATGGAGTATTCTCTATACCATCAAGGTTGAGGTCGAGTTTATATTCCTTACGTTTCTCGATATTGGCGAGGTCGAAAGTAACCACAAGGTTGGCGGTGGATTCACCGGCGGCGAATGTTACCGAGTGGGGCACATTGAGAACATTGTCTATATCAGAGTTGTGTTCAACTGTGACTGTAAGCTCTTCCGTGGCATCAAGACGACCAAGCAGGATGGAGAACGAACTCTGGTTCTCTTCCAAATCCTCGCGGTCGCCATTACCGGTGGAGAAATAGTAAGGCGCCAACGCCACAGGTGCGGCAGGCTCGTATTCCGCAGTTTCCACACAGGATACAGCTCCTGTGAGGGCGAAACCGGCGAGCAGCAGCATGAATATATTTGAAATTTTCATTTGCGTTTGATTTTAATATCGGTTACTGGTTCAGTTTGTCACCGGTTATTTTTTGTCGTCACCGCCTTCTCCGGGAGCAGGATATGCCTGACTGGGATCGGGATTGTTCCATCCTATAAGGGCGTTGTTGCCGTTCTCTTCCTGACGGACAATACACCAGTTCATCCATGCGGGACGACCATTTGTATTGAAAGCGCAGGAATTATAGAAATTGGAACCTTCGTAATTGCGGGTAACCGACAAGTTGAGTCGTTTGATATCAAAGAAGCTCTGTCCTTCAAGGAAGAATTCTATGCGCTTGTGATTGATGATTTCGCTAACAACTGCATCGGAGTCTGTACCTAATACGGAGAAACTCTTGCAGCGGTATTTTGTCATGAAATCTGTCAACAGACGTGCACCGTCTGTAGGATTGCTGTGTGCGATGGCTTCAGCCTCGATGAAAATCATTTCTTCGACACGCATCAAGGGGACACCGACAGCGCATGCGACAAGATATTCCGTCATATTGCCCTGGCCGGGACGTACTTTAAGCGACGAGTAAGGCGGAAGATCAATCGGGTCGCCGAGAGAATTAATCATCGCATTGCGGTCGATGAATATCTCCTTGCCTTCCAGCGAGGAGCCCTTGGGCGCCACAAAACAGAGCTTGCGGCAGTCGTCATCTTTCATGACATCGTAAAGACTTTTCGACATCATTACATACGGACCGACAGCGGAATAACCTTCAACATACTCGTTACAGAACCATGAAGTAGGATTGATGATGGCAGTATGCACCGCGTCGTCCTCTTCAACATAGCTTATACCCCACATCCATGCATGCGAGTTGATATTATTGAATCCATCGGTCTTGCTCGTCCACTCTTCGGGAGTGAGAGGGGTGCAACCGGAGGTCGTGATCGCCTTGCGGGCGAATTCGGCAGCCATAGGATAGTTCTCGTCCCACATGTAGAGACGAGCCTTCAGACCGTAGATACATGCGAGATCGGGCATCGTCTTGGAGGTACGGGTCTCGGATGTAATCAGAGCCTCTGCCTTGTCAAGATCGCCGAGGATAAACTCGAACATCTGCTCATGGGGAGCGCGCGGGTTGGAACGAGCAAGAGCTTCGTCTACAGACTCGGTAACGATAGGCACGGTAAGCTTTGTCACATTATTTCCCGAGTCATTGACAGGGCTGGTACCGTCGGTGGGAAGATATTCGTATGTACGGGCCAAATCAAGATAAGCCATGGCGCGGTAGCCGTAAGCATATCCCATCAGCATCTTCATGTGAGCGTCTTCTGTCTCGGCATCGACCGACGAAAGAGTCTGGTTGGCAGTCTGCACCAGCTTATAATAATACCACCAGGGGAACTGCGACATCAGGTATTCGGGGCCTTGATATATATTCTCGCGCCAGCCGGTGAATTTATCGTAACCGGAGGGTGACACGGGCATATCGCCGGTCATAGTGTCGCGGATAAACATCATTGCGGGATATCCGAAATCATAATGCATCTCAGCCGGCAAAATAAACACGGCCTTCAGATAGCTCGGCATACCGAGCGCGTAGCTGTCGGCTGCGCCGGGAACTTCCTGAATCATATCCTTGGTAACAAGGGAGCCTTCCGGGAAGGTCTCTTCGATACACCCGGTAAGCGTCAGCGTCGGCAGTGCCACAGCCGCTGCAATCAGGGTTTTATATATCTTGTTCATTGTTGTTTCTTAATTTAGAAGGTTACGCTAAGACCGCCCGAAAGTGTGCGGATTGGAGAGTACATGGCAGCGTTCGAAGCGCCTGAGATAGACTGACGGGGGTCGAGACCCTGGCGTTTGCTCCACAGCCATACGTTATCGGCGTTGAAATATATACGGGCCGATTTGAGGAAGAGCTTGTGGCATACCTTGTCAGGCAGCGAATATCCGAATACGATATTCGACAGACTCAGATACGACGAAGATGTGAGGAAACGGTCGGATGTGCTTGTCGAATAGTCATCGCCGAACTGATAACGCGGAATATTGCTGTTCGGATTCTCGGGAGTCCAGCTGTTGAGGATATCAACATGAATATTGTCGCCGCGGTTCTGGGTTGTCGGAGAAGACATCAGAGATGCATACTGGCTGTCATAGGTCTGTCCTCCGAGAGCATAGTCGAAATGCACGGAGAGGTCGAAACCTTTGAAACGGAAATTAGTACCGAAACCGCCGTATACCGGAGCGAGAGCGCTTCCACAGAGATACTGGGTTGCCTTTGAATAGTCGGTGGTTGTGGTATTGTACTCATAGGTCTGCTTGCCATTTTCATCCAGCACCGGATTTCCTTCTTTGTCCAGTATCGGTTTGTCGTAGTACCATAGGGAAAGACCTGTTTCTTTATCCACGCCGGCAAATTTCTGCATGTAGAATGTATATGCCGACTGCCCTTCGGTATAGAAGAACTCTGCACTGGAATAACCGGCCTCACCGCGTGTGGTGGTGGTGACACGGCGTTCTTTAGGCAGACGTGTGATACGGTTCTTGTACCAGGTCATGTTAAGATCGATAGTCCATTCGAAATCCCTGGTTTTAACCGGAGTTCCGTGGAGTTCGAGCTCGACGCCCTTGTTGGACATATCACCGATATTGGCGTAGTAACCGCTCCAGCCCATCGAAGGTGGAAGAGGAAAATAGTAGAGCATGTCGGAGGTATTGCGGATAAATCCGTCGAAATTACCGGTAAGTCGGTTGTTGAGGACGGCAAATTCAAAGCCGATGTTAAAGTTACCGTTTGTTTCCCATGTAATTTCCTCGTTACCCATATCTTCAGGCTTGAGTGCGAGGGTACCTTCGGGCGTAGGATTCAGACTATAGGTATCTACGTAGAGGTATGAACCGATGTTATCATTACCTTGCGAACCGTAGGATGCCTTGATCTTCAACATGTCAATCCAGTCGATGGATTCCATGAATGACTCGTCGCTGATAAGCCATGCGGCGGAAGCGCTCCAGAAATTACCCCAACGGTGCTTGGGATGGAAACGGCTCGATGCGTCGCGACGATAGGAGACCTGACCGAAATATCGGTTGTCATAGTCATAGAGAGCGCGGAAAATCCAGCCTTCGTTATTGTACTTGCTTGCTGCGGATGATGTATTGACTACATTACCGTAGCTGTTGAGTTCTGTCGAACCGGGATAGAAGAGTGTAGTCTTCGAACCGCTGAGAGACGTGGATTTGGTATTATAATACTCGTGTGCTGCAAGAAGCGATACGCTGTGATCGCCGAAATCTTCCGACCAGTTGAGGAGCTGCTGCAAAGTATAGGATACCACGCGGGAGCTGCTTTTTACAAGAGAGCCGCCGTTAGCCACAGAACTGCCATAGTACGGGTTGCTGTAGCTTGTGCCGCGCTTACCGAATACCTCTACGGTATTATTTGTTGTGAAGGTAATATTATATGGAAGTTTTACATCCACGGAGATATCGCCGCTGAAGAAATCACCGGTAGTGTCCGCACGGTCGAGAAGAGCCGTGGCGAGGGGGTTGGCATTGGAGAGGGTCGGACGGGAAAGTCCGGCATTGTTTCCGGCGCCAAAGTCATATACATTGAAGCCGCGTTCATCCACACGGATGCTGCCGTCGGCATTGCGTACGAACAAGGGATAGATCGGAGCCAGGTTGCTTGTGGCTATAAACGGATTACCTACAGACGCTGTACCTTCGTCCGCGCCATATGAGTCTACGTCATAATGGGTATAACGCGCGCTCGCACTTGCCTTGAGCCACGATTTGGCCTGCGTGGAAGCACGGAGGCTGGTGGTAAGACGCTTGAAACCGGACTGAGGGGTGATACCGTCATTGTCGAGATAGCCTACCGACATATAGAACTGGTTGTTGTCCGAACCCTTCGCGATAGAAAGGTTATATTCCTGACGGAGGCTCGTCTTGTAGGCGGCATCGAGCCAGCTGTCGGGAGTTACCCAATATGTACTGCCGTTATATTCCATCTTGCGGCCGAGCGTGGCGGCAGGATTGAGTTTGCCGTTCAGACCGATAAGGGTCTGCGCGGCAGGCACTGTGAATACATTATAGCCAAGGCTGTATTCGCCGGCGAACATATTGTTGTTTGCCCATGCGGAAGCACCTACAGGAGTACGTCCGCCTGATAAAGCCAGATTATAGAGACTTTTGTAATATGTCTCGTAGTACATGGCCGGATCGGTGATGTAGTTGTACTCAAGCTGCGAACGGTGGTTGGCACCGAGCTTTATGTCAAGCGACACTATTGCATCACCGGCCTTTGCGCTCTTTGTAGTAATAAGAATTACACCGTTGGCACCGCGGGCACCGTAAAGGGCAGCCGATGCGGCATCCTTGAGCACTGTCATCGATTCTATATCATTTGTATTGATAGTCTGGAGTGAACCGGAGAACGGAGTACCGTTGAGGATGATCAGAGGATCTTTGCCGGCGTTAAGCGATGTTATACCGCGGATACGGATTGTCGGGCTATCGCCACCGGGGGCACCTGAACCGTTCGACATCTGCACACCTGCCACGTGGCCCTTGATAGCGTTCAAAGGGTCGGTAGCCTGAGAGTTCTCGATAACAGCCGATGACACAACTGCTGCAGAACCTGTGAAAGCGGCACGGGTGGATTTACCGTAAGCCACCGTAATAACCTCGTTGAGGAGGTTTGATTCGGGGTGTAGACGCACCGTAATATTTCCGGATGCGACCTTTACCTCCTGCGTCTTATAGCCCACATACGAAACCCTGATATGTGTGGCGGAAGCCGGTACCTTGAAGGAAAATTGGCCGTCGGCATCTGTTGCGACACCATAGCCGGTTCCTGCCGTTACCGACACGCCGATGAGCGGCTCGTCGTTCTCGGCGTCTACGACAGTACCTTGAACCGTACGCGTCTGAGCCGACGCACACAAACTCAAAGTCATCACTGTCAGAAGTAATAGAAACAGCTTTTTCATACTTAGAATTTATTAGACATAAATATTTGATAATGTATTTCTTAGCAACAGTAAACAGCTATCAAAAGGGTATAGTACCACTTATAATAGATAATTCAACGGACAAAGTTAGTATATTTTTTTCAAAATCGTAAATAATCACAAACAAAAAATCTCCAATTTTAACATTTCGGCTTACAAACCGATTTGTCCGCTTTAGCCTATATAGCTGAATATGTGCACATTAAAAAGAATATGGCAAAACGACATTTTCATCGTTTTGCCAAAATCACCTTTAAAATTGATTTTTCAGCATCCACCCGCTGTCAATCAAGCATAAGCGACATGTAAGGGCGATGTCCGGGCAACTCGAAGACAGAAGCCACGCGCCCGCTACTGAAAAGGATCGCCGCCAGGGTCTCGATACTGACATCAAGATCAATGTGTCCTCCGAAAGCTTCAGGATGTGAGCACCGGCCGTCACGGATATTGAAAATGCCGTTGTTCTGTCCGATAATACCATCGTGCAGACGGATGGCATATCTCAGACGAGGGAATGCCGACGCCAAAGTAGTCAGAAGAGCTTCTGCATTGATTATCCGCAGCATCCCATATGGATGTAGAAACGCCTTATTGCCACTCAGCGGCGGCATGTCGACAACAATTCCTTTTTCTCCGACAGCCTCGCGCAGAAGTGCGAGAGCGCCGTCGGCAAGTTCGGAAGTATCGCCAAAGAGACATTTCACTTTGACAACATCGTCGGAGGGAGCGGCAAAAACTATCGCGGAACCGTCGCCTTCACGGACTGCGAACGCATATCCGCCGTCGACCTGTATGTCGTCCATGACGAGAGCATACTGTTCGGCGCTATGCACCGGTCCGCATCCGTATCGGCGTTCAAGAGCGCTGAAAAGTCCGTAATCAGGCGTAACGGGAGTGCCACATGGAGTGAATCTATGAAGAGCGGTATAACGCTGACGATCCACATAGAAAACGCCGGCAAAGCCGAAGCGGCGATAAAAATAATGCAGATGCGGCTTCGCGGGAATAAGTTCACATATAACGCTTCCCCGTGCGGCGGCATCGCCGAGTGCGTCAATAATAAGTTTCGAAGCCACACCCTTGAAACGAGCCTCGGGCTTGGTAGCGACGCAACTCATATACTCCGACTGAATTTCGTCACCCCGGAACTGAAAAACGTAGCTCTGCATCAGTAAGGCGCCCGAGGGCCGCCCCATACCATCGAGTGCTACTGAGATCTCGTCCTCTCTGACAGCGACATTGCGGAAAAACCAGTTACGCCAGAGCTTGCTGTCGTTGAAAGCGGAGATAAAAACCTCCTGAAAAGCCTCTCGCCTGTTCATTCGTCCCAATATGTCCTGTCCGGATAGCGCCTCGGGCGGAAAAGAAGCCTCAGGCCTCCGGAAAAAGTGAAATAATTCCAGATCCAGTCGATGAATACCACAACTTTATTACGCATACCCAGCAAGGATGCCAGATGCACGAAAAGCCATACAAGCCATGCCATACGCCCGGAAAAATGAAGATTTCCCATGTTCACGACAGCCCTATTCCTACCGATGGTAGCCATCGACCCCTTGTCACGATAACTGAAAGGCTTCATTATCGTTTCCGGGTCGCTTAGGACTGCTGCAAGAAACTCACCCTGCTGCAAAGCCACCTGAGCCACTTGAGGATAACCTTTGGGATATGCATCGTCTGCCATCAGCGCTATATCGCCTATGGCGTATACATCATTCAGACCACGAACACGGCAGAAACCGTCGACAGGCAGACGCTTGCCGGCACCGGCAATGGCTGCACCTCCGTCAAAATCTATATCCACACCGCTTACACCGGCTGTCCATATAACATTATAAGTATCCAAAGCCGTACCGTCGGCGAACATAAGTGTACGACCGTCATAGTCTTTCACCGTCCGGCCAAGCTGAACATCGACAAGCAGCTGTTTCAATCCTGCAAGAGCGTCGGCAGAAGAACGCTCACCCATATTCCTGAGAAGGGCATCCGAGCCTTCGATGATGATGACTTTAATCTCAGAAGGATCAAGCAAAGGGTATTCGCGCTTTACGATAAAACGCTTCATCTCTCCGAGTGCTCCGGCAATCTCGACTCCTGCGGGACCACCACCTACAACTACAAATGTCAGCAGACGGTGCCTCTCATCGGATTCGCGGCACAAAGAGGCGCGTTCGAGCCTGTCGAGCAGCTCATTGCGACAGCGGATGGCCTCTACTGTACTCTTGATTGTATATACATGCCGACGCAGGTCGTCGATACCGAAAAAATTGTTTGTTGTGCCGGCTGCCACGACAAGGATATCATAATCTATTGTTTCATACGAGGTATGAATCTTTTTGGCTGCTGTATCGACCGACGTCACCTTCCCGAGATGGAAAACACATCCGCGATACTTGCGGCCGCGCAACTCACGACGCAAAGGAAAGGATATGCTCGACGGCTCCAGACCGGAGGATGCCACCTGATAGAACAGTGGCGGGAAGCTGTGATAATTGTTGCGGTCGACAATCACCACATCGTAGAGCCTCTTGTCGACCTTTCTCGCAAGATTAAGTCCCCCGAAACCGGCACCTATTATTACTATTCTTTTCTTTATGCTCATAGACGATAATGAAATTCAATTATCTAACACCGGTATCGGGCAGTTGGTTTGCAGACCGGCATCCATATAAAAGAACGGGACACGAAACGATATTCGCATCCCGTTAATTATTAGCTATATAATATTATATGTCAGTAGTTTTGATTCGGTTGACGGTTTTGCGTGCTTCGTTGCGCGATCTCTCGCTCATGGCGCTGTCGCCAGCGATTTTTTCCATCGCCGCGATGATATCATCGGCTTTGTAAGAACGGGTGAACCATCCCAATGCCTCTATGGCAGTCTGACGCAACTCATCGTCATCGGTATTGGCGACAAAACTGAGAATCTCGTCGACACGCGTATGCAGATTGCTGTTGCGGAGACGGCGGAGGAGCGACTTTATTTCCTTGGAATTGGGTTTCTCAGCGGCAAGAGCCTTGAAATCATCGGCAAAGGAGGCGTCGGAATAGCGGGTGGCGATAAGTTCGCGGGCTTTATCCATCTGTTCCTCCTCGTTCACCTCGTAGCGGTAGGGTCGCTGCTTATCAAGCTCGGCAAGCAGAACATCTCTGTCGAACATCGGCATTGCCATCTGCAACTGGAAATATGCACGCTCGCCGACAAATCGATTGGCATATGCGGCAATCAGAGCGGGAACAAGTTCGGGAGAGCCGTTTTTGCCGGCGAATATTGCCGAAAAACGACGGATAATCTCATGGCTGTCGCCAAGACCTTCTTTTATCGCCTGCACTAATTCCGGGCTGCGGTGTTCCGACAAAAGCCAGAGAGCATGATAGCGGACAGTGGCGGAACCGGAATTGCGGAAAACATCGAGGATACCGGCATTGTCGATTGCCCCGCAGGCAGCCAGCGCATCGAGAGCCGCGGCACGTACGGCGGCATTGTCATCGCGCTCCATAAGGCGGCGGAGTTTCTTGACGCTGAGAGTACCGTCGACAAGAGCCTTTGCATCGATATCCTTACGGGGCGACACGAAAGCGAATGTGGGGTCTCCTATGACATGACTCTCAAGATACGGATTATGCTGCACGAACTTGCCCAGAGGCATTCCGAGAGCAAACAGACCGATATTCTTGTCGCACCACTTGTCCTGGAGAGAGTTTACGGAATTGGCAATGGCGCCCACACAGTCGCCGTCGCCGAAAATATAGGCTCCGGCAATGTATTCGTCGTTGTTGTATGCGCCATTATAACATGCATCGAGCATTACAACACGTGAATTGGGCGCGAACTGCCCGAAATCATAGATATGAAGATCCACTTTGTCATCGTAGATTGAGTCGGCCTTCACCGATTCAGACGACAGGACATCCTTGAACCACCAATCAGGCACATCGAAATCCCGGCAGTAGCGGGCAACGACAGTGTCAAGGGGCTGGCCATTCTCCACACCCGAACGGATTTTGCTGCGGAAATAGCGGCGCGCCTCCCCGAGCTGATCACGTACGCCTCGCGGATCGGGATAACGGTTCATGTATTCATTCACCGGCGAACCGTGGTGATGCAGAAGAGCAAGCGACATATCCGGACGTTGGAGCTGACCCATGACAGGATATTTCACAAACGGATTGTTCTTATGGTCAATGTATGTGAAAGCGTTCCGCTGGTCGCGGAACATGGGAAAACTCTCGCGCAAAGCGTCGATCTCGTCGATGCGCGACATAACCGACTCGGAATTATAACCCTGTCCGGAGAACATCAGCATGCTCCTGAAAGGCTCGTGGCGCTTCTTTATCCCAACTACCTTGCGGAGATACCGGCGCAGGTTCTCGTATTTGTCGCGCCCATAGAAATCCATGCTCTTGATGCGGCCTGAATAGAGTTTGGGCGCCGAGGTCTGCGAACCATCGGCAGTCAAGGTATAATAATAAAGGAGCGGCTTCTTATCGTCGCGCTTCATAAACTTGAAATCGAGAGAAAGGTCGTCATAGAAACGGTCGGTGGGACATGACGACCGTTCGGGGCGCCTGTCGTAGTTCTGAAGGGGCTTGAAAGCCGACGACAGATGCTGCGCGTCGAACACCATCGCGATAGGGACATCGCCGATGAACACCATGCCTTCAATAGACCCTGAAGGCTTCTCTGCCATTGAACGCACAATCGAACGGATTGAGTCGGGGGTTACATCCGGAGTGAGAACTATCGTCTTGGCGTCGAGACCTCCGTCTTTCACCGAAGCTGCATACTGCTCTATCTCGGCGCGGGCATTTGCATAGCTGGCGCTATCGACAAAAACGGCAAAACCGTTGCCTGAAGCAACGGATAAAAGAGGCATTGTAGCGACGAAAACACAGGAGACAATGCGCCTTATTTGATTCTTTATCATCTGATAAATGTGTTTTTAAAAGTATAACCTGAGGCTTCCGCCGGCAAATTCCGACGTCTTGCCATGGTAGATGGATGAGACACCGTCGGTGCAGATTACCGAACCGCCGTAGGCTTCCGCCCCGAATATCATCTTTCTAACAGGGATATCGACAATTATACGCCCCTGCGCCCTCAACGAGGACGAAGCCTGCCAGGCATACATAGGAAACGAATATTTTTTGTACAGCTCAAGACCCTGCGAATTAATCGACGATGAAAGTCCGGCCCTGTAAGAAGCATCGGCTCGAACACGTAGCACTACTTTTCCGAGTGTCCAGCGCTTCATCGCCATTGCCACCGCTACGGCATGCGAGGTCTTACAGGTATAATACTCCGGATAGTTCGTGGCGCTCGCACTTTCGAAACCGGCCGAGACGGCAGCCGTGAATGTCGGCGTCGTGGAGCGGTCGAGGCGGTCGAGGCGATAGCCCAAAGAAGCCTGGACAACCGTCTGTTTGTGCTTCACCGACGAATTGACAACCTCATAGCGGGTGGTGCCGTTTTCGCTGACGGCACGTTGGTCGTACCATATTCCTTTCGAATCGTCATAACGGCCGCGCAATTCGAAATTGTGGCTGTATCTGCCTCGGAATATGGAAAAACGATTGTATAAACGAAAACATTTGTCACTCCAGTCGCCGCCAAGAAAACGATAGGTGCTTCCGCCGTCGGTAGCACTCTCGCTGTAGGAATCGAAGCGCAAGCTAAGAAAATCGGAAGACCGTGAACCTATCCGGAATTTTACCGATGGTTCCGCAAACCATGATGTGCCTTTTAAATCGCGGTTATACGCCGTTCCGCTCTGAGGATAGAATGTGCCCAGACCTCCCATAAGAAAGAATCGGTGAGTAACTGTGGAATTGAGGCTCGAATACTGTTCCGTCTCGTTAAGAAGGTTGATACCGGCAGTAAGACCTATAGAGGCTACACCGCAATCGTATTCCACACCGGGATTAAGGATAAAGCGCATACCCTTGGCCTCAAGACGGGGATCCTTCTCGTCGCTCTGGACACCTACATGATAATCTGCGTTAAGACCGAAACGCAGACGAGTACTCACATTCCACGACACGCGCCCGGCAATATGAAATTTCTCCTTATTATAGTCCGACGGCAGAGAGTCGGCGAGGACAAATGGATTCAGAGGCGACTGATAGAGGGTAGAGTTCCATTGTTTGTCGCGTTCGTTCTCGTTTCGGTATGAGAAAACTCCTTCGAACACAAGTTTCGATGTACGGCGCAGACCGTACGCCTCCACAAAAAAGCCATCAGTGCCACGGCCGGCATCCGGACTATGGTAATCGCCCCGTTGCCAATCGTAACCGGCCTTTACGAGCGCCAGACGGGAAAGAGGAGTCGCTGCGAGCGACGTTGGATTTGCACTGCCCTGACGGATATTGCTGATATATCCGTATTCTTCGTGCTGCACATGTTGCAGGATGCTGTCGGGCACGGTAGCCCAAGCCCCGGCACCCGAAAGCGCCAGAGCTATGAGTACTGTGGACTGTCTGTTACATTTTGCCATTGTCGTTCACAGAAAAAGATATTTGTTATTCGGCTGAAATCACACCGGGTGCGGGCTCCTGGTCGGAAAGGAAATCGTTGGCGGAGTTGTTGGTGTCGGCATATACTACACGGCCATTGACCTCGACATGATCGACCTTGCGGCGAAGGCTCTTGCCTGTGTAGGGTGCTGTAAGCCAGATGCTGCCGGCATCGACCTCGGAGCGGAGACGGATAACACGCTTGCCGGAGTCGTGATTGACAATGTTGATACCGTCGAGAACATATTCCTGGGGTATCACAAGATATTTTGTTCCGGCTGCGGGAGCATCGGGGCGCTCCTTGAGGTTGGCGGGATCCTTGCCAAAGGCAACGGGGTCGACTCCGTCGGGAAGCTTGGCAAGGATAACGGCATTACCGGTATATGGAAGAGTCCAGTAGTTCTGGGTACCCTGTGCTGAGATAACTGTCATATTGGGAACGTTGGGATTATCAGCAGCCGCCATGGGTTTGTAATCTATCAGACATACTTCGAAATCTGCGTTCGAAAGGTCGACGGGCGATTTCATTGCTCCTTCGACAGAAGAATCGTAGGCAGCCTCAGTCTCAGCGGTGTGATTGAGAGCCTGATTGGCAACCACTACACTTTTGCCGGGTTCGAGGGGATATGTTTTGCCATCGCCGGTGAAAGCTACTGTATAGTAGCCCATAGCATACTCTTTGAGTAGACCGTTTTCATCTTTCCAAGGCGACTGAAGGACACCCTGAGAGCCTTCGAGCATTCCGAGGACGCAGTTGTCAAGGTAGAGAGTCTCTCCGGTATTGTTGTAAATTTCCCAGAACTGGTCGCGCATATAAGGCATCTTGCCATTGGGTTTCACCATACCGTAGTATATCTCCTTGATTACGAGACTGCCGGTTACGCCGGCTGCGAGGTCTACGGTTACAGTCTGGTCGGAGAAAACATCAATACCGTTCTTGGCGCCATTGTAGCTGACAACGCTGCGTCCGTCGTTGTTATCCCTGTAGGAGGCACTGACATTATATCGGGCGCCGGGCAATGTGAACTGATAACTTGCGACAACACCCTCGGAGGTGTACTGCACGCCTGTCTGTTCGTTGGTTACTGTTATTTCTGCGGATGTGATGTCGGTAAGCTGTACGCCCTCAGGGAGCTGTACATCGACGGTAAATGTGTAGTTCTTTGCTACATCATCTTTCGAGCATGATGCAAAGCCCAATGCAATGCATACTATGCTGAGAATGTAAGCGATTCTTTTCATTGCTTATAATAATTATGTGGTTAAATTTTAATCTTTATCTCAGCGCCGAAATAGAGCGGAGTGTAAAGCTGACGATAGCCGCCTATTTGCTGTTGGTAATACATCTTACTGAATTTAAGGAAATTGTTGGCAACAAACGAAAGATTCAGATAGCGGCCGATTTCCTTTGTCAGCTTGAAATTGAGCATACATGTAGGCGGGTATGTCTGTTTGTCGAAATACTCTGTGTTCGCCATTCGGAACATCAGTTCGTCGGGACGTTCCACCTCTGAGGGATTCCACTGACGGTACACCATTTCTTTGTCGTAGTAGCCGACGGGAGCTACCTGTAGAATCTCGGAACCGTAAGACCCGGGCACGCGCTGATAAAGCGGATTACCGTTACCGTCCTCATATATATTATGATAGCTCTCGAACCATACGACCTGAACGGTAGTGGAGAATATCAGGCGCACGGCGGGAATGTGGGTCACGAAACGGAAATCGGTATTGAAGCGCGAGCGCACACTGCCCTGCCCCTCCGGCATTACTGAAAGATACGTATTGAAAGGGGTTACGGCGCCACCGGTGACAGCTCCCGATACGACGCGGCTCGAATAGTACGACGGGGATGTTGACCGGCGCTTTATCCAGAACCATGCGCCGTCCACGATAAGATCGGTGGAAATACCGGGGATGCGCCCGAAATTGAAGGAATATTCAATACCATGTTTGTCGCTGGTCGTGGTATTGGCCGGCGAAGAATAGCTCTTTACCTCGCTTTGACGATAATAAGGTGCATTCTTCACAGTTCCGTCGGCCATTGTATATCTGAGCGCGCCTTCGTCATATGACGGAATTGTTGTTTTGCTTTGGTCCGCCGAAGGAATGTAATAACGGTTATAGGCCATAGTGAAAGGCACAGACATGAATCCGAATTCCCCGGTTGTGTGTTCCTTGAAGAATGTCACCGAACCGGTTACATTACCCGCACGGCCGTTCAGCCCGATTTCATATTTATGCGCCCTTGCAGGCTTCAGATCGGGATTGGCCGTATTGGGAATAACAACAGTCGTCATCACAGCGAGGTTACGGTCGCTGCCGGCGCCGACATAGCTGTTGTAACTTGCATAATCAAAATAGGCCGGAGTAGGATACAGCGAGGCGAGTGTAGGCATCTTGGATGCAATGCCATAGCCGGCGGTAAGCGCAAGGCGCCGGAACAACCGGTTGTTCTCGGGAGTCAGAAACTGCCACGACAGGTTGACACGCGGGTCGGCCGTCACAATATCGCCGCGAAGAGCCTCCTTCATATCGACAAACAGACGGCTCACGCGGACACCGGCCTGCAAGGTGAGTATTGTCGGATGAAGGTTCAGTTCCGTCTGATTCTCAAAGAAACCGGCAAGAGTATTCATTGCCGGAATCGAGGCATAGGAACGAGGCCTCACTGACTGGCCTTCGCCCTGCGACGGAGGCATGGACGGATCGAAGACAAGACCCTCCCCCTTATTGGAAGACAGGTTATAATATGCTCCGAGCTTGAAATTCGACGAGCCACGGTCGAAGATAAACATGCGGTTAGCTTTAAGCTGTGCCGTCACATTCAGTGGCTTTCCGTCTATAAGATAATGGCAAAGATAGGTTGTGGGAAGGAAAGGAACCTCCATCTCGCCGGAAACATATGAACTGGCAAAAGGCACCACACCGCTGCCTACATATTTATTATATATATTCTGCTGATGCGCATACTGCACCGCCACATTATAGTCCAGATTGGAAATCCACGGCATCTGCAGGCGCCATGTGCCGTTGAGCGACAGACGCATGCCCTGGTCGTCGTTGCGCAGATACTCGTTTTTCAGCATTTCCTCGTCGCTCTTGGTATCGCTGATATTGCCGTAATAGCTCGCCTTAAAATTGAATGTCAACGGTTTCCCCGTCTGCATGAAGACATTAGAGTATGCCACATTGGCTGT
The DNA here is from genome assembly GCA_910576775.1 of uncultured Muribaculaceae bacterium. Lineage (GTDB taxonomy): Bacteria > Bacteroidota > Bacteroidia > Bacteroidales > Muribaculaceae > CAG-873. The sequence goes on along the minus strand of CAJTJV010000016.1, from coordinate 7,173 downwards.
TATGCGGTCGTAGCCGAGATAACTGCGCCTACGATCGGAATTGGATTTCGTATAATCGACGGAGAAATTCAGCGAACCTGCTTTTCCGGGCCAGCGGAAACCTTTCCCGATATAAAACAGCTTGGAATTGGGGTCGACCTTGGCTATCGCTTCCCATGGTGTCTGGCCACTCTTGGTCTTGATGATGACGGCACCGGATGTGAGGTTGCCATATTCTGCGGAAGGGATGCCTCGTACAACCTCAATCGACTCGATATTATCCGGCGAAATCTGACGCAGGTCTACACCGCGGCCGGCAGTACTCTGATCGTTAAGAGTATTCGCCTGCAAGGAGCTGTTGTTGCCGGAACGGGCGGTAGAGATAATCTGCATGTTGGCGTCGTTCGATACAGGAGCGCCGTCGACAAGGACAGATGTTCCCAGCGCATTGTTGGCATTGCCGCCGGCATCAATCTCGCGTATCGACGCCTGACCGGCTGAAGCAAGATCGGGATTTTTTGTCACGGCACCGGGCTGAAGCTGCAACATATCCTCCACACTTTTAGCCTGGATATGCTGAATGGCAGCCTGTCCGATTTTCGAACCGGCACCGAAAGCACTTTCTTCCGCCGTAACCGTGATTTCCTTGAGTGCAAGATTGGTCGGATGGAGAATGATATCGAGCCTATAAGGCTTGCCTTCTGAAACAGTCACCTGCCCTTTTACAGTTTCATATCCCAGATAACTTAATTCGTAACTGTAGCGTCCGGGCTTGAGCTTATTAAATTCAAAATGCCCGTACTCGTCAGTAAAAGCCCAATCGCTGCTACTGAGTTTTATAATCGCCATATCAACAGGAAGCTTGTCATCGGAAGAGGTTACCGTACCTTCCAATACAGCTCCATGTGCGACTATCGACAGCAATATAAAAAATGTGAGCGATACAATCCGGTTTATATTTTTCATACCTATTGGTTTTTCATCGCAAAGGTATACAATATTTTTTGTATAGCAAATACTCAAAAATAATTATTTTTTGTCATCCATAAGCGTCATATGGTGGCTATTTTCCAAAAGTCCGGTTAGAATACCCAAAAATGATTATCTATGCCACCTTCAAAGCCGTACGGATAAATAAAAAGGAGCTCCTCACGAAGCTCCTTCTTATGGGTTTCCAATAGGTACAATTTCTAAGGTAAAAAAGATTGTTTTAGGTTTGCGCTACAAAGGTCTTGCTTTCCGACACTTTGTACAAATTATTTTATATGTTTTACGACATACTTTTTCAACAAGTTTTCAACTTAGCTATGGCAACAAAAGTATAACCACATATAAACAAGCACATTAGCCAAGCAACACATCCCTTAGAAGCATCGACCGGAATACAGTTAAACAACGTTAAATACAGCTCAACCGCTGCCATATTGCTTAATATTCGTCCCAACTCTTGATCTCTATCTCGTCAAGAGGCAGTGCGGTGAAAGCCCTCACGAAAGCGGAGGCAAGGCGCGAATTGGTAAGCAGAGGAATATTGAGATCAACTGCGGCACGACGTATCTTACGACCGTTGCTCAGCTCGGTGCCGGTAAAATTCTTCGGCATGTTCACAACAAGATCAACCTTGCGTTCATGCAGAAGATCGAGCGCCTGCGGATGCATTTCCGGCGTCGAAGGCCAGAATACTTTTACAGCCGGAATGCCATTCTCATTGAGGAACTGACAGGTACCGCCTGTAGCATAAATCGTAATACCGGACTGATGCAAAAGATGCGCGGCCTCGAGCATATCGGCTTTCTGTTTCGGGGTTCCCGTACTGAGAAGTACGGCTCGGTGAGGTACCCGCAAACCTACGGCGAGAAGCGATTTCAGAACAGCCTCATTGGTATCTTCACCGAGACAACCAACCTCACCTGTCGACGCCATATCAACGCCAAGAACAGGATCGGCGCCGCCGAGACGCGAGAAAGAGAACTGCGAGGCCTTGACTCCGACATAATCGAGGTCGAACGCACTCTTACCGGGCTTCTCCACATCTTCTCCAAGCATTATGCGTGTGGCAAGGTCGATAAAATTGATTTTCAACACTTTCGACACAAATGGGAAGCTACGCGACGCACGCAGGTTACACTCTATAACCTTTATATCGTTATTCTTGGCAAGAAACTGGATATTGAACGGGCCTGAAATCTCGAGGGCGGCGGCAATTTTTGCAGTAACCTTTTTTATACGGCGCATAGTCTCTACATAGAGTTTCTGCGGAGGAAACTGTATTGTGGCGTCTCCGCTGTGCACACCGGCAAACTCGATATGTTCCGATATTGCATATGCCTTTATCTCGCCGTTCCGCGCTACGGCATCCATCTCGATTTCCTTGGCATATTGTATAAACTCGCTCACTACAACCGGATGCTTCTGCGACACCTTGGCTGCGAGTTTAAGGAACCGATGAAGCTCGTCGGCGTTAGAACATACATTCATCGCTGCTCCGGAAAGCACGTAACTCGGACGCACAAGAACTGGATAACCTACTTCTTCGACAAATTCCTCGATATCGGCAAAGTCTGTAAGCTCTCGCCAACGAGGTTGGTCCACCCCGATACAGTCGAGCATTTCGGAGAATTTATGACGGTCCTCCGCACGGTCGATACTTGAAGCCTTAGTACCGAGAATATTGACACCGGCAGCATCAAGACGCGTGGCAAGATTGTTCGGAATCTGGCCTCCAACTGAAAGAATCACACCATGGGGAGCCTCAAATTCAAGAATATCGAGCACACGTTCATATGTCAGTTCATCGAAATATAGACGGTCGCATATATCATAGTCGGTAGAAACGGTCTCCGGATTATAGTTTATCATCACCGAACGCCAACCACGGCGACGGGTGGTCTGCATGGCGTTTACCGAGCACCAGTCAAATTCCACCGATGAACCTATACGGTATGCACCAGAACCGAGAACTACGACCGAACGTCCGTCATTCTCATATTCGACATCGTTCTCCGCGCCGTTATAGGTGAGATAGAGATAGTTTGTAGCGGCAGGATACTCGGCGGCAAGAGTGTCGATCTGCTTTACCACAGGAACGATACCAAGAGCCTTGCGATAACCACGCACCAAAGCCATGAAAGAATCCGGATCCTCGACAAAAGCATTCTTGAATACCGAACGGCCTATCTGGAAATCACTGAATCCCTGCTGTTTGGCAAGACGAAGGAGCGCAGGGGGAAGAGCTTCCATACTGTCATAGCCGGCGAGTTCGACCGACGTATCGAAAATATTTTTCAGTTTATAAAGGAACCAACGGTCGATTTTAGTAAGGTCGTGAATACAGTCGACGGAATATCCTTCGGCAAAAGCCTTGGCAATGACGAATATACGGCGATCGGTAGGCTCTTTCAGTGCGGCTTCCAAATCGGTGATATTAATCTCGCGATTCTCCACAAATCCGTGCATGCCCTGACCTATCATACGGAGTCCTTTCTGAATGGCTTCTTCAAATGTACGCCCGATAGCCATCACCTCGCCTACCGATTTCATAGATGAACCGATATGACGGTCCACACCGTTGAACTTGCCGAGATCCCAGCGCGGAATCTTCACCACAACATAGTCGAGAGCCGGCTCGAAAAATGCCGACGTACATTGCGTCACACTGTTTTTCAAATCAAAAAGACCATAACCCAGAGCGAGTTTGGCGGCTACAAATGCGAGGGGATAGCCTGTTGCCTTGGAGGCGAGCGCCGACGAGCGACTCAGACGCGCATTCACCTCGATTACGCGATAGTCCATCGACGAAGGATCGTACGCATATTGCACATTACATTCCCCGACGATTCCAACATGGCGCACAATCTTGATGGCAAGACTGCGGAGATAATGGTAATCGTCGTTCGAAAGCGTCTGCGACGGTGCTACTACAATACTCTCGCCTGTATGGATGCCAAGCGGATCGAAATTCTCCATGTTGCAGACCGTGATACAGTTATCGTATCGATCTCGGACAACTTCATATTCCACTTCCTTCCACCCCTTGAGCGATTTCTCCACAAGCACCTGCGGAGAAAACGACAGGGCTTTCTCCACGAGCTGACGCAATTCGGTGTCATTATCACAGAAACCGCTGCCGAGCCCTCCCAGCGCATATGCCGCACGCACGATAACAGGATAACCGAGACGGTTGGCGACACGCAAGGCATCGCCGACAGTCTCTACCGCCTCGCTCTTTATTGTCTTGACATCTATTTCATTAAGCTGCTCGACAAAAAGCTCTCGGTCCTCTGTATTCATGATAGCCTCGACGGGAGTACCGAGTACTTTTACATTATATTTCTCAAGGACTCCCGAGCGCCATAACTCAACTCCGCAGTTCAATGCTGTCTGACCGCCAAAAGCAAGGAGGATGCCGTCGGGACGCTCCTTCTCGATGACGCGTTCAACGAAATATGGCGTGACAGAAAGAAAATAAATCTTGTCGGCCATGCCTTCGGAAGTCTGCACTGTCGCAATATTAGGATTCACAAGCACTGTTGTGATGCCTTCTTCACGAAGGGCTTTCAAGGCTTGTGCGCCGGAATAGTCGAATTCACCGGCCTCGCCGATTTTCAATGCGCCGCTGCCCAATAGCAGTACTTTACGCGGTTTTTTATCGTCAGGTATCATTTTAGCAGAGCTGAAAATTCATCGAAAAGAAATTCTGTGTCGCGCGGGCCGCTGGAAGCCTCCGGATGGAACTGGGCGGAAAAAAACGGCAACGTACGGTGACGGATGCCCTCGTTCGTGCCGTCGTTCATATTTACGAAAAGCGGCTCCCAGTCGCCGGGCAGCGTAGCGGTATCGACTGCGAAACCATGGTTCTGTGAGCTTACGAAGCAGCGCTCAGTTCCTACGAGCCGCACCGGCTGGTTATGACTGCGATGACCATATTTAAGTTTATAGGTTCTCGCGCCGGCCGCTTTGGCAAGAAGCTGGTTGCCCATACATATGCCGCATATAGGTTTCTTACGATCCATGGCCTTCCGGATATTCTCGACTGTCGCTGTAGCGAAATCGGGATTACCGGGACCGTTGCTGATAAACAGACCGTCCCATTCAAATGCGTTGAAATCGTAGTTCCAAGGTACACGCACCACTCGCAACCCGCGACGCAACAGACAGCGGATGATATTGTGTTTTATACCACAATCGACAAGCACTACTGTCGGGCGTCCGTTTGTAGACGGTGCAAGCTCAGAACCTTCAAGGACGTAAGGGTTTGCTTCGTCGGCCTCATAGACAAGAGGGCGCCGGCATGATGTAAGCGCGATAAGATTCTCAGCATTGGGATCGTAGAAATCACATTCCCCACAACCTTCTACGGTAATTTTTCCGAGCATCGAACCGTGGCTGCGCAGATGCTTTGTCAGCGCCCGGGTATCAATGTTGTAAAGTCCGGGGATTTTTTCGGATTTGAGCCAATCGGCAAGAGAGCGCGAAGCCAGCCAATGGCTGTGATGAAAAGCATAATCCTGAGTGATGATAGCCCGGCAATGGATGCGTGTACCCTCGAAATGGCCTTGCATGATATCGCCGGTGTCGGCCGGCGGAACGCCGTAATTACCTAATTGTGGAAACGTAGTGACAAGTATCTGCCCTTCATAGGAAGGGTCGGTGAGACTTTCGGGATAGCCGGTCATCGCGGTATTGAAAACCACCTCGCCGGCTGCCGGACCTTCATAGCCGAAGCTATTGCCTCTAAAGGTCGTGCCGTCTTCCAATGTAAGAACGGCTGATTTGCTCGCCTGCATAAATCTTTTGCTTTGTAGGAATAAAATAAATCTTGGACCCAAGGTGAGACCGTGCAAAATTAGTATTTTTTTCCCACTGCGACAAATCAAAAACACGGGCGCGGTCTGTCGCGCCCGTCATTATTGCTGACTGACAATTGGTTGACAACCTGTATCAGTAATACTCTCAGAAATTATATCCAAGAGAGAAAGTCACTCGGTTTTCGTGGAGCGACGGGGTGTCTTTAACCATATCGCACATACCGATACCTCCGCTTATGCCAAAGTAACAATGCTTGTACGACACACCTGCACCGATAATCCACGACATATCGAATCGATGCATTTCTCCAGCGTCTCCGTACAAATCCACCGACGCACTGAAATTATGACCGCTTATGTGCTCCTTTCCCGAAAAAGCAATGTCGAACTCGGGGCCTGTGTAAGCATACACCTTCCACTCAGGCGTGAAATCAAAATGATAGCCTGCCAGGACAGGTATACGCATACCGAATTTACGGACAGACATGCCTTCAAAAATGATATCATCTTCAAGAGCCTTCACAAACTCCTTTTTGAGACCGTAAGCATTATAATATAGTTTCACACCGGGCTCGATATAAAAATTTGCAACTACCGGCACATTATATATAACACCGAACTCCAGACCGCCGCCATTATTGAAAGCATCGATACTCAGAGGTTTTACATTGATATTACCCGGACATGTAACCTCGGGTGACACGCGGATGCCGAAATAGGCGCGATTGTCCGGACTATTTAATATTTCGCTTTGGGCAAAAGCACCATATAAAGAACCCAAGATTGCGACTAATGACAGGAATAGTTTTTTCATAATGATTCTTGTTTTACACATCGCAAAAATAAGGATAAAAACGCATTTTCTGCATGCTCTGCAAAAAAAAATTTGTAGGAATAAGAAATAATCCCTAACTTTGCAGTCACAAACGACAAGGTACCATGGCCGAGTGGTTAGGCACCGGTCTGCAAAACCGTTTACAGCAGTTCGATTCTGCTTGGTACCTCAAAAGGAAGCTTTTCAGCTTCCTTTTTTTGTTATATGTCACAATGCCATATAACAAAAAAGCCGCAACTCACATTGCGGCTTTTTGCGCTTCAAGATGGACTCGAACCAACGACCCTCTGATTAACAGTCAGATGCTCTAACCGACTGAGCTATTGAAGCAGTTGCTTGCACGCCCTCTGGCGGCTTTTGCGGTGCAAAGATACGGCGTTTTTTGCGACTCTGCAAAATTTCAGTGAACTTTTTTTCAAAAAAATTGTCGCGCCCATACGCGCTTCGCGCCCGCGCAGGATTTTATAAGGCCTAAGTAGTCTGTGGTAAGTAGTTTAACAGGCCGATAAGCTCCGGCCTGACTTTGATGGAGCGTAGCTGCGGTTACGTGAC
>CAJTJV010000015.1 GCA_910576775.1 uncultured Muribaculaceae bacterium | reverse complement strand
CGGGGTTTTCACATTATGACGCCTCTCCGAGGCTCTCACGATACATGCACAAAATATCCTAAATGAAAGAGCCGTGGTAAATCTGCGACATATATAAATTCAAGGAGGCAAGATTGTTTGTTTAAGCATGTCGTTGTCAAGACATATTTAAGCCGTGCGAGCTTATGCAATACAGTATAACGGTTATGATTACAAGTGGATAGTGACGATTTTTCAACCCAGTCTGACGATTTCTTAACCTGCTTGGCTATAGAGATATTGAGTGATTCGGGAGCATTTGCTGTGTTTAAACCTTTAATGTTAATTTCTTCACCTTCTTACAAAGGTTTGTCAATAATATTGCACTCGGAAAGATAAACAATCATTATATAAATTTAATGCTCATGGAAAAAGCAAGTAGATTACATCTTCTCTTGTTGGCGCTGATAATGACTTTGGCGCTGCCGGGAGTGTCCTTCGCACAGAATTTAAAAGTGCAAGGTTGTGTTACAGACGAGCAGAATGAGCCGCTTGTCGGTGTTTCCGTGCAGACTAAGGATAAGTCGAAAGGCACGGTGACAGACATTGACGGCAACTATGTCTTGTCCGGAGTTCCCCGGGGGACTACCCTGGTATTCTCGTATGTAGGCTATAAGCCGAAAGAAATCATTGTTAATTCGACTACTGTCGATGTCGTTATGGACGAGAGCAGCGAACAGCTCGAAGAAATGGTAGTTATCGGTTATGGCCAGCAGCGCAAGGTGACGCTGACAGGTTCTGTAGCCAATGTAGGCGGTAAGGAGCTTCTCAAGTCTCCCGCTGCATCGCTCGGCAATGCTCTTTCGGGTAAGTTACCGGGTCTTCAGTCGGTGCAGTATACGGGTGTCCCGGGTGCCGATGATCCAGTTATCCGCATTCGCGGTGTCGGTTCATTCAATAGTGCCGAGCCCCTTGTGCTTGTCGACGGTGTCGAACGTGAATTCAGTCAGATTGATCCTAACGAAGTTCAGGATATTTCTATTCTCAAGGACGCCTCCGCAACAGCAGTCTTTGGTGTACGCGGTGCAAACGGTGTGATTCTTGTAACGACCCGCCGCGGTGAAATCGGCAAGCCTACTGTTACATTGACAGCATCGGCAGGTCTCCAACAGATTTCTAAATTCCTCGAACCTGCTAATTCCTATGAATATGCAACGGCATATAATCATGCACAGGAAGTGGAAGGCGTCGATCCTTCGGGATGGAAATACTCGCAGGAAGCGATACAGCACTGGAAAGACATGGACATGCCGACAGTATATCCGAGTACCAACTGGTTTACTTATCTGATGAATGATCATGCATGGCAGGAACAATATAATATTAATGTGTCGGGCGGTACTGAACGTGCACGTTATTTTGTTTCTGTCGGCATGCTCAATCAGGACGGTCTTTTCAAGACCTTCGATCAAGGCAAGGATGCCAATTTCAAGTATCGCCGCTATAATTACCGTGCTAATCTTGACGTGGATCTTTCAAGCCGAAGCTCTATTTCTATCGGCATCGGCGGACGAATCGGCAAACGCAACTCCATCGGTAACGGTGAGTACAACGGACAGTCCGGTGTGTTTGGTGTTGAAGGTCTTCTCAACAACGGTATGCCTATGGCAGGCTACGGTCTCGACAGCGAGGGACGCCGCATCGTTTCCGATCCGGATCTCGTAGGCGCTATAGGTTCCGACGGTCTCGGTCTTATCTATCAGCATGGATGGACGACTCAGACTCAGAATGTTGTGAATCTCGACCTTCAGTACAAGCTCAAGCTCGATTTCATCACTCCGGGTCTTGATTTCCGTATCAAGGGTTCGTATAACTCCGATTATACGTTGCAGAAGGCCCGCACAACAGGGGGCGGCATCAACTACAAGGCTACGATTGCCAAGAGTGAAACCCTGCCCGACGGTTCTCCGAAGGTTGTTTATGTCCGTCAGGGAGATTCCTGGCCTCTCGGCTACGATGAATCCAAATGGGGCGGCCGCAACTGGTATGCGGAGGCCGCACTCAACTATGCACGAAAGTTCGGAGACCATAATGTAGGCGCGTTAGTTCTTTATAATGAGTCAAAGAACTATTATCCATGGGAATATACGTCCATCCCCCGCGGTTATGTAGGCATGGTTGCCCGTGTAACCTATGATTTTCAGACCAAATACATGATTGACCTCAATATGGGTTATAACGGATCCGAGAACTTTGCAAAAGGCAAGCGTTTCGGCTTCTTTCCCTCTGCATCCATCGGCTGGATAGCATCTTCGGAGAAATTCTGGGAACCTATCCGTCCCGTAGTTTCTTATTTCAAGCTTCGCGGTTCTGTAGGTAAGGTAGGCAATGACCAGGGTGTGGGTCGTTTCCTCTACCTCCCCGGTACATGGGGATTCTATTCCAACAATGGCGGCCAATGGTGGACCAACGATCGTACGGGTAATTTTGGTATAAATAATGGCTCGTGGATGCCGGGTGCACGTGAAAACAGCAACGGTAATCCTGACGTGACATGGGAGACGGCTACAAAACAGAATTATGGAGTCGATATACGCTTCTTCAAAGACCGTCTGAGCGTCAGCGCCGATTTCTTTACGGAAGACCGTAAGAATATTCTCGTTTCCAACGAAACTACAATCGCAGGTATTTCCGCACTCAAACCCACTTCTGTCAATTTCGGACGTGTGAAGAACCACGGCTATGAAATAACTCTCCGCTGGGCCGATCGTGTAGGTGAGGTTAACTATTCTATTTCTCCGACATTCTCTTTCGCCCGCAATAAAGTTGTGGAAATGGCGGAAGTCAAGAAGGAATTCCCCCATATGTACCACACCGGACATCCTGTAGGCCAGCCCTTCGGTTATGATTTCTTTGAATTCTATGTTCCCGGAGAGACAGAAGAACGCTATAAAGCGGCTTATGGTGTCGATATGCCCGACCAGCAGATTACTCTCCGTCCCGGCGACAGCGTCTTTGTCGACCTTACCGGCGACGGCAAAGTGGACGCCAACGATGTGCATGCAATCGGCTACAGCGATATTCCCGAATATACCGGCAGCATTATGGCATCGCTCAATTGGAAAGGTCTTGATTTCTCCATGACATGGGTGGGCGCCGCGCACGTCAACCGTCAGCTCAGCTCGTTCTACACCCCGGCCTTCGGTACCGGCAACATGTCGATGCTCAACAAGTGGGTTTACGACAACTCGTGGACCGAGGATAATCCTGACGCTATTCTCCCGCGTATCTCCCTTGAGAAATCAGCACGTGAGCACAACGGCTCTCTTTCGCAGCCCTGGATGGTCGATGCATCGTATATCCGCTTGAAAAACGTCGAAATCGGTTATTCGTTCCGCATACCCCGAGTACCTGTCAACAGCATCCGAGTATATGCCAACGGTTATAACCTTTTGACATTCACGAGTTTCAAAGCCAACGACCCGGAGGCACAGGCCGGCTATGGCAGCACTCGCTATCCTATGACACGCGTCTATAATTTCGGTATCAACGTAAATTTCTAATACTCCGACAATGAATCTTATAGAAAAACTTAAAATAAAAACCACCGCATTTATAGGAGCTGCCGGCATCATGATAGGTATAGGTTCTCTATACTCCTGTGTCGACGATATCAATGTGGGTGATGGCTTTCTGGAGAAGCAGCCCGGTGTCGATGTGACTGTGGACACCATTTTTGCCAAGGGTGAGAATGCCAAACGTTTCCTTTGGCATATGTATGGTGCCATGCATAATGCCTTTACATACACTGGTGCGGTGTGGTATTCCCATTCGGATGCCCTTACCGATATCTGCCAGTCGTATTGCGGATGGCATAACCTTGGCAAATATTACGGAGGTGATCTCACCGAAACCGATCAGGACAATGGCGGTTTTGTCAAGTTCCCATTCATCGCCAACGGTGATGGAAATGCCCGTGCAGGAATCTGGCGTACTATACGAGAGGGATGGCTTTTTATCGAGAACATCAATCGGGTTCCCGATCTTACAGATACAGAGAAAAGTCAGCTCCGCGGCGAGGCCTATGTCATTATGGCATCGCGCTATCTGGATGCATTCCGAAATTTCGGCGGTCTTCCCAAGGTAGATCGCTCTTACGTGGCTGCTGATGTGGTAGACGGCCGCCGTCTCAGTGTAATACAGACAGCGGAATTTATCGACGAGCTGATCCAATGTGCTATCGATGAACCGGGTCTTCCCTTCTATGTGCAGGATCAGGCGACCAATTCCGGACGTCTTACCAAAGGCTCGGCTTACGGTCTGCGTGTGAAGTTGTGGAATTTCGTGGCATCTCCTCTGTTCAATTCCGACAGGCCTTACCTTGAATTTACCCGCAATGAAGATAATCAGAATCCCGAACAGGTTTGGACCGGCGGTTACAAGCCTGAACTTTGGAACAGGGCTCTCGCAGCGTGTGAGGATTTTTTCAAGGCCAATGCCGCCAATGGCAACTATTTTGCTCTTGTACAGGCAACCGGAGACGCCGAACAGGACTATTGTAATGCTTATCGCGCAGCTTACTGGTTTCGCGGCAACAGCGAAAAGGTGATAGAGGTTCATGCGGGTCTGGGCGACAATGCATGGAATGGTGACTGGAACGTAGAAGGCATGGATGAATTCGGCATGGCTCTGTTCACTCTTGAATTTATGGAGATGTTCGGCATGGCTGATGGCCGTAATTTCCCATACGACAATGTGTTCAACACCAGTAATCCCGATAATATCGATATTTTTGCCAACCGCGACCCACGTCTATACGAAACTATGGTGGTTTCGCGCAATAATCTCGTGGAGCAATATCAGGGACTGTCAAGTATCGAGATGTGGCAAGGCGGTAATGTGGACCAGACTTTCAATCCTCAGGTTACCGACAATCCATGGTCGACACGAATGAAACTGTTCAAATATCTTCGCGATAACGGCTATGCCGCATATTACCCGACCAATTTCGCTTATCTGCGCATGGCGGACATTCATCTCTGCTATGCCGAGGCTCTCGCCCAGACAGGCAATCTTCGAGGAGCATGCGATGAAATGAATAAGGTACGCGCGCGAGTAGGTCTCGGAAAAGTGGAGGTAATGAACCCCGAACTAAGTCTTACATCCAATAAGGACAATTTCATAGAGCAGCTTATGCGCGAGCGAGCATGCGAATTAGGCTTTGAGGATCAGCGCTGGTATGATCTTATCCGTTACAAACGTTCCGACATATTCAAAAAACAGGTTCATCAGCTCCGTATGTGGCGCAAAGATGCTGCCGGCAACAAGATGGAGGGAGCCGATACCAGTCTCCAGCCCGGCGAGCCCTGGCCGGCATGTATCTATGAGAAGGTACCTTGCACCAACAATATCCGTGTATGGTGGGATATACCCGGCCAACAGACAAGTAAATGGACCGACAAATGGTATCTTGCACCAATTTCCCGCGACGAGATAAACAAGGGCTATGGCCTTAACCAGAACCCGGGGTGGTAATCCAGATTAAAAATCAGTAAAATAATACTATGAATATAAATAGAATGTTGATGCTTGCGACTGCCGCCGCCTCTCTGACAGCAAGCGCGCAGGTTACACTCAACGATAAGAATGCAGATGCCTACGATTTGGGTTACGGCGTGGAAATAAGTGATTTCTTCACCACCGCCGCTGTAACCACAATTACCGGCGAAGAATTGCAGCAGACATCGGCGACTAATCTTGCCCAGGCTTTATACGGTCGCCTTCCGGCCCTTACAGCACTCTCGCAAGGTGGATTTGCCGGCGATGAGAACAAAGGAGCGTCGTTCAATATCCGCGGTTATCATACACTTAATGACAAGAGTATCCTTATCCTTGTCGACGGCTACGAACGTCCGATAGACCGTCTTAGCGTAGAGGAAGTAGAGAGTGTCACTGTGCTGAAGGATGCCGCAGCTACGGCGCTTCTCGGCCATGAAGGTGTCAATGGTGCCATCCTCGTCAAGACAAAACGCGGTTCGGAAGGTAAGACTCGCGTCAAGGTTGACTACAGCCATAAGTTTACCTTTGATCCTCAGTTCGCCGACATGGTGGACGGATACACCTATGCAGGTGCTCTCAACCGAGCACGTCGCAACGACGGACTGTCTGCTGCATATACAGATCAGGAATTAGGGCTCTTCAAGGACGGTTCCGACCGTTATTTCTATCCCAATGTCAACTGGCGCGATCTTACCTTCAAGAACAGTGGTGACGAAGACCATGCATATGTATCGGTCTATGGCGGCACCAACAGAGTGAGATATTACACGAACATCGATTATGTTGATGTGCGTGGTGCGCTCAAGGATGCCCAGGCTGACACATATAACGCACAGCTCCGTCAGTCGAAAGCCAATATCCGCACAAATCTTGATTTCAATATCACAAGCTCGACCGAGATGTCGGTTAATCTCTTCGGCATGTTCCAGGAGACAAAGCGTCCTTCCGGTCTAAGCGCTGACGACGCAGTATCGGCAATCTACCGTCTGCCGGCAAGTGCCTTCCCTTACAAGACCTCGGCAGGAATCTGGGGTGGTAACGAGGCTTACGGTGACGCCAACCCTGTGGCCAAGATTCAGGAAACGGGCTATTACAAGACCCATCAGCGTCAGCTCTGGGTTGACGGCAAACTCACACAGCATCTTGATTTCTGGGTAAAGGGTCTGAGCGTATTCATCAGCGCCGCATATGCCAACTCATCGATAAAGGCAGAGAATATGACCAAACCGTTCGAGTATGGTTATGAAAGCTATATCGGTGCAATCGGCGACAAGAACAATGTATCCGCGCCGGTATTCGGCAACAGGCAGAACAACCTTAATTTCAGTCATTGGGTTAGCTCACAGTGGTGGACAGCAAGCGGAAATATCGGTGTGAACTACAAGCGTTCGTTCACCGACAACGACCATTTCAATGCCGCTGTCATTTACAACAACAAAGGTGAGAATGCAGACGGGCGAGGCAATACTTTCTACCGTCAGAACATCATGGGTGTGTTCCATTATGATTTCATGAACCGTTTCATGGGCGATCTTGTTCTCGCAGGCAATGGCTCCAACCGCTCCTATCCTGCCAAATGGGCCTTTTCTCCTGTGCTCTCGTTAGGATGGATCTATGCCAACAACAGCGAAAGCGTGCTCAACTACGGCAAACTCCGTGCTTCGGGTGCCATACAGCATACCGACTATATGCCGACATACGGTATGTGGCTTCCCACATGGGATTCTTCGCACGGATATGTAATCATTGGCAATGAATACAATGCTATGTGGGGTGCATCGCTCGGCTCTTTCCCTACAACGGATTTTTCCCAGGAGACATCAAAGAGTGTCAATCTCGGTACAGACATCCGCCTATTCAATTCTCTTGATCTCACAGTCGACGGTTTCTATCAGCGCCGTAGCCACATCATGCTCTCAGCCAGCAACGAGAACTCGTCGGTTGTAGGTATCCGTTCGTCGTACAATGATGTCGGCGAGGTTGAAAGCTACGGCTTTGAGGTAAGTGCCAAGTATGCCAAGAGAATAACATCCGATCTCAATGTCAATGCAGGTGTCACATTGTCGTGGAACAGCAACAGGGTGCTCAAGTACATCGGTACCCCTACCTATCCTCTCCGCGATCCTGTAGGCCACCGTGTGAACGAGGCCTGGGGTCTGCAATCCAATGGATTCTTCAAGGATGATGCTGATATAAACAACAGCCCGCGTCAGGAATTCTCCGCGGTAAGTGTAGGCGACATAAAATACCGCGACCTGAACGGCGACAAACTTATCAACGAGTTCGACGTAGCCAGCCTCAACTGCGGTACCGATATCCCCGAACTCAACTATGCATTCAATATCGGTGTCGAGTACAAGGGCATAGGTATCAACGCATGGTTCCAAGGAACAGGCAACTATATGAAGAGACTCCCGTCCACAATCTGGGGCGGCATGGCCGACGGCGGCAATCTCTCGCTTGACTATTACAACAACTGCTATGACGTGGCAGGAGAAAACGCTCTCTATCCCCGCCTCACAACCCAGACCAACAACAACAACGGCCGCGACAGCGATGTATGGCTCAAGAAGGTGCATTTCCTGAAGATGCGCAACTGCGAGGTCTACTACAAGTTCCCCTCGAAGCTTCTCTCGAAGCTGTGGCTCTCCGACGCAAAAGTGTTTGTCCAGGGTGAGAACCTATTGTCGTTCGACAACGTGGACAATATGGATGCTGAAGTCTTCTCGACAGTTTATCCCATGTTCAAGGGTGTCAACGTAGGTGTCACGTTAAC
This sequence comes from uncultured Muribaculaceae bacterium, assembly GCA_910576775.1. Classification (GTDB taxonomy): domain Bacteria; phylum Bacteroidota; class Bacteroidia; order Bacteroidales; family Muribaculaceae; genus CAG-873. The sequence continues at coordinate 53,971 of CAJTJV010000015.1, read as the reverse complement.
CTTCTAATCCAAGAAACAGTATGAACAAGATTAAATATGCTCTTTTAGGCCTGTCGGTATTTGCCGTCGCCGGATGCGCCGATCTCAATTACAATGAAGCGTCGAACCGCGACGAAGACTGGACCTATAACAGTCCGCTCAACGGCATCAAGAATCTCGTCTACGACGTTTATGCGCAGATGCCGAGTGAATTCAAGGATAATCTCTACGGCAACGGCGCAATGATTGCCAGTGCCTCCGATGAAGCCGAGTTCGCTTTGTCCTATTCGTCCGTCCACAATTATTTCAATGGCGGTTGGACTCCCTCGAATCCATTCCCCAATACATGGAATACCGCCTATCGCGCCATTACCCAGATACACATGTATCTGGAACGCATCAACAAAATCGATCTCTCGGATTATGAATATGATCCCAATTACCAGACCATGGTGCAGCAGTTCGAGATTTTCCCCTATGAGCTTCGCTTTCTCCGCGCATATTTCTACTTTGAACTTGTGCGCGCCTACGGTGATGTGCCATTGGTGACGGCGACACTCTCCAACGCGCAGGCCAACAGCGTGTCGCGTACGCCGGCCAATGAGGTTTTCAAGTTTATTGTAGATGAATGTGATGCTGTGGCCGAATATCTTCCGGTATCGTTCAATGATATTCCAGGCCAGGAAATCGGTCGTGCTACCCGTGGCGCCGCCCTTGCCCTGAAGGCCCGTGCGCTCTTGTATCAGGCTTCGCCTCTCTTCAACACCAACAATGACAAGGAACTTTGGAAAGAGGCTGCCGCCGCCAGCAAATTCATTATCGACAACGCCTCGCTCTGGGGCTATAAGCTGAGCGGGTATGCCAATCTCTGGGGACACGAGACATTTACCAACCCTGAGTTCATCTTTGTCCTCGGCACACAGGCAAGCAACGATTTCGAGAAGAACAACTATCCTGTCGGTGTGGAAAACGGCAATTCCGGCAACTGCCCGACCCAGTCGCTTGTGGATGTTTATGAATATCAGGCCGACGGCAAGACTTTCAAGGAGAAACATCCCGGAAATGTGAACGTTACCGCCGAGAATCCGTACGCCGGGCTTGATCCCCGTTTCGAACTTACCGTAGTGAAGAACGGCGACCTCTGGCCGGCCAACACAACCCAGCAGATTGCTATCGAAACTTACCAGAATGGTTTCAACGGCGCTCCCAAACTGAATGCTACTCCTACGGGCTATTATCTGAAAAAGTTCGTTGACGGTACTTGTGTAACCACCACCAATAATGCTACCTCGACACGCCACAACTGGATTGTGATGCGTCTGGCGGAATTCTACCTTAATTATGCCGAAGCGATGTACAACTATTACGGCAGCGCTGACGCTGCAGGCGAATTCGGCATGTCGGCCAACGAGGCTATCAATGTTCTGCGTAACCGTCCGGACATCATGATGCCGGAATTCCACGGAGACGCCGATTTCGAAAACCGCTATATGCGCGAGCGTATGGTAGAACTGGCTTTCGAAGGCCATCGTTTCTGGGATATCCGTCGCTGGAAGAAGGGCGCCCAGTTCTTCAACAGCGTGGACGTCGCCGACATGAGGCTTGACAGCAACGGCGACCTTATTCTCAACCGCGTGACCAAATCGCGCCAGTGGGACGAGAAATACAACCTGTACCCGATTCCGCAGTCTGAACTCCAGAAGAACGGCAATCTGACACAGAACGACAAGTGGTAATAACAGGTTCAACGAATTTTCAAACGAATTACATTTATGAAAAAATATAGTTTATATCTAATGGCTGCCGGCATGGCTTTGCTGTCGAACGTGGCGCTGACCTCGTGCGACGACAATGATGTGGTCGACGCCAATGATGTGCTCGCGGTGAAATCTGTCCTGCCGACAAAAGTTATGGAAGGCCAGGTTGTCACTATCACCGGTACCGGTCTCGACAAGGCCACATCCGTTGTTTTTCCCGGTAATGTGGAAGCGACCGACATCACGAAAGTAGGCAACGGCTATATCTCTGTCGTAACTCCGGCTGGAGTCTCCGCCGAGGGCGGTACGGTGACAGTCCGTGCCAATGACGAATCGGCTGTGTCTGTCATGACACTCACTCTCGGCAAGCCCGAGCCTATCCGTGTGGCTCCGCTTGATAAAGAGGTGAAAATCAATGAATGCGTGGAGGTTTACGGCAGCGACCTTGAATTCATCACCAAGGCATATTTCCCCGGTGCCGATGGCACAGATATTGTTGTCAAGGCAGAGAATTTCAAACGCAAGGCCACCGGCTCGCTCTACATCTATTCTCCCATGGGCGTGGCAGCAGGCTCGGCCGCAATCACTATCGAGGATTGCAGCGGCAAGAAATATGTGCTTCCCGAGCTTACATTGTCCGACGAGATTTTCGGCGGTGGCACAGAGCAGCAGGGTGAAGGATATTATCCAATCTGGGAAGGAGATGTCTATATTTACGATTGGGCCAACTGGCAATATATGGCTACCGATCAGTTTAACCTCGAAGGTTTCTCACTCCGTGAAGGCCTTATGATGCGTCTTACTTTCGATAATCCAAATGGTGCGAGTGTCTGCGTCTGCGATGGCAACTGGGGAGAACCTAATGTTACCGGAGACGGAGCCAATACAAAATGGGTCGAAGCCGGTACAGGCGAACTCGAATTCCCCATCTCGCAAGGTATGGTAGATACTTTCAACAGTGGAATCGGTATCATTATCGGTGGCGGCAATTTCACCTTGAAGAAGATTGAACTCTTCCGCGAGTATCCGACAATCTGGTCAGGCGAGCACGAAACAGGCTGGTGGTGGTATATGACGCCGGCTGAGCTCGACCTCTCGGCTGTGACTCCCGAAGCAGGCCAGATAATCAGGTTCTCCTTTGCTCCTCATGCAGCTCCGCAGACTTTCTGTCTATGCGACGGTTGGTGGGGCGCACCTCTCATCCGTGAAGAAGAGGGTAGAGACCCGAACAATGTGGCTATCAAGGCTGATGAGAATTTCATCGATTTCGAAATCACCGAAGGCATGGCGGCTACGATGAACGGTGGTGCAGATAATGCCCTTATCATCGGTGGCGAGGTAATAATTACAAAGATACAGATCAAAACATTCTGATTCTAAATTGCGGCCTCAGGCACATGGCGCGTACTACGCTGGTCTGAGGCCGTTTTTTTGTCATTTTTTTATAATTTTGTATTGATTCTGTATTTAAATTTTATGAAAGCTACAACGATAACATTGTTTTTCGCCATGCTTATGTTTGCACCGGTTGCGTCGGGCGGCATCAAAGCGGAGAAAAACAAAATTACATTGGATTTTGCCGGCAAGCCGGGCAAATACACGGTAAAGAGGGCTACCGGGCGTTTTTCGGAATACAGCACTATCGGCACAACATCAAAAACATCGTTTGTCGACAAGAAGGCGAAAGGCAGCCCGTACTTGTATTATTATCTCGTGCTCGACGAACAAGGCGATACAGTAGCCTCGATGTCGGCCGAACAGGAACTTTTCGGTGATAACGTACACATCTACAGTCCGTCGGATTCACCGGAGGCAATTGCTGCCGATGTGGCGGATATCCATAAAGAGATGTTTCGGGCCGAGATGGGCGCCGGGCGATATGCCCTGATGTTCAAACCGGGCGATTATACTTCAGCGGGCTTGTTCAATATTGGTTTCTATACTCATATGGCCGGGCTCGGCAAAGTGCCTTACGACGTGAGAATAAGCAATGTGCACACGCCTCCGCATCTGCGCAATGATAACGGAACCTGTACTTTCTGGCGCTCTCTTGAGAATATGTCGGTAATAGGCAAGGAGTCATATGCGCACGATGATATGTTTAACTGGGCTGTGTCGCAGGCCGCACCTTTCCGCCGGATGTACTCGCAGCGCACCGTGAGAAACCAATGGAAGAACGGATGGGTGAGCGGCGGTTTTACTGCTGACTGTGTTTTTGATGCTCCCGTAGGTTCTGACGGACAGCAGCAATGGTTCACCCGCAACAGTTTTCTTAACAAGGGCAGAGGGAAATTTGCAGAGGGCGCTTATAATTTTGTCTTTACGGGTGTGGAACTCGGTCCGGAAGCAGCAAAAGAGACTTATGTCGATACAGACTGGGACAATGGCGGTAATGTCACCTTCGAGGCTACAACTCCGGTGGTGAGTGAGAAACCGTTCCTTTTTATTGGTGATGACGGTCGTTACAAGGTGTTCAGACCGTCGCTTCGCCGCGACAGCAAGGGTGTGTCCTATACAAAGACATCGATGGGAGATGGAGAGATTATCGATCTTCTGGATTCATTTTTGGTAGCGAAGCCCGCTACAACAGCATCGGAAATGAATCAGGCTTTAGCCTCTGGAAAGCATCTGCTTCTCACGCCGGGCATATATATGTTTGACAAACCTCTTTGCGTTTCTGTTCCGAATACCATCGTTATGGGGCTCGGATGGGCTACCATTGTACCTCCCGACGGTGCGGAAGCTGCCATAACGATAGATGATGTCGATGGCGTCAGGCTTGCCTCCATACTGTTCGATGCACATCATTCTACACGAACCCTCCTGAAAGTCGGGGAGAAAGGTTCTTCGAGAAGGCATACGGAGAATCCGATTGTCCTTTCCGACATGTTTTTCCGTATCGGAGGTTTCCTGCCGCAGAAGACACATGTAGATACGGCTCTGGAGATAAACAGCAATGATGTTGTCGGTGATCATTTCTGGATATGGCGTGCCGACCATGGCGTAAAAAATTCGGTGGGCTGGGATGTGAATACGGCCGACTACGGTCTTGTTGTCAACGGTAACGATATTACGATATATGGACTTTTCAACGAGCATTTTCAGAAATACCAGACATTATGGAAGGGTGAGAACGGACTTGTATATTTCTATCAATGCGAGACTCCTTACGACGCTCAGACGCAGGATGTGTACAAAAGTGAGAACGGCACACGCGACGGCTATGCAGCTTATAAAGTAGCCGATAATGTTCAGAGTCATCGGGCTTTCGGCCTTGGCATATACGATGTTCTTTTTCATGACATCAGAGTAGAGAATTCGGTAGAGGTTCCGTATAATAACGGAATAGAGATTCATCATCTTGTTAATACATCCTTTATTCCGGGTCCGAAGAAAGGCTTCGGTAATGTTATCAATGGCATGGTGGAAAGTACATATCCGCACGAACGGCAGTTTGTTGCACGTATAAACCATTTCTCGGGTTCAAAAAGACGATAAACAGTAAGTAATGTTTATAATAACTACAAAAACCGGCGCAGCAAAACAAGTTGCGCCGATTTTTGCTTAATAATGGCCGATAGTTTATTTTTGTTCTACAAATAGCTTGTTGGCAATGGTTTTGTGAAGAGTGTGATTGCTGTCGTCGCCTGCATCGTCCCAAAACATAGCTCCGAGTAGACCATGCTCGAGTATGTAGTCGCATTTCAGCCCTATTGAGCGGGCGTTGTCGTAACTGAGAACGAAACGACCGTTCTTGTCCGTGACATAGGGAACCATTGCCTCATCATCCCAACAATTGGAATAGCCGGCCGGCACTTTGATATTTTTGAAATCGGTAAAATTATCATATCCTTCGATTCCATGGCCGTAGAAAGGCATGCCGAATACGAGTTTTGATGCGGGTATCCCCTTGTTGAGGTGAGCTTTGACTGCTTTGTCGCAGTTAATCCATCCTCCATACTTTGATGACTGGTACAAGGGTGCATTGTGCTTTGGCGGGTTCTCCATGTCGTAAGCCATTATATTGACAAAGTCGACATATGGCATGATACCCTCAAAATCGATGTAATCGGCCGAACATACAGTTGCGAGTGTCAGGAGCTTATCATTGCCAATTGCGGCTCTTATGTCGCGCATCATATAGTTGTAGTTGCGTGTATCGTCAGGTGATGACGAAATTCCGGCGGAATCGCTTGTAGGGAATTCCCAGTCTATATCGATGCCGTCAATACCATATTCTTCAATCACCCGCTTGCAGTCTGTGGCAAAGGCAAGACGGTTGTCTGCATTTGCAGCCATCTCGCTGAAATTGCCGCTTCCCCAGCCGCCTATCGACAGGAGTACCTTAAGATGTGGAGCCTGTTTCTTCAATGCTGCTATTGTTTTTAAGCGTGCTTCGTTGTCGATTCTGATACCACGGAAATTTCCTTGCACATGGCCGAAAGCATAGTTTATATGAGTTACATACTCCGGTTTTATCTCGTGATCCGACCAGGATGTTACATAGCCTACTACAATCTTGTCGGTTGAGCCGGGAGTTGGCTTTGGTTCTTCTGTTGTCTGATCGTCTGGAAGAGGGTTAAGTTCTTTAGGCTCATCTTCCTTCGCCGAGCAAGATATCATTGAAGCGACTGATAGCAGTGCGATTGAGAAATAGTTTAATAATTTCATAAATATGCAATGATTTTTAACGGGCGACAATGCCTCGATATTCTAATGCAATATTACTATGAATTCCGTTCAACCGGGTTTGGAAAATGACACAATAAGTCGAAATGCTGTCAGATATTTGCAGAACAAGAAAACGGCGGGGTTTCTCCCGAAACTCCGCCGAGTACCTAATAATTAGACTCAATCTTTTTTACTTGTTGGCTATTTGGGCCGGTGCTATTCTTATTGCAGTGCCGCCGCCGGGGGCAAGACGCTGCTTGATTTTGGTTTTCGAATTTACGTTTATTGTGCGGATGCGATAGGCCTGCGGATTAGTCATAAAATGAGCGTCCGGGGCGTCTTCGTAGATTGTGGCTACATATTTCACACCTTTTGGCAAGAAACTGAAATCGATGAGGGCGGTACGTTCTTTATCATCGGTGATTGCGCCTATATACCAGTCGGAGGAATTTTTGTCGAGGCGGGCGACGGTAATATAGCGGTTCGGTTCGGCTTCAAGGTAGCGGGTGTCCGCCCAGTCGACAGGTACGTCGCGGATGAACTGGAATGCATCGTCGAAACGCTCGTAGGTTTCCGGAAAATCGCATGCCATCTGAATGGGGGAGGGCATTGTGAGGTAGAGCGCGAGCTGGCGTGCAAGTGTCGTGAATGCCTGCGACTTTTTGCCGTTCTCGCGATTCCAGTAGTGGATTTCGAAGATGCCGGGCGTATAGTCCATCGGTCCGCCTTTCAGACGGGTGAACGGCAAAATACAAGTATGTGATGGCGGGTTGCCTCCGAATGCTTCGAATTCGCCGCCTCGGGCTGATTCCTGCGCGAGCCAGTTGGGATATGTGCGGCAAAGTCCTGTGGGCTTGGGAGCTTCGTGGCTGTCGACCATAATGCGATAGTCGGCAGCTTTTTCGATGACGTGACGCACGTGTTCCACCATCCATTGCGATGTGTGATGCTCTGAACGAGGTATGACAGTGCCTACATAGCCGGTTTTCACGGCATTGTAGCCGTTGTCCTTCATATATGAGAAAGCTTTGTCAAGATTACGCTCGTAGTCGGCGGCGTTTGCTGCGGTCTCGTGGTGCATGATAATCTGTACGCCTTTGTCTGCGGCATATTTCTGAAGTTCCTTTATGTCAAAATCAGGATAGGGCTTGTCGAAAAGAAACTGTCGGTTCTTTTTGAATGAAGCCCAGTCTTCCCATCCTTCATTCCATCCTTCGACAAGAACGCCCTGTATACCGTTTTTTGCGGCGAAATCGATGTAACGCTTCACATTGGCAGTGTTTGCGGCATGGTGTCCGTTGGGTTTGATTTTCGAATAGTCGGTGACACCCGGTTTGGCGCGGAAATCATCGCTGTATGACCATGTGGCATCGGTAACGAACATTTCCCACCATACACCGACAAATTTCATCGGTTTGATCCATGATGTATCCTCATAGGAGCAAGGCTCGTTGAGGTTCAGAATCATTTGGGATGCAAGAATGTCGCGGGCGTCATCGCTGACAATAAGGGTACGCCATGGGGTAAGGACAGGTAGTTGTAGATAGGCGCTGTTGCCGAGGCGATCGGGGGTGAGCAGTGCTGAAAGGGAGCGCTTGTCGGAGTCTACGGTGAGCGACATCCCGGGATATCCTATAAGACCGGCTTCATGAAGACTGATATAGAGAGGAGTCTTGTCTGCGGTCTTCAGGAGCAAAGGGGTCTGTACGGCGGTTTCACGTATGCTTTCGCTCTCGCTATGTACGCCTTTGTAGCGCGCGAGGGCCTCGGAGGTGCCTGAGAAAGGAACTTCCGAGAAAAGGAACTCATCGGTATCATAGTCGCCGGGAATGCAGTATAGTGTGTGGTCGCCGGTGAAATTGAATTCTGTAAGCTCTTTTTTCAGAGTGAGGTAGTTCGCTTTATCCTGTACAGGAAGTTCATAGCGGAAACCGAGACCGTCGTTGAAGAGGCGGAAACGTATATCCATCTCCAATCCGGATGTCATGGAGCCGAATTTTACGAGCATTTCGTTGAAATTATCGCGGATTTCAGCGTATTCGCCCCATACGGGAGTCCATGTGCGGTCGATATGGCATGTATCCGTGCCGATGATTCTGAATCCTTTGTCGAAATTGGCTTCCGGGCTTTGCAGTCCCAGGCGGCTATCGACTATTACAGGAGTACCTTTATATGATAGTGAATAATACGGTTCACCTTCCGTGTTTGTATTTATCGACAACCGGAAATTACCGTCGGGAGAGGCAATTTCGCCGGAAGACGCGGCGATAGCGGTACAGATGGTGAATATTGCAAGAAATAATGTACGCATTTGTAGATTGTATTATTTGTAATACGCTTTGTAGGCGTATGGCTGAAGTTCTATTACGGTGGGAACTTTAATGTCGATGCCTTCGATACATTCTCTCATTGCTGAGCCGGCGATTTCGATAGGCGTTTTTACAGAAATTGCAGAACCTGTAGGATTGACAAGTACAAGAGCTGTATTGTCGCCATTACGGAAAGATATGGTGACTCCGTTGCCGGTATGATATGTCTGCATTTTTCCGGAGCGTGCCGGAGCCGTGTCGCGCACGGCTTTGTTGATATCAGTATATATGGCGGCATTGTCTTTGTTCCATTTCACAGTCTTGTATTCGAAGAATGAAACTTTGCCGGAGCGGACGTCGGATTCCATGATGGAGTAAATCATCGGTGTCTGGCCAAGCATGGCTGTAAGGAAATATGCCGCCGGAATAGCCTCGTAGGAACCATATATGTTCTCAATTGCATTTTCCGATGCTGTGTCGTGGTTTAGGGCGTAGCGCATTATGGTTTTTCCTTCTGGACATGAAGCAGCTTCTTCGGCCTCCCGCTTGAAAAACAACTCTATGTTGCCTTTTCCTTTGAAAAGGTCGGTTGCGGCGCCTGCATAGGCCCATCCGTAAATCATGTCGAATCCGTCATTATAAAGTTCTTTGTCTCCGCTTTCTGCAAGCATTATAATGTCTGATTTTATGTTGCGGAGAGCAGTCACGGCTTCTTTCCAGAATGTGTGTCCCGGACCGTCGGCATAGTCGCAACGGAATCCGTCAACGGAATAGCCCGTTACCCAAAATTTCATAGCGTCGATCATCGCCGCGCGTAGTGCTGCATTCTTGAAATCGAGTTGAGCTACGTCGGTCCACACGTTTGCCTGAGATATATTGCCGGAAGCATCCTTCACGTAGTATTCTGGATGGGCTTTAATCCAGCTGTGATCCCATGACGTATGGTTGGCCACCCAGTCGAGCATCACTTTCAAGCCTGCGGCATGGGCTTTGTCGACAAGGGCATGGAAATCATCAAGGGTACCGAGGCGGCTATTGATATTATTGAAATCGCGGATACAGTAGGGCGACGCAAATGCTTTTTCTTCGCCTAAGGTGAACACAGGCATTATCCACAGGATGTCGACACCCATTTCTGATATCTCGGGTATGCGTTCTGCAAGAGCGTTCAGGCCACCGTTTTCTGCAAAGGCTCGCGGATTGGCCTGATAGATAAAGTGAGGTATGACAGTCTCTGCCGGAGTCTCCTTATCCGGCTCTACCGGCAGCTCTCCTCCATTGGGGGAAGAGCATGCCGTGAGCGTGGATAGGGCTGATGCAATGCAGATTATTAATCTGAATAATTTCATCAGTTGTTAAGGGTTATCAGTCTGTTTATTTTATTTCTGTGGCTTCTGTCGCAGTGACGTGGAAATAGAAATCGCGCGTGAGGGCGACTGCCGGTCCGTCGAACTGGTTTTTGTCATTGTTGTTGAAGATGAGGTGTTGCTCGTCGGACGAGATGCCGGTGATGACACCGTACGTCTTGCCGTCGACAGTGACAGTCTCTTCGACTTTCTTACCTGGCCAACCTCCGAATGCTTCGAAATTCGGGGTTTCCCCCCAGCTGTAGACGTAGAGATTATCCCATCCGGTGGCGTTTTCGATATACACTTTCACTTCCTTGCGATCACTCTGCGGACGTTCGATTTCAACTGCTTCTGTTGCTGATACTGTGAAATAATAGTCGCGGTTGAGTACAATCGCCGGTCCGTCGAACTGAGTTCCGTTGCCGTCATGGAATATAAGGCTTTCGTTTTCGCCGGATCCCATTACTTTAACCACATAGAATGTACGTCCGGCAATAATCTCGGTCTCGGTAGCAGCAACGCCCGGCCATGCGCCGAATATTTCAGCTGTACCATAGGCGTACATGTTCAATGTCGCCCATCCGGTGTTGTTTTCGAGATAGATTTTATATTCCTCAGGCTGCGGGGCAGGGGTGTCGCCGGGAGTGTATGTGTCGGGGTCGATTTCCGTTGCGCCGGATGCGGAAAGTTCAAGGTAGAGGTCGCGGTCGATGGTGAAATCGAAATCGTCAAGTTGTTTGTTGTGGCCGTTGTTGTTGAAGATGAGGTGGAGTGCCAGTCCTTTGTTGGCTTCTCCGAAATCGAAATATTTGTAGGTATTGCCTTTGATAACCTGTTCGCCGGTAACCTGCATTCCGGGCCATGCACCGAAAGCTTCGGCGTCGCCCCAGGCGTACATGGCAAGCTCATCATAGCCGGTATTGTCAATAACGAATACTGCGTAGCCGTCGTGTTTCACCACTGTGGATGGGTCGAAATCAATTACACCGTCGGGTGTGAGTTCGAGATGATAATCTTTGTCAAGGACTACCTCGAAATCGCCAAGCTGGGAGCCGTTATTGTTATTGTTGAAGATAAGGTGGAGGCTCAGACCTTTGTTTGCCTCTCCTGTGTCGAAATATTTGTAGGTAACCCCGTCAATCTTGACAGTACCGGTAGGAGTGATGCCGGGCCATGCGCCGAAGGCCTCGGCGTCGCCCCATGCATACATGGCGAGTTCGTCATATCCGGAATTGTCGACAACGTAGATTGCATATCCGTCATGAACTATTTCGTCAGGATTGAGTGGTTTGTCGAAATATGCGGCCCAGCGGTCGACTGTAACGTTGATACGTCCGCCAATCTGTGGAACTTCGGTGTGTAGAACCTTTTCGTTGCGAAGACTTACTTCCTCGCGCTGCGAAGCGGAGTAGAAATAGTAGCCGTCGGAGAGTGATTTTCCGTCTGCGAAATCAGCCGGATTTAGATATATACCCCATTTGATGTCGTTTTTCGACGATTGTTCGAGCTGCCAGCGGGGATCGCCGACAGCGACATCCTGTCCGCCGTTGAATTCGCCGACGATATATATTTCGTCGCCGGCAACGGTGCCTTTAGGCATTATGACTTCGAGAAGCTGCTGGCCGTCGCGTGTTTCGAACATCGGGAGCTCATGATCGAAGACAATTTCTTCCTTCGAGCAGCCGGTGAGCACAACCGAGCATAGACCCAGAAATGACAGCAGCGAATATATTATGTGTTTTTTCATTTTTTCCGGTATTAATAGTTAGGATTCTGAACGAGGCCGGGGTTAACCATAATTGCCGACTGGGGCAGGGGATACCACTCGTATTTGCGGTCGCGCTTTGCGGGGAGATTGCGGTCGGTTTCGGTAGCGCGTCCGAAGAACCACCATGTGCCTTGGGTGAATTTGTCGAAGCGACGGAGGTCGGTGCGGCGACGGCGACCCTCGTTGAGGAACTCGAGTCCCCATTCACTCAGCAGCCAGTCGGAGTCGAAGGCAGAGAAGCCGGGACCCGGGTTGTCGAGCTTGGATTTGTCTGTGAAATAGCGGGAGCGGACTTCGTTGATAAGTTCTTTCGCTTTGTCGGCATTGTTGGCACGCATGTAGCATTCGGCCAAAGTATAGTAAACTTCAGAATAACGGAATTCCACTTCGTCGATGTTGCGCCAGTCGAAGCCGCTTGCTTCAGGATATATGGGATATTTTATTACACGGTATCCCGAGTTTGTCTCGCCCCATCGCGGACCCATTACGGTTTCGAGGTTGCGTCCGAGATTGAGGAATGTTCCTACTTGGTCGACATATACGAGTGCCTGTCCGTCGCGGTCGGCATCTGCCGGTACATCTGCACCTGTACTAAGGTTTTTCTGGGCGCCCATAAGGAACATACCGGTATAATTGCCTGCATTGTCGGATTTGAAAGGGCCTTTGCGGATGTCGCCATCGGTCATACGGTCGTAGACGCCGCCGAGTTTGTCACCATAATCGAAAATGAAACTTTTTGGGTTTTCTGTGCCACCGGTGGGGAGAATGGTGCCGCTGTTGTCTTTCGAGGGTACGAGCGTAGTGCAGTTCCAACCACCTTGCGACCAGCTGCCGCCGAGTATATCACCGTAGTTGTAGCTAAGGAAGGGGGTATTGCGGTTGTTGTTTCCCATTTTACCGTCTTCCATGGCGAAAGCGAATACTATTTCAGAGCACTTGTCGTTGTTGATGCCGAAAATGTCGTTGTAGTTGCCTGCGAGGGAGTAAGAGCCGTATGTACCTTTCATTAGTTCCTCGCAGAGTGTCTGGCATTCGGTGTAGCGTGGCGTACCGGTGAATATCTCGCTGTTGAGAAGCAAGCGCATTTTTATCATACGGTTAGCCATCTGGTTCAGTCTGTTGCGTGTAGCGTTTGAGCCGGTTTCGACAGCCATGTCGCCTACGCATTCGTCAAGCTCTGTGCAGATGAAATCGAAGATTTTGTTACATGAAATCTTGAAATCAGGGTCTGCACTGCCGGGAATGTCACCGTCGACGCTGATGTTGAGAGGAAGTGCGCCACCCCAGAGCTCGAAATTGTTATAGTAAGCCCATGCACGCATTGTACGGCATTCTGCTATGTAAGCGTTAAGTCCGTCCTGCGTCATTCCCAATGATGCAGGGTTGAGGCTCTTGAGGTCGGCTATAAGCTGGTTGCAGAGGCCGATGGTTTCCCATGCGTGTTCCCATGCGCTTCTGATTATTTTAGATTCCGATGTCCAGGTATGGGTGGAAAGTACATATTTTTCGGCTTCGTCGTAGCCCCAAGCTCCGCCGTTCCACGAGCGCCATGCGATCTGGTCGGCAGAGAATTCGTTCAGATACCAGAAATATTCGAGGAAGCCGCTTGCCGCGCTGCTGTAGATACTTGCCACAGCGCCTTTGACACTGTTCTCGTTTTGGTAATATATGGATGCATCGATACGGTCGAAGGTCTTCTCGTCGAGGTCGGTGCACGATACGGCGCCGATGGCGAGGATTGCACCCGCAACAGTCGAAGCTATGTATTTAATCTTTTTCATGATTTGATTTGCTTATTGAGTGAATAGCGGGTTAGCGGAAACGTAGTGTTACGCCCAGGGAGAGCTGTGCTGCCGATGGATAGGCGTCCGAAACGTCGACACCCGGGGTTATGCCGGTCGATGTGACGATAGAGGGATCGTTGCCGCTGTATTTGGTGAGGGTGAAGAGATTCTTGGCAGTGGCGAAAACACGCAGACTGTCGATGAGTTTGCTCTTGCGGGTGAAGGGGAATGTGTATCCGAGGGTTACGTTCTCAAGTTTGAAATAGTCACCGTTTTCGAGGAAATAGGAGGATATGACACCACCGCCTGTATGTACGTTACGGTCGTCAAGATATGCGTTGCGAAGTACGTTGTCCTGACCGGAGCCGATGAGACCCATGCCGTATTTACGCATATTGAAAATCTGGAATCCGAAGGCTCCGCGGAACATGAGGCTCAGATCGAAATTCTTCCAACGGAGGGTGTTGTTCCATGTGAGGAAATGTTTCGGGGTTCCGTTGCCTATGTAACGTTTGTCGGAGGCATCGGCCATGGAAGCGGGTACTTTCTCGCCGTCCTTGGTGTAGATGAGCATGTTGTGGTCTTCATCGTAGCCGGCGTATTCATATCCGTAGAATTGTCCGATCTGGCCGCCCTCGAGAATGTGGAAGAAATATTCACTGGTACCTATACCCGGTTTCTGATAAAGGTCGAGGTAGGATGCCTGGAATGTTTCGTTTGAAAGTTTGGTAAGCTTGGTGGTTCCGTAGGAGTAGTTGATGCCGGTAGTCCAGGTTACGGGTTTATCCACGACTACGTCGCCTGTAAGTGTGATTTCGACACCTGTGTTTTTAATTGTACCTACATTTACGAGGATGGAACTGTAGACGTATGGTGGCTGAGGTGCTGTATAATTATAAAGAAGGTCGCGGCTTTGGCGGTCGAAATATTCGATGCTTCCGTAGAAGCGGTTCCATAGCATGAAATCAACACCGATGTTGGTGGCGATTGATTTTTCCCAGCCCAGGAGAGGGTTGGCGTTGCTTGACGGGCGATAACCTGTCGTCCAGTTGCCGTCGATAAGGTAAGATCCGCTCGAGGAATAAGTGGCGAGCGATTTATAGGCGTCGAAATCGCTGCGGCCGGTTACACCGTATGATACGCGTGGTTTGAGGCTCTGTACGATATTGGTATTATCGGCGATGAAAGGCATCCGGGCCATTTCCCATGCGAGGGATACTGCCGGGAAATAACCCCATTTGTGGTTTTTACCGAATTTGGTGGAACCTTCGTAGCGGAGGGAGGCGGCAGCGATAAGCATGTTTTTCCAGCTGTAGTTCACTCGTCCGAAGAAGCCGATGAGCGTTGATTCGCTTTTGCCTGCATACATTGTAGCTTTGCCTTCGGTGAGGTAGGAGCCGGAGCCTATGCCATGCCAGAGGGTGTTGTCGAAAGTGAAATCCTTGTTTTCTTCGAACATCTGTTCCCAATTGGAGCGTTCGTAGGTATAACCCAAGAGCACTTTTACGTCGTGGTCCGGTACTGTGAAATTATAGTTTGCGAGCCATTCGAGTCGATTTGTCCACCATTTCTGGTATTGTATAGTCGCGCGGCCGGCATAGCCGTTCCAATACGATTCGCCGGATGTCGACGGGGTATAGTAGTCGGATTTGAGATCGTTATAGTTATAGGAGTAGGAGAGTGATGTGAATACGTTGTGCTTTTCGTTGCTCCAGATGTTATAACGGACATCAGCAGTACCGAGGATGTAGGTACGGTTACCCTGTGAGGTATTGACTTTGAGTTGCTGTACGGGGTTTTTGATGCTTGTGGGTGATGTCGGCTGGTAATAAGAGCCATCCTCGTTGAATACGGGCAGGGTAGGATTCATGCCGAGTGCGGTGTCGAACATTCCGTTGTCGCCCCAGTCTTCCTTAACTTTTCGTGCGTTAAGAGTTCCGGAGATTTTTAGATGGCCGTCAAGAACGGTTTCTGAAATTGCCGCACGTCCGCCGAATTCTTCTCGCTTGCTGACGATGTCGAGACCGTCGGCATGTTTATAGTTGAGCGACAGCGAGTAATAACCGCGGTTTGTCGTCCCGTCGACAGATATATATTGGTTTGTGTCGAATGCCGCTTTGCGGGTGATAAGGTCGTACCAGTCGGTATTGAACCCGTAGTCGTTGCCGCGGTGGCTTCTGCGCCATTCTTCCGGAGAGAGAACCTGCGGTTTGTCTTTGGCTATATTTACAGCGAAATAGCTGTCGTAAGTCACTACAGGACGGCCGGCCTCTCCCGCACCTTTTTTTGTGGTGACAAGGATTACGCCGTTGGCGCCGCGTGTACCGTAGATTGCGGCGGAAGCGGCATCCTTGAGAACGGAAATAGATTCGATGTCCTGTGGCGCGAGTGTACGGATATCGCCGCCGGCAACGCCGTCGATAACTACGAGCGGGCCGTTACTTGCACTTAGCGATGTGGCGCCGCGAATCTGGAGGTCGGAAGAGCCGTTAGGGTCTGCCGCGGCTTTGGTGGATACGTTGAGACCGGCGACTTTACCGGTGAGCATCTCCATTGGGTTGTTCATTGCGCCTTGGGCAAACTGTGCTTTGTCAACCTGAACGATGGAGCTGGATAGCTCGCGGCGGCTGAGTGAACCGTAACCGACAACGACGACTTCGTCAAGAAGCTGGTTATCTTCTTCAAGGACTACGTTGATGGTAGTGCGGTTTTTTACTTTTTCCTCTACTGTCTTATAAGATATGTAGGAGAAAACCATTGTGGCGTCTGATCCGACATTCGATAGGGTATAATAACCGTCGATGTCGGTGACGGCGCCGCCTTGTACACCTTTTACGGTGACACTCGCGCCCACTAAGGGCTCGCCTGTGGCGTCAGTGACTTGTCCCTTTACCGTCAGGGCATGTGCCGAGAACGAGGACATCACCAAGGCCGTGACGATAAGCATGAGTTTGAACACATGCTGCTTGGCATTGATTAGTTTTTTCATTTAGCAAGATTTATTTGGTTAAGTTTTTCAGTTTTTAGATTTTGTTCGCCAAAATTATATGCATATTAATGCAATGTCAATAATCTAAAGTTGAAATCTAAAATTTCCAATGTGATAAAATGCTGATATACAATACGATAAACAATATGATATTTTATGAATATCTAAATTATTTCTAAAGTACCTTCAGACGCCCTGTGCCTGAATTCCAATGTGTTGAAGGAATGTCAGATTAATGCTATTGATGCGGCATCGTCCTCAAAAGTATCCGGTGAAATAGCTCTTTTTCGTGTTTTTGAGCGGTAGGTATATATGGTTGTTATAGAACAGCGGAGGAACTGAGCAATTTTGGAACTGTCGGTAATTCCGAGGCGTATCAATGCGAAGGTGCGCAATTCTGTGTTGAGTTGCTTTTCGGCTTCGTGAACGCTGACACGATACTCGGGTAGGAGAAGGTTGTTGAAATCGTCGACGAAGGTCGGGAAGATGTTTAGAAAAGCGTGGTCGAACATTGCGTAAAATTCGCGGAGAGCATTGTCGACAACGCGGTTGGATTTTATGCGTTTGACAAGAGCGGCCTTGTCTCCTGATTGAGCGAGTACATTGAGAGAATTCTGGTACTGTTCGAGTGTTGATATAGATACAGAACAATAGTTCATGAAACGAGCCACATATTCTTCCTTGATTCTATTGGATTCTTCAAGGGAGTTGTTAAGGTGTTCAAGGTCGTTGTTTGCCGACCGCACCTCTTCATATAGTTTTGCAAGTTCGTCGGTAGCCTGTGCCATTTTGTCGTGCGATTTGCGCAAACGTCGTAATTGCATCAGAATCAGAAATGCCGCCAAGGCAAGTATTATTGCCAGAATGGATATTACACCGACATATATTTTAAGTTTATCGCTCATTTCCCGTCTTGTAGCATCGTAACTTGCATCGATGACGGGAATCAGACGTCCGGTCTGGGCGCCTCTCATTCTGGCGGAATAGAAATAGGCATCGGCAATACTCTTTTTCAGGTAACGGTTGGCTCTGTCGAGGTCGCCTTTGGCATAGAGTAGTTCGGCAAGCTCTCGGATGGCAGTGTTTTCTTTGACACAATCCCGGATATCGGAAATGGCGCTGAGGATGAGATAGCGTTCACGCATAGGCATATTGCCTTCAAGATAATAGGCCTGGGCGAGGAGAGACGCCAGTATAGCGTAGTTTCGTGTTCCTTTACTGTATTTGTCGATGTTATTTTCCAGATGCTCTATGGCCTTTACGGTCTCTTTCCGGTCTATATATTGAGTGGCTTTGTTAACAATATGTGTATATGACGCAGGATTGGAAACTGCAAGTACGCGCGATATACATTCATGTCGCATAGAGTCTATTCGCTGTGACATCAGCTTGTCGCTGTTGCCGAGATATTCGTATTCGTATTGCATGATACCTCGCATTGTATCAAAATAATACTCAGTGAGGTCGTCGGTGAGCATGGTTGTGTCGATATCGGCCAAAAGCTGTCCGGCGGCATTGAAAAGACCTGCGTGAGAGAGTATGTCGGCGCGGCGTATTAGAAGTCTTGTAATTTCGTGTGTGTCATTGTTTTTTTTTGGCAAGATCTTGATTTTCAGTGATATACCGCATTGAAGAATCGCTTATGTATGATTCGTACTCGTGGATAAGCTGATTGTTCAGATGAATACTGTCGGTAATAGTATTTGCCTGCGTGAGCTGTCGTTTCAGATCGTTTATTCGTTCGCATTTCAGGCTGTCGTATTCGTTGCTGTGGCCGAGTTCGTTTTCGAGCCGTGCCATCATTCTGTCCAGATCGTTTTCGTCAACATCACCATGGTGTGTACAAGCCAATAAAAGACACAATGATGTAAGAATGATGATATTGGCTAAAACAGAATGTTTTTTCATGGCATGTGTCTGCGTATGTATGCTGCAAATTTAATGCAAAACGATTATATTTCAAAATATAACGGTTGCTTGCAATTGCATATATTGAAAGAAAGATGCGACGTTCCGGATGAGAACCGGAATGCCGCATCGGTAAGGTTGTATGGTTTAAATGTATTTTTCTGTGAGACGGACGATTATGTTTTTCATTGTGTCGTATTGTTCTTCCATGCTCTGGAGAAGCCGATATTGAGCGCGTGTGCGGACAAGATTATGGTCGCTGTATTTTATTTTGTAATATGTGTCGCCGTCAATATAGTCCATTAAAAATCTCAGTACCTGCTCGTAGGTGATATAACGGGCCGAAAATGCGAGGTGGTCGAGTTCGGATGTCGTGAGGGTAGTGGCTCGTTCGGAAAGGAACCCGTCGGCATATGCTTCAAACATCTGAACAGACATTGATACATTAGAGATGTTGTTGTCGTCCTCGTCACCTGTGTTTGTATAGGAACGAATGGCATCTCCGAAATCATTTAGAGCCGGTGCCGACATAACTGTGTCAAGGTCGATTACGCATAGAACGTTGCCATCTTTATCGAAAAGTATATTGTTTATTTTGGTGTCGTTATGGGTTACGCGGGTTGGAATTGTACCGTCTTCAACTTTTTTCCAGAAATCGAGCATTTCTTCCCTGCGGTTTTCTATCCAGTTTATTTCCTCGGCAAGATTTGCTTTGCGGCCTGCTTTGTCGATGGCAAGACTACGATCCCATTGCTCGAAGCGGCTGCGGATATTGTGGAATCCTTTGATTGTTTCTGCCAGGGGCTCGTCGAAATCTGCAAGCTGTGCCTGGAATTTGCCGATGCCTTTACCGCCCATGTAGGCTAATGCGGGAGTGTCGGCTTTATTGTAGGCCACAGTGTCTTTAATAAATATGCTGACTGCCCAGAAATCACCGTTTTCGTCGCAATAGCACAAAGCGCCGTTTTTTGTCGGGACAACTGTCATCACCTCGCGCGAGATATCGCCGCAGGTAGCTGCTACTTTATGGCGGATATGTTCGGTGACTTTACGGATGTTTTCCATCATGGCGGGAACATCAGGAAAAATGTCTTTGTTTTTCCTCTGTAGGATGTAATCTTCCGCATCACCTGCGGTGCGGATTATAAATGTGTCGTTTATGAAGCCGTCGCCGAGCGATTCTATGTGGTCGGCCGGTGATGCGAGAGCGAAATGATCGGCAATATTTTTTAAGTCAGTCATTTATAGTAAATGTGTTATAGGTGTTCTTGTTGTATGTTTTTCAGATAGTATCAAATTAGAGTGCTAATTTAGGAATAAAAAATTGAAAGAACAAATACTATCAGTACATTCCATATATATGGGTATATATTATAATTTGCTATAATGTGCGTGTAATCAATTGAATACGATTGTTGTAGCGCTTGGATAAAGAAAATCCGGTGAATTATTGTTTCCTCGGTGTTAAATATTGCAAATAGGGTATCAATTTGTTTGCGGATGAAGAATAAATACACTAACTTTGTAAGTCAGTAGCGCAAGCTAAAATGGATTGCCAATCAATATAATTGTTCACTTAAACCAAAAGCCTATTGCACATCTCTACTCTAATTAAAAAAGAATAGAAAATGCAGAATCTTAATACGCTTTCCGACGAGCAGTTGGTTGCGGCTTACGCCTCAGGTAACAACGAAGCATTCGATACTTTGCTCCTACGTCACAAAGGAAGGTTGTTCAATTACATATTTCAGATGGTTCGCGACCGCGATGTTGCCGACGATATCTTTCAAGAAACATTTGTCAAGGCAATTACAACAATCAAACAAGGTCGATATAATGATTTAGGTAAGTTCTCAGCTTGGATTACGCGCATTGCGCGCAATCTTGCCATCGATTCATTCCGGACAGAGAAAAGTGAATCGACTCTGAGCACTGACGATACCAGCATTGACATCCTCAACCGTCGGGAGCTTTCGCAGGAGACAATCGAAGACAGCATGATAGACCTTCAGATTGAAGACGATATCCGCCGTCTTATTTCAGAGCTCCCCGAATCGCAGCGCGAAGTGCTCAATATGCGCTTCTATCGCGACATGTCGTTTAAAGAAATCGCAGAACAGACCGGTGTGAGTATAAATACAGCACTGGGACGCATGCGCTATGCTATTCTGAATCTCCGCCGTATGGCAAAGGATAAGGACTTGGTGCTTACGCGATAAAACCTTCATTTCGGCATGATTGATGCTTAGTCAAGAGTTGCCGGAAAAATCATTTTTAGAAATTTATCTCAAAAAGGAATGTAAAAGTGGGGCGAAAATTTGCAAGGAAACAGATAAAGTATTAATTTTGCACTGCTTTTGGGGCGTAGCTCCAATCGGTCCTATAGCTCAGTTGGTCAGAGCACCTGACTCATAATCAGGGAGTCCTTGGTTCAAGCCCAAGTGGGACCACAGAAAATCAGAAAGTGTACTTGGATGGCCCCGATGCCGCCAACTGCACTATAAAAAAGGTTAAATCGAGTCCGGCTCCATGAGTCGGGCTCGTAACTTTTATATAAAGTGACAATATTGGTGTTAGCGGAAACATCGGAGGTATCGAAGATGCTGACTACATATACACCCATTTGAGTGTCAGCAATGCGGCTTTTTCAAATTATATTTGTAACTTTGCATCTGTAAATCAGATGATAGCCAAGAGGTAAGTATAGTTTGTCCTTTGCTATTGTAATTGTTTAATCATACACTGAATGGAAGAAAACGGAATACTCCTTAGTGATAAAATCAAGAGATTAACAAGTCTTGGTGAATCTGCGCAGGTTGAGTTCAAATCTGCGAAAGGTGGTTTTCCCGGTAGTTTTTGGGAGAGCTATTCTGCTTTCGCAAATACTAATGGTGGAATTATCATACTTGGAGTAGTCGAGAAAAACAATAAATTTCATTTCGATGGGCTTGATGAAGCGACCATTGTTAAATACAAAAAGATATTTTGGGATTGTGCTCATAACCGGGGTAAGATAAGTGCATGCCTTCCCCGTGAATCAGATATAATCACGGAGAATATAGGTGGCTCTTATATTCTTATCTGCAATATACCGAGAGCTAATTATGAAATAAGACCGGTGTATATAGGCTCTAACCCTTTCGGCAACACATATCGTAGAAATCACGAAGGAGATTACTTGTGTACTGATACGGAAGTCCGTAGGATGTTTGCGGATGCTGAACATGACCGACACTCACAGGACGCCCGTATTCTAAGTGGTTTCGACTTTGAACGCGATATAGACAAAGAATCGCTGAGGCAATACAGGCAGACTTTTGCAACTCTACAGCCTACTCATCCCTGGACTTCCATAAGCGATATGGATTTTATGAGAAAGATCGGTGCGTATGCCATCGACTTTGAAACAGGTAAAGAAGGTCTGACGTTAGCAGGACTACTGATGTTCGGCAACTATGAAAGCATCACAAATGTTGCGGCTGACCCTTCTTACTTCGTAGATTATAGGGAAAGAATAGGCACTGAAGATCCAAGTGTCAGATGGACTAATAGAATTTATCCGGATGGACTATGGGAAGCCAATCTCTATCAATTCTATATAAGAGTGTATAACCGCATGATTCAGTCACTTCCACGGCCATTTATGATTAAAGATGGTGTACGACAGGAAGAGACCCCAGCCCATGATGCCGTAAGGGAGGCACTTATAAACTGTATAATCCATAGCGATATAAGTGCTTTGGGAAATATAGTCGTGGAGCATACTGATGACAAGTTTGTTTTCAGGAATCCCGGCATGATGCTCGTTTCAAAACAGCAGTATTTCAAAGGTGGGCGTAGCATTTGCCGTAATCCGATACTCCAGAATATCTTCATGCGTCTTGGTGGTGCGGAAAAGGCCGGGAGCGGGGTTGATAAAATTGTTGGAGGCTGGAATTATCTCGGTTTGCCAAGCCCGACAGTCGAAGAAGAAGCCCGTCCGGATTCAGTGGTTCTTACGTTGGCACTCAAAAAGGAGGTACAAGAGAGCACCCCACAAGATACCCCACAAGATACCCCACAAGATACCCCACAAGATACCCCACAAGATACCCCACAAGATACCCCACAAGATACCTCTAAAACACTCCGTAAAGAGCAAAAGGTAAAGCTATTATTGGAGTTTTGCAAAGAACCTAAATCCTTAATGGAGATAATGAAACATTTAGGATTGAAAGATAGGAAGAGTTTTATTGAGGGATATGTTACCCCCTTGCTTTCTGCTGGCAATCTGGCAATGACGGATCCAGATAAACCTACGAGTGGTAATCAGAGGTATATTACGGTATCGAAACCGACTTATTGAAATGACGTAAAAGTATCGGTAATTTTTACAAAGACACCTCCCGAAGACCTTCAAATCGTACTGATCAGCCCCTTCTCGCGGAACACGAACTCTCGTAAACTGTCAGACGTTTTTATAGTTTATTATTTATGCGCAGTATTCTGTTTCCTGTGTGAATTTGTCGCGGGCCATTGCCTGCATGTCCTCGATAGTATCGCACTCATCGACAATTTCGACTCCTAGCATTGTTTCAATTACGTCTTCCATGGTGACTATGCCACGCATACAGCCGTATTCGTCGGTTATAACAGAGATGTGTTCTTTCTTCTCCAACAATTTCTGCCAGATATCCGAAACTTTTTCTGTCTCGGAAAAGACAAGAATAGGGCGCATAATCTCGCTTACTGGTGTGGTAAACTTGTCACGTGCCAGCATTTCGAGAACGTTCGCACGGCGTACGTAGCCTGTGATGAACTCTCGGTCGGATTCGTAGATCGGGACGCGGGAGAAAGATGCTAACGATGTATTATCGTAAAACTCTTTCATAGTGGTGCTTCTGGCAACTGAACCTACTACGACGAATGGAGTCATTATCTCCTTGGCGCGTATGTTGGAAAGTTTAAGAAAATTCTGGATTGCTTTGTTCTCTGCGATTTCGATGACTCCTTCATCGGTTCCGACATTAACCATGGCGGCAACTTCTTCCCTGCTGACTGTCAGTGGCTGTATTCTTGGAGAGAAGCATCTGGTGAGTAGTTCGGAGAGCCATACCAGGGGATAAGTTATCACAATAAGGGCACGTATGATTCTTGTCGACGGCATGGCAAGTGTGCGCCAGTATGATGCTCCGATGGTTTTGGGAATAATCTCGGACAACACAAGGATAAGCAGGGTGAGGATGGCGGATATTATTCCGAAATATGCTTCGCCGAACACTTTGACTGATTCCGAACCGACGCCTGCCGCACCGATGGTGTGTGCGACGGTGTTGAGTGTCAAGATTGCTGCGACGGGACGGTCTACATTAGTTTTGTATTTCATCATCAGAGCGGCGTTTTTAACGCCCTGACTTTCTTTCATCGATATGAATGATACCGGGGTTGATAGTAGTACTGCCTCAAGAACGGAGCAGAGGAATGATAAGGCGAGTGCTCCGAAAAGATATAGAAATATAAGAGTCATTTAATTAGAATAATGGTGAATAAGTTGAAACTGTCGAGACTATGGGTGTCTTCTGTTATAACAGGAGAGAGTTGCAACTTAAAGGTGCTATTCGCGTAACACGCAAAGGAGGATACTGGCGGGTAAGATTCTTATAGAGGCTATGTGTGTAAAAATAGGTTTGCTTGTCTGATGGTTATTGATTTTATAATTATGCTCACTATAGTTAATTATATTTTCCGATTGTTTTTCTCTATATGGCATGGTATAACGCGCTGCCTCTGTTTCCGGTTTATAATCATAGATATCTGAACACTCTCCCTGAATAGGGAGCAGAAACAAAGACGCGATAAAGCACATTAAAACAGCATAACTCCGTGTCATATTCAAAATTAGGATATAATATTTGAATTAATAACGGTTTGGGATATGTATTTGTTTTAATGCTTCATATTATCCTGCTTTTTGATGGTGTTTTTTTCTACCGCATTATTTTTTTGAATACTTAGCTTTGACTATTTCGTAGGATTTTCGGACTAAACTGTAAATCTCTTTGTCCGTAATGTCTCCGTTGAACTCAAGCTGAATCCAGTGTTTCAGGCTTTGGTTGAGAGGATTGCTGACAGATAGATGACTCATTCTTATTTCCTCGATTTCTTCCGGAACGGACTTTACGTTTACAAAAGTAAAATTGTCTATGTCGAAAAAGCAAAACATGTGGTCGAGGACATAAAATACCAGAATTGAATCGTATCGGCGAGCGAATTTTCCGAATGGCATCTTCTCTGTAACACCTTCAAATGATAGACAGTAATTACGGAAATCCTCAATATTCATTTCTCTATTCTGTCGTTTTCAACAAGCTTTATGAATTTTGCGGGATTACCGGCTACAATACAGCCAGAAGCAACGTCTTTTGTAACTACGCTACCGGCACCTATAATTGCACCTTCACCTATTGTCACGCCGGGAAGGACAACCACATTAGCCGCTATCCACACATTGTTTTGTATGTTTATGGGAAGGGCTCGCATTATGCCGGTATTGCGTTTTTCAGCTTCATAGGCATGAATTACCGTGCACAGGGTTGTATTCGGTCCTATAAACACGTTATCGCCGATATTTACCTCTGCTTCATCAAGGATAGTGAGATTGAAATTTCCTACAAAATTTTCGCCGATGTGGATATTGAAGCCCAGATCACACAGAAAAGGGCTATGGATTGTGAATCGAGAACCTATGTCTCCGAAGATGTGGCGTACTATAGCTTCGCGTTTTTCTGTTTCTGCCGGAGAGGTACTGTTGAGTTTGAAACAGAGATTCTCACATTTTTTGAGCGCCTCCCCGATTCCGTCCGCAAATCCGTCCATCCATTCACCTGAGCGCAGTGTGGCAAAAACATTAGAATCTTTGAGTTCCATATTCTAAAAATAATGCTGTAATTTTTTATTATGACTTTTCAGTGTCAACGACAATTTGTCCGTAAATTTCATAAGATAATGAATTTTAATTCACTATTACAAAGATAGCCAACATCTCCGAAGCGCACAAATCTATTGTGGCGTCTAACCGTTTTCGCACGCACTTTCATTTAAAATGCTTGTATATTCCAATTGCGATGTACACAAATAATTATCACCAGCCTGCAAACCTCCATGAAAGAGTCGTGCCGTTTTCGAACAATTTCAGAAATATCTGTGTTTATCGATAGAGCGGAAAATGTTTCGTTCTTGTCCTGTTAAATTAAAGACAAAACCTTATGTTGAACACAGATTACAGATTTGGAGAAGTCCACATGCTGAATTCTCAGATTGAGAGCAGTGAGGAGAATGTCCGATTCAAGAATATTTTTGAGAACTCCAATGGCGGGGTTGCCTTGCTTTCATTTAAGGCCGGGCAACGGCTCGACAGACATCTCGCACCAGCCGAAGTAATGGTTTATGTGCTTGAAGGTGAATTGGAATTCACTATGATAGATACTAAACATATGATAAAGTCCGGGGAATTTTTACTTATGGGGCAGAGTGTTCCGCATAGTGTAGCGGCTAAGGCTGACACGAAAATGATGCTTGTAAAAATTAAAGTCTGAGCCGGACTTGGTATTTTTTTGTAATTGAGTTCTTTAGCTTGCAAGGATCGTATTCAAAATATGGATTTATTTGTCAACTATAAATAAAAATATTATTATGGAACAGAAATATATATGCGAAGTATGCGATTGGGTTTACGACCCCGCTGTAGGCAATCCGGATAACGGTATCAAACCTGGGACACCGTTTGACGATCTCCCCGAGGACTGGGTATGCCCTGTCTGTGGTGTAGGCAAAGATCAGTTTGCCCCTGTAAAATAATACTATACTCAACATCAGTTATCGGCTGTGTCGTGGTTGATTTTAACTGCGGCACAGCTTTTTTATTTATAATTCCGATGCTTTTTATAAATTTGCATCATGGATTTAGGAAAGATTCTCTGTGGACGTATTCATCGGAGCGATATCCGGATGATATGCGCAGTTGCGTCCGGTGCGGCAAATCCGTTGAAGGATACTCTTTTTAATCTTATAGTTGAAGGTGACGACAGGACTGCATACAATGCTTTATGGGTGTTTACACATTTCCAGGCAGCTGACAAGGCTTTCCTTATATCGAAAAGAGACGTCTTGATTGATATCCTTCTTTCAACAGGCCATATAGGAAAGAAGCGTCTGATCCTTACTCTGATAGAGGGTGTGAAAACCCGTGTCGAAGATGTCCGTATGGATTATCTTGATTTCTGCCTCTCCAGGATTAACTCTTCAGAGCCGTATGGAATCAGGGCGTTGTGTCTTAAACAAGCTTTTGAGCAGTGCCGCTTTTATCCCGAGTTGATGACGGAGTTGCTTGCCGAGATGGAGCAAATGGAGTTCGGAGAGTTTGGCCCCGGATTGAAGTCTGCCCGACGCATAGTGAAAAGGAGGATTGAAAATCTGAAATAGAATAATCTGCTGTATATCGTCGAAATGTGCTATCTTTGCGGATTTATTAAATTTCAGTAACGATGGATATAGAAGAATTCAGACAGATCGCTGCCGGAGCTCAGGCTGATGCGCACAGAGTGCTTGCAGAGTCCGGTATGGCGAAGATATGGGAGAATGCCGGCTGTAGAGTTAACCTGATAGGCTCGTTGCGTATGGGGTTGATGGTTTCTCACAGAGATATAGACCTCCATGTCTATTCAAAAGGCATAACGGTGGGTAGTAGCTTTGCAATAGCGGCCAAGGTGACCGAGAATCCGAAAATCATTGAGACGAAATGCTTTAACGGGCTGCATACCGAAGAGCATTGCGTCGCATGGCATTTTCTTTATAAAAGCGATGATGGGGCAGTGTGGCAATTCGATGTTATCCATATAGAGGAAGGCTCGTATTATGACGGTTATTTTGAGAAGATGGCCGATAGAATATCGGGTATTATTACTCCCGAAGAACGCGATGCCGTATTGCGGTTGAAATATGAAACTCCCGAAGAGGAAATTATTCACGGCGTGGAATATTATGAAGCAGTTATTGCCGATGGCGTAAGGACTATGCAGGAGTTGCGATTGTGGGTGGAAGAACATAGAAAGAAAACACCATATTATTGGATACCTTGAATTATATGAAGAATAAGATTGAAAAACGATGTCCGTGGGCAGGGGATGATTCCCTGTATATCAGATATCATGATGAAGAATGGGGGCGTCCGGTATCTGACGATAGGACTTTATTCGAATTTTTGATTCTCGAAGGTGCGCAGGCCGGATTGTCGTGGTTGACGGTTCTTAGAAAGAGAGATGGGTACCGAAAGGCTTTTATGGATTTTGATTATAAGAAAGTTGCCGCAATGACTGAGGCTGATGAAGAGCGACTTCGTGCCTTTGACGGAATTGTTCGCAATCGGCTCAAGATACACAGTGCAGTTGTCAATGCACGTTGCTTTGGAGAGGTTGTGCGTGAATATGGTTCTTTCTATAATTATATAATGACTTTTCTACCGGAAGGAAAGCGTATAGTCAATGATGTTTCAACGATAGAAGACTTACCTGCAACGTCACTTGTCTCGGATGCAATGAGCCGGGATATGCGTTGTCGCGGCTTTAAATTCTGCGGTTCAACTATCTGCTATTCATTTCTTCAGGCTACCGGTTTTATCGACGACCATCTGAACGATTGCGATTGTAAAGGTGGAATATGATATTATTCGATATAGACAGAAATCACAGATCCGCGCCCTTCTATGATAATGGATGTCAGGCAGGCCGGAACAAGGACTGTTTCGCCTTGATGCAGGGACATTTTCCCGTGCGGGCACTCAATGTTCATGTTGCCAGAAACAGCCGTAAGAGCTGTAAATGAATCGCGACTGCTTAAATCAAATTCTGTTCTACCGTCAATACCGGTTATGTCGGCGGTGAAATAGCGGCAAGTTGCAAGTCTGTTGCTTTGGCCGGCTATTGCCTGGACGTTGGAAATATCCGAACCTTTGCAGTCTTTGAAATCAAGAGCCTCGATGCTTTCTTCAATGTGAAGCTCACGTTTTTTTCCGCTTGCGTCGCGTCGGTCATAGTCATAAACCCGATATGTTACATCGGATGCCTGTTGTATTTCAAGCAGAAGGTTGCCAGCTCCCATACTGTGAATTCGACCGGCCGGAATAAAAAGGACATCCCCGGGACGCGTGAAATATTTCTGAAGGACATCCGTAACCTTGTTATCCCTGATCAAACGTCTGAATTGATCTCTATTCACGCATTGCGAGAAGCCGGCAAATAGATAAGAATCTTTTTCCGGAGCTATGGAGTACCACATCTCCGATTTTCCTGAGCAGGCGTGGCGTCTCAAGGCTATGCTGTCATCCGGATGTACCTGAACGGAAAGATTATCTGCGGAATCTATGAATTTTATAAGTAGCGGAAACCTGTTTCCGTGTATGGCCGAAAGCCGTCTGCCGAGAATATCAACGCTGAATTCAGTAAGCAGTTCCGAGAGTTTTTTACCTTTAAAAGAACCTTCTGCCACGACCGATTCCATGCCTTCGATAGGCGAAAGTTCCCAACTTTCACCTATCGGAGTGTCGGAAATCGCAAAACCTTTATATGCGGCGAGTCGTTTGCCTCCCCACATTACGGATTTGAGTATCGGTGTGAATTTAAGTAGTTCGTTCATAATCTATTGCCGGAGTAGTGCCAGCGAGTACGTCGGCAAGATGTGCTCCGGACATGTTTTGTCGGACTTAGCTTTCCGCTGCAAAGATAATACATATTTCCGTATTATGGAAAACCGCGGTTCTCAGTTGTTAAAAAAGCGGGGGTGTCTAAAGTTAATGTTTGTATTGTTTCATTCTTTGTTTGTAATTGATTAATTTTGCAATCAAATCTAAAAAAACTATGGACTTTATAGTCCCGATTGAAAACGCAAACTCATTATGAAACTA
This sequence comes from uncultured Muribaculaceae bacterium, assembly GCA_910576775.1. Taxonomy (GTDB): domain Bacteria; phylum Bacteroidota; class Bacteroidia; order Bacteroidales; family Muribaculaceae; genus CAG-873. Next base: position 24,521 of record CAJTJV010000015.1, on the reverse strand, counting down.
AAATTCGAGGCAATCGCTTTTGCCGTGATTATGCTGTTTGCCCTCCCTGTGCAGGCGCAATTCAATTTAAAAAGAGCCGCGAGCTCGGTTTCGAAAGGAATTAAAGCTGCAACTCTCACAGATGCTGAGATGGCTGAATATGTCAAAGAGTCTGTCGCATGGATGGATAAGAACAATCCGGTGCTTCCCGAAGACGATCCGTATACTCAGCGTTTGCGTAAACTTACGGAAGGTATTACCGAAGCGGACGGAATTCCTTTGAATTTCAAAGTCTATAATGTAATTGATATAAATGCTTTTGCGTGTCCCGACGGCAGTGTGCGTGTATTCTCGTCGTTGATGGATATTATGGACGATGATGAGCTGCTGGGTATTATCGGCCATGAAATCGGCCACGTGCTTAAACGACATTCCAAGAATGCATTCCGCACGCAGCTTCTTTCCGGAGCTCTCAAGGATGCCGTAGCTTCTACCGGAGGTAAAGCCGCAGCACTTGCCGATTCGCAGCTCAGTGTTCTCGGCGAAGCTCTTATCAATGCGAAATATTCACAAAAACAGGAAAATGAGGCCGACGATTGCGGCTATGATTTTCTTGTTGCCAACGGACGCAATCCTCTTGGCATGGCACGTGCGTTCGAAGAATTTCTCAAGCTTGAGGGGGAATCAGGCCAGAAGCAGAGCTATGTATCTAAAATGTTCTCATCGCATCCTGAGACACAGGCTCGCATCAAACATATAACTCAGCGCGCTGCAAAAGACGGCTACTCTGAATAACAGGCGTCCAATGTCGCAGACTGATAAAAAACTGTCGCACCCGCTATTCTGGCGGGTGTTTTTGATTCTGGGATTTGTATGTTTGGCGGGACTTGTGCTGGCTCTATATGGACGCACAATAATGGAACCATATGCCCTTATTGTTGTATGCGCGTTGCTTGGGGCTATTATCACATATCTGTTTGAGCGAAAGAAGAGTGATGAAGGGCTGACAGGCTGGCGTATCGTGAAGGCGCTGTTTACTTATCTTTTTGTTTCGTTGTTTTTTGCCGCAGCGTTTCTGTCGATAAATATTCTTTTTCCCAAAAAGGAATCGAGGACAGAAATAAGCGCCGTGGTAAGAAAGGTATATAGTGAGACGCGCCACCGTTCACGCCGCGTAGGCCGCCGTTATGTTGCGAACGGAGAGGAATATAAAGTGTATTATATGGATGTGGAGTTCCCTGGAGGATATGTGAAACCTCGACAGATAGATTTTCGGTGTTTTCGTGGCACGCATCCCGGCGACACCCTGATAATAAATTTGGAAACAGGTTTTTTCGGAGTTCCTTTTGTTGCGTCGGGAAAGGATAAAGACAAATAGATTTTTGTGCAGCCAGAACTCTCCGGGGTAGAACTCTTTTCATAGGAGCTGTGTTTTTTATTAAGAACAATAGAATAGTGCGATATGAAAAGAGAAGAATTCATTGTGCATCTCACCGATTTGGTGAATGATTATATTAATTTTTATGTCGGGAATGATGCGGAACCGCAGATTCGGATTAATCCGGAATCGCTTAATGCCGAATTTGTGGATAGTAGCGAAGAACTGTATGATATCGACGAGTCGGATGCTGTTGTTGAAGAAGCAGCTGCCGCCGACGATTCAGCGGCAGAAGATGCAGATGATTTTCAGTCGGCACAAAATCCGGACTATTACGCAATACACTCTCTTGTTAAAATAGATTCCGATGGCAGCGTACGTGCCGATGCAAAGGCCATTGAGGCCGTTGCCGACATATATTTCAGATAAGGGCAATTATTATTAGCAGGAAGGATAGTACGTCCCGCTGAAAACAGTCACCGCCGGCCCGGTCATCATTAAGTGGCCGGTCTTTTTATCTATATCGATACTAAGGTTTCCGCCAATAAGCCGTACAGTAAGCGGCCATTTCGCGCGTCCGGTCGTTACTGCTGCCGCTGCTGCGGCACAAGCACCGGTACCGCAGGCCATTGTCTCACCGGCGCCACGCTCCCAGGCCCGCATAGAAAGAGTGTTGTCCGAATCAACGCGGACAAATTCTATATTGGCTTTTTCCGGCCATATCTCATGTTTTTCGAGTTCCGGACCAAGATTCTCTACAATACTGTCGTTGAAGCTGTCCACGAATACAACTCCGTGAGGATTGCCCATAGAAATAGCAGTGACTCTTACTTCTCCGGATGTAAGTTTTACAGGTGATTCGATCATGCTGTTACCCTCGAATGTTACCGGTATGGCAGCCGGCGACATTATGGGAAGCCCCATGTCAACAGTTACAGTATCTGTCATTCCGTCGATACCCGGATGTATTTCTACTGTCTTGATACCGCTGAGAGTCTCGACTGAGATATGTTTTTTCTGTACTATTTTGTTGTCGTATATGTACTTTGCCACGCAGCGAATGCCGTTGCCGCACATTTGTGCTTCGGAACCGTCTGCATTGAAGATACGCATACGGCAGTCGGCCATTGTGCTGGGGAGAATAGCGATGATTCCATCCGCACCTACGCCAACATGACGGCGGCTCATGTCTACTGCGAGTTGCGGTAGATTGTCGAGTGGTCGCTCCATACAGTCAACATATACGAAATCATTGCCAAGACCATGCATTTTTACGAATTTGATGTCGGCGGGCACCGGATTCATCAGATGTGTTTCGCTTGCGGGAGAGAAGGCTTCTTTCAGGCGATGCAGGCCTTCTTCTACAATCGGGCGTGGAGTACCTATATTCATCCGCATGAACCCTGTACCTTCGTTGCCGAAGGATACACCGTCGCTAAGGGCAAGGCGTCCGCGACGGATAAGAGTGCTTACAAGTTCCTCCTGCGACAGATTGAATTTCCTGAAATTGAGCCAAATTGCGAAGGTTGCGTCCGGTATTGTGAAACCGACTTTATCGAGTTCGTTTTTCAAGAACGAGTCGGCATATTCGATGTTGCCTTGCAGATATTGCAACGCTTGGTCGAGCCAGGTTTCCGCGCCTGTGTATGCAGCCTGTGTCGCTACGATGGCGGCTATGGGTGGAGTATTAAACTCGCTTGCAGAGAGCCAGTTGAAAAACGGCTCGCGCAGTTTTGCTGATTTTACGATAGTCCATGCGCTTACTATTCCGGGAATATTGAAAGTCTTGGAAGGTGCGCCAAGGGTAACTGTGATCTCTGCAGCCTCTTCCGATACCGACGCCGTAGGAATGTGCTTTTTTCCGTTGAGCATCATATCGCTGTATATTTCGTCTGACACAAGGGTAATGCCGTGGCTGTGACATATCGAGGCGACTCTCCGGAGTGTGTCGGCATCCCATTGCAGTCCTATGGGATTATGAGGATTGCAGAGGAACATCATTGCCGGACGTTCGTGTCGTATCAGTTCCGACAAACCGTCGAAATCCATCCTGTAATGTCCATCCTCCCCCATCACAAGCGGGTTGTTTACAACTCTGCGCCCGTTGCCTTCGATGACGCTATGGAAAGAATGATATACGGGTGGCTGGATTATAATGCTGTCACCGGGGCGGGTAAAGAAATTTATGCAGAGTCCGAGGCCTTTTTTAAGACCCGGCAGGAATGTTATTTCGTCGGTGTTGACTTTCCATCCATGTCGGCGCAACATCCAGGAAGATATGCTTTCCCAAAATGTCTCGGGCACGGTCGTATAGCCAAGCACACCATGATCAAGGCGATGGCGAAGGGCTTCCAGAATACAGGGGCATGCCTCGAAATCCATGTCAGCAATCCATAACGGTAGCAAATCGCGGCTTCCGAATTTTATCGCCATTTCCTCAAGTTTGGTGGAACAGGTGTTGTGACGGTCGACGACACAATCAAAATTATAGCTAACAGTGTTCATAGATTGCAAAGTTAGCTATAATTTTTCATTAATGTCTTATTTGTGCACAAGCTTGCTTGCTATGCAACATCGGTTATGTACTTATTGTGTGATTTCCGAAGCCGAAACGTTCCAACCATCCAACGTGATGCGAGCCTCGACGGCGTCGGCGGATGTGGGGAGTTTGCAATTTACAGTTTTTTTCTCGCCCGGACGCAGCGAAAAATAGTTATCGTCCCACCATGCCGGGGCGTAGAGCATGCCGTTGGGGTTGAGTGCTGCGAGGCGGTTGAAGAAGGCAACGTTAGCGCTTTTGTTTTCAAGCGTTACGGTGATAGTGTCGTCTTTGCGGCTGATTTTAGTTTTTACGTTGGCATTGGGTATTGAGGCAAGAGGCTTGAAATCGGCATGTTTTAATATAGGAGTCATGAACCAGTTGCTTTTGTCCCAGTCGTTTATATCCTGTTCGGGTGCGAGCACATAGAAATTGTTGGCTATGGAGCAACCTTTGTCATCAGTTAGCGAGAGGAAAACAAATTCGATTTCCTTCGGGTCGGGAAGCTCGAAGACTTTGGCGGGAGAATACGGTTCGGATACTATTGTTGCCGTAGAGAGGCGTGGTTTGCCCCCGTGGATACTGTAGCATTCCATTCGGGCGTTCATTTTTGCCTGTTTACCTGATTCGTTGACGGCAACGACAGTCTTTTTGCCATAGTCGTAAATAAGTTGAAGCGGAGCGTTGCTGTGCTTAAGGGAATAGTAGGCGGAGGTCGGAACAAGGTAGTGGTCATAGAGCTGCCAATAGGCTGAAGGCCATGCGGAATTGAGCATCCATTGTACGATACCTGTCGCGCGGGGTACGCGGGCTCGGAAAGCCTCGAACATTGTGCGTGTCCCGTCGTAGTTCACCCATTCTGCTTTGCGCATGAAATCGTTGAAATCGTTTGGGGTACCATATCGTTTGTCGATTACATCTTTGAGAACGTCGAGTCTGTTCATGCCGTCGCTTGCTGTTGTGCAGTGATAGTCCCAAGCGGAGCCGAGGGGCCATATTTCATTGCCAAGCATTCGCATTGCGGATTCTTTTTGAGGTACCTGAGCGCCGATACCGGTCTCTGTATTGAACCCGAATGCACCGCCGGGAGCTTTGTCATCGTACCAATAATTTGGAGCCACATATTCGTACGGACCGGCCATCTTGGTGCCTGTCAGACCGGTAACCTCACTTTTTTTCTGTTTGGCGGCGCCAATGTATGGTCGGGTGTCAAGACGGTCGAGGATATCAATGTAGCGGCGTTCAAGAGAAGGGCGCGGAAGCCTGTCAGACCCGGTTAGCCATGCGATAATGGAGGGATGGTTACGCAGCCATATCACCTGGTCTTCGAATGATTTCGCTATCAGATTCTGGTCGTGCTCGGTGATGATGCCTCCGAATTCGTCGATCGGAGAACCGAGATAGTGTTCCCATTCCCATTGGCAGCTCCAGCCTACAAGTGCCATAAGGCCGAGACGGTCGCAGAGGTCGTATATGTTTTCCGATGTCCCCCAGATATTTTCGAAACGTATTGAGTTAAGTCCCATATTCTTTACATATCTGGCTTCAATCCCGTTGCGTACTGAGTCGTTACGAAGGAAAATATCGTCTGTCCAACCGGCGCTACGGATGAGTACCGGTTTTCCGTTCACAAGGAAGCCTCGCTGCTGGTCCTCGGGGGTGTAGTAGTCCTTGATTGAGCGTATGCCGAAATTGACATCTGCGCGATCGGTGGGTGTACTTGCTCCGTCGGGGAGGAACTCGAGTTGCATGGAATACATTTCAGGCGACCCCATGCCATTAGGCCACCACAAGCGAGGATTCTTTATGTGGAGATTGGGGCTGTCGGTCGGACGTATCTCTGCAATAGTTGTCTCGCCGGGGTTCAATGTTATTTTCCGGGAGGCTGTTCCATTCTCGAAAGTGCCTTTTAACGTGCCTGTTATAGTCCGGGAGGTGGTATTTGTAAGAGTGGCTCCTACATAAAGATAGGCTTCATCGAGGGTTTCAGTGTTGACTATACTTGTTATACGAGGCGCCGAAATAGTAATGCCGTTAGTAATATGAATCCATACGGGACGGAATACGCCCATGCTGCCGTCGGCCGGTCGCGGGTTCCAGTCTACAAAGCCGATGTTGGGTTCTCCGCCGACGGCCTTGCTTACAGTTATTTCAAGAGTGTTGTCTTTTTTTACGTATGGAGTTATGTTGATGGAGTGGCGGCGGAATGCGCCGTATAGAGAATCCGCGGAGGCTACTTTTTTGCCATTGACGTGGATATCTGCGCGATAGCTTATGCCGTCAAGTTCAAGAGCGACATTGCTGTCCTTGCCGAGTTTTGGGAGAGTGAATTCAGTGCGCCAGGTCCATGGCGAATTGAAACGGGAATCGTCGAAGCTTTTGTAGTTCATGCCGTCGAGTAGATTGTCGGGGAGTTCTCCGGCTTCCATAAGCACCCCCATTGCTGTAGATGGAACTGTTGCTTTATATTCTTTTTCAGGGACGGCAGTGGATTGCACTGTCCATCCGTTATGTAATTCGATTCTTTCAGGAGTAGCGGCAGAGAGACTGATGGAAAAGGAGAGTGCCGCTAATATAAAAGGAGAATGTTTCATTGATTATTTTAGAATTGCGATTTATACCAATGCTGATGCGCCGAGTATGGCTACGTCGGCAAGGCGGGAGGGTTCGATAATTATGTTGCGCAGGCTTTCGGGGTAGGGGAATGAGGATAGTATTTCTGCCATGGACTCTTTATAAAGGTCGAACGCCGATGCAAGGCCGCCGCCGACAACTATTATTTCGGGGTCGTAGGCGAACATTATTGCTTTCATCAGATTTCCCACATTGGCGCCGAATTCTTTCCATATGGCAAGGGCTTTAGTATTACCATCGCGGGCAGATTTCGCGGCCTCCTTTCCTGAAATGCCGTAATCGCGTTCGAAAAACACACTGCTGCAATAATATTCGAAATTATGCTCTCGGAAAGGTAGTTCGCCGATTTCGGCAGCGCCGGTATTACGTCCGCTGAAAAGTTTGCCGTCAATAATTATACCTCCGCCGACGCCTGTACCAAGAGTGACTCCAACGAGAGAGCTGTGGCAGAGGCCCAAGCCGAAACATGCTTCTCCGAGGGCAAAGCAGTTGGCGTCGTTGTTAACTTCTACCTGGACGCCAAAGCGGTGCGAGATAATCTCTTTAAGATGGACTTTGCGCCACGACGGAATATTGGTGGCGTTATAGACAATTCCGCGTGCAGAATCGACAAGAGTCGGTACACCGATGCCGATACCGTCAACAGCAGGCGATATGTTGCGGTTGATAAGGTTGCACAGAGTATCTATTACCTTTTCAGCGCTTTCACGGGCCGGGCATGGAATTATTTCTTTTTTGATAATGGAACAATTATCGACAATGCCGATGCGCATATTTGTTCCTCCAAGGTCGATTCCTATTTTCATGTGAATGTGGTTGGAGTTGTATATTAAAATTTTACCGAGTGATATAAGAATTCACAAATGTAGCAATTATCATCTTCGATGGCAAATAAATATAGATCAGTCATAAGATTCCACGCTAAGCAATGGTTGTTTTCAGCGAACCATTGGCACCTTATAAATTCTGAACTTTATGAGATGATATAGCGTTTCCAAATAAGGTTATCGGGGCTTGTGGCTCTATAGACAGACAACGCCAGATGCTTCAGCAATTTTTTGTTCTTTCAATGGCTTTAAATATCAACAATTCTATGAAATGAGAATGGCGAGGGTAAATATATCTGTAATGCTATTGATGATTCTTCCTGTAATCCTCGTTTCGTGTCATCATATAGATGATTACCCGGAGACTATGTCCGGGATTGAGATTCTGTTTGAATGGGACAAAGCCAGAAATGCGGAAATAGATGGTATGACTCTTTATTTTTATCCAATAGACGGACATAATAAGATATGGAGGTTTGATATTGCCGGGCGCAATGGCGGCCGTGTGGAATTGCCATCCGGGATATACCGTATGATTGCTTGCAACAATGATCTACCCGGGGTTGGTCTTGAAGATACCGGAAATGCCTCGACTATCCGGGCTACAGCTAAACGTCGGATTAACGATGGCGTATATGCAAGTACAGGAATGCTTTATGTTGCTGTTGTTGATGAGATTGAGGTATCACCAAGTGGTGTGAGTTACATGTACGGCGGAGCATTGAATGAATGTGATACAGGCCTTGTCCGCTGTCAGCCGGATTCTATGTCTACACAATATACTGTCGATATCGGTAATGTAACCGGTATTAACCGGGTACGTTCGGTCGCGGCAAGGTTTGGCAATGTTGGAGAATCAATATTTTTGAATGACGGCCACCTATCTGATTCCAATGCTTGGCTGTATCTGGTTCTTACTGCCGGTGCACAGAAAAATAACCTGTCTGGCAGTGGTTGCGCTTTCAGTGTGACAAGCCCGGAAACAGCAGACTATCATTTGTCAGTGAGTATTGTTAAGACTGATGGAAAAAGTATTGTCAAGACTATGGAAATCAAGCGCGAAAATATGAACATCATTACAGCCCATAATGTTATAATAACGATTGACGGAATCGATATATCGGATGATAACGGAGATACCTCCGGAGATGTGGGAGGCATTGGTGCCGATGTTGACGGCTGGAACGTTATTGAGATAGATTTGGATTCCGCCATATAAAAATGAAAATTCAATACCAGATATAATTATGATTCTGAATAAAAGCAAGTTTGTGGTATCCGGATTACTGCCAGTATTTTTTGCGTTGGCGGTATCATGTTCCAATGAAGATGATTATATGCCGGAAAGTCCCCTCACAGATGACGGGGCTATTCGATTTGCCGCATCGACCGAGTTTTCCCGCGCAGGCGACATAACGACGAATAATCTTAAATCTTTCAATGTATATGCATATACAGGCACAACTTTATCTCCGGTTACGTTCATGGATAATGTCGTTGTAAGCAAGACATCATCGAACGTATGGACTTACTCGCCATTGCAATATTGGCCGGCAAAACAGACGGTCGATTTCTATGCGTTTGCTCCGTCTACATGGGTAAGCAGTGACGGCCCGTTACATCCTGTAGCCTATGATGCGGTGAACGGTACGGAAGATATTGTATATGCAGTCAGTCCAGGTCTGACAGGTAATGCCGGTGTCGCAAATGCCCAGGTTTTATTCAATTTCAGGCATGCTCTTTCCAAGCTTTCCATAAAGATGAGCTCTACCAATACGGAGCTAAAAGTAATCGTATCTAACGTGACTATGTCAAATATAATGACTCGAGGTAATTTCAAATTCCCTTCCGGTTCTACAGCAGAGGCCGCGTCTCCTGAAACTGTAGGTAAATGGACAGATCAGAATACTCCCAACACATATATATTGCATTGGTCTCAGTCTCTCTCGGAGCAACTGACTTTAACATCCACTCCTACATTGATTGCCGCCGCAGGCCTTGGCCGAGGCGGGGAAATGTATGTACTCCCACAGCCGCTGACTTATCGTAGCCAAGGTCTGGGAAAAGACACCTCAATCGCTGTGCAATGTTCAATTTTTGATGCAAATAGCGGTGAGCGTCTGTGGCCTAATGAAAATACACCGGAAGAGAATCTGATCAATGGCAGTACTACCGGCGACGGTCTGTTGCATTTCCCGCTTTCAACCAATAGATATTCCGAGTGGCAACCTGGAGTACATTATATCTACAATCTTGTAATCAACTCCAATGAAGAAATGGGAGCCATAGAATTCGGTAACCCTACTGTTGATACATTTATCGATGTAGAACAGACTTATGAATAATTGATAGATTATTTTAGATACTTAATAGGCGTGTGTCAATTGGCGCACGCTTTTTTATGATGTAAATTATATGATATTAGAAAATTATGTTTAGTGAATGGGAGTGAAAATAGATGTTATAATCGCAAAAAAGCTTAAAGTTGTTTGATATACCGATATTGTCACTAATTTTGCCGGTGTAATAGATTGATAACTACAATTCTGTCAGGCATTATTCCACATCATCACATATTTGCATATAAATGAGATATGTTATCTTTTCCATATTTGTTTTAGTGTATTCTATTTCTGCTTATTGTGCGGAAATATTGATCAAGCCCGTAGTTGTGGCTGATTCCGTTACCGGAATGCCCTTGCCGAGTGCGTCGGTATTTGATTGTAAAGGTAATGTGGTCGGTATATGTGATCCGAGAGGAAAAATGCCTTATATTCCTGCAAACTCATACCCTGTCGTTGTCCGCTATCTCGGTTATCAGGAGCGCATTGTCGAGTCGTCCGGAACCGATACTATCTTTCTTCAGGAAATACGTACGGAATTGCCGGAGGTGGTCATTGAGTCGCGGCAGCAGAAGATTCTTCATCTATTGGCGTATGTTCGGGAATACTCAACGTTGAGCACCTGTTCGGATACAGTATTTCTGTTTCGTGAGAAGATGGTTGATTATATGGTGCCGCAGGATAGAAAGATACGGTTCAGAGGATGGGCTGCGCCGAGAGTACTCAAGTCCAAATCGTATTATCGTTTTACCGACAAATACGGTAACGATAGTGTGAGCGCGGTGTGCAATCATCATTTTTCATGGTCTGATTGGGTGGGCCTGCCACCTGCCTCAGTGGTTCCGGAACGACTGAGGACTCTTGAAAACGGTACAGACACGCTCAGAGGCAAGTATAGTCCGACGGAATTATGGATTAGGAATGGCGACAAGGTCACGGTCGATGTCGATGTGCTTGCAGATAGTGTAAGTAGAAGATGGGTGCCCGGTCTTTCGATGTTTTTCCGCAGCTACCTTGACTTTGAGAATTTCAGGATACGTTTTAACTATGACAATATAATTGACGATACTATTCTATCGACAGACTTGACTGGTTATTCATTCAGTATTGAATCCAATGGCCGCGGCCATAATATGTTCAGGTTCAACCGTTATGATGAGCCTTTTTTCGTAAACACATATGCAGAAATATATATTGCAGACAAGGAGTTTATTACTGTAAAAGAGGCAAAAAAATGGGAGCGTCTACAGTTAGACAATGATGCGTTTGAGATTTTTGAACCGGCTGGAGTCCCCGAGCTCCAGGCGTCTGTTGTCAATCTTGTCGACAGAGTAAATGGTATCGACAATGATAAGGTAAGACAAGAACTTGCTCCCGACAGGCGTCTTGCCGGGCGTCATCTGATAAAGCAGAATATGGGGCAGCGTGTGCTCCAGTTGTTGAAAACACTGACAGGAATAAGCCAGATACAATCTCAGAGGCACCAGAAGAAACAATGGAAAGATTTCAGCGCAAAGCAAAAGAAAGAGTTCCGTACAAAGAGATTTGAAGAGAATGGTATTTCCGACGGGGATCAACAATAGTTATAGATATGCTTTACGGCACTTTCATTTACCCCTGCATATATACCTGATGCGACCGGAGCAGCATAGCTGCGGCAGTTTTATAGGCACGGGTGTACCCCGTGTTTCAGATGCACGTAAACAGACGGAGCCGCTTGGCGGCGGCACAGTACCACCGCTGACGCGGTTCATCCGGAAATTGGGGAACCATACCCGGGCTGCGTGCCTTGCCCGGGCCTACAGAACTGACGCCGCGATGCGGCTGACGCACACGGTTCTTTCATGAATGATTACAAGTTCATATCTATTCGAGTACATCGCTATTGAAATATTCAAGCATTTTTAAATGAAAAAGCCGTGGATATGCTTTACAACATCCGCGTATTATTTGTTTTTTACAGCCTATAATACGTATCTTTGCAACAGATAATTCACAAAGGCAAAAATCGATTCCCCACCAAAGTTTCCTTATCCGGAAGTGAAATTCAGTTCGACCATTTAAATCAGATTTTACCATGTTGAAGAAATCTTTGCAGCATAGCGGCGGTGCAGGCCGCATACCGTCTACCGTATTCTTGGGTATTCGTTTTTAATATCTTGGAGGTGAAAAAGCTGCGTTTATTGTTGGCGGCATGTGTTGCCGTCATTGTCGCGCAAGTCGCATTCTCTCACGGAGTGCGGCATATTAATGTGCGCGATGGACTTTCAAGCCGTCAGGTTTATGAGATTGAAGAAGACGGCGTCGGTTATATTTGGGTTTATTCCAATGCCGGTCTCGACAGATTCGACGGGCATAATGCCATTCATTATTCTCTTGATGACAGCCGCGAAAGCAACGACCATATACTTTGGGCAACGACAATGCTCTGCGACAATGACGGGGTGTTGTGGGTGGCACAGATGCCTGGCGATATTTATCGATACGACCGTCGCTCCGACCGTTTTGTCAGAGAATATGTATTTTCCGACCCTGAAATCAGAATATATAATTTTACATTTTCGCCCGACAGTTCTGTTATTGTGTGCACCAATAAGGGACTTTATGGATTTCGTAAAGATTACGAGCCGCATAAACTCGCTCTTGATGATATCCTTGTCACATCTATAATTCCCGATGGCAAAGGTGCGTTTTTTGCGGGAACGGAAGCCGGAGTATATCATATTGCTCCTGAAAAGGGATATGATGCAAGGTTTGTACCCGGTACGCAGAGGATGTATGTAAAATCTCTTGCCTCGGCTTCGGGCAAGCTGTTTATAGGAACTTTCTCGCGAGGGGTGTTTGCTGTAGAGCATGATTCATGGCGCGTGACGCCTGTCTCTGTCGGAATACCTTTACTGCCGATAAATGCTCTTGAACCACTCGGGAATGACAGTCTCCTTATTGGAATCGATGGGGCAGGTGTGTACCTTATCGACAGCCATAATGGTCGTATCATCCGGCATTTTACCGATGATGAATCGGAAGAGAATTATCTTAGTGGCAATACTGTTACTGATGTGCATGTCGACAGTAATTCGGGAATTTGGATTGCCACAAGCCACAGAGGTGTCACTTATGTGCCACTTTTTACACATCCGCTAACTTTTTACAGGGCAAAAAGAAACGGCAAATCTTCACTCTTGTCAGACTATGCGAATGCAGTGTTTGAAGATACAGACAGCAACTACTGGATAGGAACAGACAAAGGGCTGAGTCGTCATTCGAGAAAAACGGGAGAATGGCGGAATTATCTGGTGAGCAAAGATTTTACAACGAATGTCATACTCACGGTGACAGAAGATGAGAATGGCCATATATGGGTTGGTACTTATGGCAACGGTGTAAGCGTGATAGATCGCGAAACAGGGGAAATCCGACATCTGCCTCTGCGCAAGTCCGGCGAGACTTCCGGACTTGCCACCGAATGTGTTTTTGCAATTGCTTCGGATACTGCCGGATATATATGGATGGGAGGTATCAATGGCGATATAACACGATATAATCCCGACAAAGAATCATATTCATATTATGCCGAAGACTGTCTATCTACGATAGTAAAAGACAGTCAAGGGAATCTGCTTTTCTGCGGGAACAAAGGAGTTGGACGCTATAATGCAGTAAATGATAGTTTTTCGTGGACGTGCAAGTTCGATACAGTGGAGATAAGTTATCCGGTACGCTGTCTGCTTGATGATGGCTACGACGGGAAGGTATGGATAGGGACAACCGGCGACGGACTTATCTGCTATGACAGAAAAAACAGCAGAGCCAAGAGATATACGACCGATGAGGGGCTGTCGGCCAATACGGTCTACTCTGTAGTACGTGATAAATCCGGCTATATATGGGTGTCGACCGAAACCGATCTATATCGCTATAATCCAGAGAGCGACAAGCTTGTCAGGTTGACATATTATCTGGGGAGCGGTAGCGGCTCTTTCAATCCCGGAGCCGGTATCAGGGCAAGCAATGGAGATCTGCTTTTCGGAACTGCTGATGGCTGTCTGGTATTTAATCCGCAGGAAGAGATCGCAGGCCTCGCATGTCGGGACATATTGTTTACCGATTTTAAAATCGGAGATGTCTCCGTCTCGCCTGGAGAAGATAACTCTCCGTTAGAAGAAGGTATAAATGTTACGGACCGTATAGTGCTAAGCCATAGTCATAATACATTCGAGATTGGTTTTAACGTGATTAATTTCGCATCTCCCAGAAGAATCGGATTTGAATACAAACTTGAAAAATATGACCGCGAATTTATTCCGGCTTCAGGTTATTCGGCAAAGTTTTCCGATATTCCCCCTGGCTCCTATACGCTGACAGTAAGGGCAATCGATCTGTTTACTGACAAACAGATTGCAACTCGTAGCCTTGATGTGGTTGTAGAACCTCCGCTATGGCTTACATGGTGGGCCAAGCTTATATATGTGTTTATAATCGGAGGATTTCTTGCCTTTGCAATCAGTTATCTGAAACATTACCGTCGCGAGAAGCGTATTGAGGGGCAGATTCAGTCGTTTGCCACTGTAGCACACGACATCCGTACTCCAATTTCTCTTATAAAGGGCCCTCTTTTGAATATAGAGATTGAAAAGGATCTTTCGCAAAATACCAGAGACAATCTACAGCAGGCTCGTGCCGGTATCGACAAGGCTATGGAGATGCTCCGCGAGATGCTTGAGCTAAGAGATGAGACTAATATCAGGAGCTGTCTGCAAGTGGAACCAATAGATATCAAGGAATTTCTTCAGGTTAAGGCTGAAGAATATGCAATGCTTGCCAAATTCAAAGGTATATGCATAGAGATATATGTTGCTCCCGATATGCCGCAGGTTTACGCCGATACTGAAATTCTAAGTCATATAGTTGACAATCTTCTTTCCAATGCCTTGAAATATACCAAATGTGGAGTCGTAAGTCTATCGGCAGATGTGTCCGGCGGACGCCGGTGGTCGTTATCCGTTAAAGATACGGGCATGGGTATAGCTCCGGAGGACGCAAAATATATTTTCAAGCATCGTCACCGTAGTGTGGAGGCTGTCGAAACCGAGCGTTCCGGTATTGGAATAGGGTTGCTTATCACGCGACGTCTTGTTGCCACTCATCAAGGCCGCATAACCTTTGATAGTGTAGTCGGTAAAGGCACCACTTTCATAGTTAAATTTCCTCTGAGGTATGATAAGAAATATATGCGCCAGCCATTATCGGTCTTGTCTACAGTAGCAGAGAATGTATCTGAGGTGCCCGTGGAAACATCTTCGCGACGTCGTATCGTGGTTGTTGAGGATGATGCCGATATGCTCGGATATCTGCGGAAATCGCTTAGTGGAGAGTATGATATTCAGGTATGGAGTGATTCTCTCGCTGCATTCGAGGCAATCAGGAACGAGAGTCCCGATCTCGTTATAACCGATCTTATGATGCCGAAATTACGAGGCGACGAATTATGCAGAATGGTGAAGACCGATATGGCTACGAGCCATATTCCGGTAATTCTTCTGAGTGGGCTTGCCTCGCGCGAGGATATCATTGCCGGTTTTGAGGCCCATGCTGACGATTATATCGTGAAGCCTTTCGATATTGTATTGCTCAAAGCCCGGATCCGCAACATCATAAAATTGCGTGCGGAGCTTAACCAGCGTGTGATTGCAGATAACTGTGAACCGGAAACAGAAGATTTCACTAACGAACTTGATCGTGAATTCATGACACGCGTCATAGCATCGGTAGAAACACATCTCTCCGATTCGGAATTCTCAATCGGAGACCTTTGTTCGGATCTTTGCATGAGCCGCACCTCTGTATATAATAAGATAAAGTCGCTGACGGGACAGTCGTTGAATGAATTTATCCGTATAATGCGTCTGAACCGTAGCAAGGAGTTGCTGCAAACGCGCCGCTACAATATCAGCGAGGTTGCCTATATGGTAGGATTCTCCGATCCGAAATATTTTAGCACATGTTTCAAAAAGCAATTTGGAATTAGTCCCAGTAAATTGTGATGAATGCCCGCCCGGGGGCTTCTGTCGGGCATTTCCCAAACCTTTTTTGACGCATTTTAAACCATGCAGTTCCTGTATGTATGTAATTTTGCGATATAAACCAATACCAGGAAGAAACAGAATTATGGAAACATATATAGGCATGGATTTTGGAGGCACCAAGTTGCTTGTAGGAGAAGTGAGCTGCGATGGACAGATTCTGAGCAAGAAAAAATATACTACCGGATATGTCAATCAGGAATGTGCAGTCGACATCATAAAGTCATCGCTCGGTGATTTCATGCGCACGGAATGTGGTGTCGAAAGGGAGCCGTCGGCTGTGGGTATCGGACTTATAGGACGCGTTGATACAACGTCGGGGGAATGGCTGCAGATAGACCCGCAGCGTTCGCAGACAGTGAAGCTGGGCTCTATAGTGAGGGCTACGTTCGGCATGCCTTGCTACGTTGCAAACGACGTAAAAAGTGCCACTATAGCCGAACAATGCTGGGGGCACGGACGCCATTCCGATGATTTTATTTATATTAATATAGGAACAGGAATTGCTGCCGGATTTGTTGTCGGTGGTCGTCTGATACTCGGATCTCATTTCAATGCCGGGGAGGTAGGGCACACACAAGTCGGAGTGCATACCGGTGTTAAATGCTGTTGTGGACGTACTGATTGTGTGGAGGCTATCGCCGCAGGCATTGGTTTCGACAGTTGTGCACGTCTTCTTTATCCCTCTTATCCGGATACTTTATTGCATCTGCCTGAGAGTTCATGTTCGCGGGTTGATGTACATGATATTTACGCTTTGGCTCAGCGAGGGGATTCACTTTGTAAATTGCTCGTTGACAATGCTGCTCAAGCTATTGCCAACCTTATAATGAATCTTGTCCGGGTTAGCGATCCTGAAATGGTGGTGCTTGGAGGTGGTATAGTCAGTGCCCCCGAGATGTACGATAATATCATGTCGCGTCTCCATCCTGGGACAATGCGGTTTGTGTCGAAAGGTGTTGTTCTCACCTGCCTTAATCCTTCGTATGCAGGACTTCTCGGTGCGGCTGCCGTAGCAATGACTCAGGATGTTGATAAATCGGTAACAGTATGAAGATAACAGTAGCTAAGAACGAAAAGGTATTTGATACAATTGCAGCAAGTCGTATCGCTGGTACTATTTGTGCCAATCCATACAGTGTAATCGGTCTGTCGACAGGCCGTACTACCGGAAACATCCATCGCGAGGTATGCCGTATGCACGCTGAAGCGGATTTTGATGTTTCTAAAGTTACATTCTTTGGTCTTGACGAGGTGACAGGTGTCGACCGGGAATATTTCGGCGCGTGCTATGCCATGCTTCGTGACGAGATATGCGGTCCACTCGGTATCAGCGAAAATAATTTTCTGATGCTACCTACTATAAGCGATGATTTTGATGCTGCCTGTAAAGCTTTTACCTCGGAACTTACCCGTCGTGGCGGTATCGATTTCCTTATGCTTGGCCTTGGAGAAAACGGTCACCTCGGATTCAATCAGCCGGGTTCGCCGTTTGGTGGCATCGCGTGGCATACTGTTATGGACTCTCGCCTCGAGGCACGCATCCGGCGCGAAACAGGGCTTGGCCCTGATGCTCCGCTCGGGGGGGCTACTCTCGGTATCCGCGATATCATGCATGCGCGACGCATTGTGCTTGTCGCCAAGGGTGATAACAAGCGCGAGATTGTAAAAGCAATGCTCGAGGGTCCGGTGTGTTCCGACGTCCCGGCGTCGATCCTTCAGCTTCACCCCGACTGTGAGTTCCTGCTTGATGCTGTGGCCGCAGCGGATATTAACATTAAATCCTTGAGATAAAGATGGAAAATCCAGAAAGCATACGGAACCGAACAAATGCCTCAGGCTATGTGGCCGCGTTCTTTACAATGGTATTTTTGTTCTTTATTGTCGGATTCCTTACGACAGTAAACACTCAATTTCAGGCTCCACTTAAAGAGACTTTCCTTGGGGAGGTGGGAGCTTTGAAAAACACATTCGCCACCCTCATAACCTTTTCATGGTTCCTCGCATATCCTCTCTGTGGCGGTCTGGGTTCTTCCTGGGTTAACCGTTATGGCTATAGGGGTACACTGGTCCGCGGTCTTCTTATGATGTGCGCGGGTCTTCTACTATTTTTTCTTTCCGCCTGGGGAGCCGGTTCATTTCAGATGTCAGTGATAACAATAGTCGGGGCGACAGTTCCGATGGCATTCATCGTGTTCCTGTTCGGCTCTTTTGTCACCGGGGGCAGTGCCACTGTGCTTCAGGTTGTTATCAATCCTTATCTTGCGGCGTGCGAAGTTAAAGGCACACAATCTGTACAACGTCTTGCTATAGGAGGATCAGCCAACGCCGTCGGCACAACTGTAGCTCCTTATTTTGTGAGCGGTATTGTATTTGGCGGTGTTGCCATGGAAGATATATCGGCGGGTATGCTTATTGTGCCATTCTTCTGCCTGGCATGCGTCATTTCGGTTGTGGCGCTCTTACTGAGTAAGATGCCTCTTCCGGATATCAGCTCCACCCGTGCCGAGGTCGGTGAGACTCTCGAACGTAGCGTATGGTCTTTCCGTCATTTTGCTCTTGGAGTGGTCGCTATCTTTTTCTATGTCGGGGCAGAGGTATGCGTCGGTGCTAACATTGCGATGTATGCCATAGAACAGAATCTTGAACACGTCGCATTACTTGCCACTCTTTATTGGGGTGGGATTCTTGTAGGCCGTCTTGTCGGAAGCACTCTCAGTAAAGTTTCTCCCCGTGCACAGCTTACAGTAACCACAGTCGGTGCTGCAGTGCTTACAATTGCGGCAATCGTGGCCGACAGTGCGTGGCTTCTTTGTGCGGTAGGGTTATGTCACTCTATCATGTGGGGTGCGATCTTCATTCTTGCAATCACGAATCTTGGCAAATATACCTCTGCCGCTTCCGGAGTTTTTATGTTCGGTGTGGTAGGTGGTGCCATTCTTCCGCTTCTTCAAGGAGTCTGTGCCGATTTCGCCGGCGGTTGGCGTGCATCATGGTGGCTTGTAGTAATATGTGAGGTTATCATGCTTCTGTACGCGCAGTTTGGTTCACGAATAAAAAACAATCAAATATGAATATCTTAAAGAGTGCAGTCCTTTTTGCAGTGATGTTTTTCACATGTTCAGGTACTCTAAGTGCGACGAAAACTGAGAAATCAAAGGACAAAGTAGTAGTGGCATATGTCACATCATGGAGTGATGTAGAAGTGGAACCGTCGCTTGTGACACATCTCAATTATGCATTCGGACATGTTAATGAAACATTCGACGGTGTGCGAATCGATAATCCTGAGCGTCTGCGTTCGATAGTAGCACTTAAAAAGAAGGCTCCGGCTCTGAAGGTGGCCCTTTCGGTAGGTGGATGGGGTAGTGGCCGATTCAGCGAGATGGCAGCCGACTCAATTAAAAGGGCAGCTTTTGCTTCCGATTGTGCCCGTGCTGTGGCAGATTTTAATCTTGATGGCATCGACATAGACTGGGAATACCCGGGGAGTAGTGCCGCAGGCATTTCCAGGAGCGATAATGATACGGAGAATTTCACATTGCTCATGCGAGATCTTCGCAAAGCTATCGGTAATGACAAGTTGCTTACGATGGCAACTGCCGCTTCTGCCGAGTATATAGATTTCAGAGCTACGCTCCCGTATGTCGATTTTGTAAATATCATGACTTACGATATGGCAAATGCTCCCAAGCACCATGCAGCGCTGTATCCTTCCGAAAATACTCCTGATTTAACCTGTGACAGTGCTGTTAAAGCTCACATACATGCCGGTGTTCCGGCCGACCGTCTCGTAATGGGAATGCCGTTCTATGGTCGTGGCGGCACTGAAATGAAAGGGAGCGATTTCAAAGATATAATTGTTCCGGATGGTTATGAGGTTAAGTTCGACAGTATTGCTGTTGTCCCCTTGCTTTATAATTCAGCCAGGATTGCTGTCCTTGGCTTTGATAATCCGGTATCAATAGCGGCGAAATGTCAGTATGTTATAGACAACGATCTGCATGGTGCCATGTACTGGGACTATGACGGCGACGACGAAGCCCACAGTCTCGGCGGAACTATTGCATCAATGATTATTGGCAAACAGGACAAGCCGAAAATACTTGTCCTCAACGAGGGTGGTGGACAGCATGGGCCTTTTACAGCTGTTGCAATGGAATGGATTCGTAGCTATGCCGCTGAAAATGGATTCGTAGTTACAGAGTTAAGAAACGCCAATCCGATAACAGAGGATTTCTTAAGGGATTATGCCCTTGTTATTCAGCTTGACTTTCCTCCCTATACGTGGCCGGATGCGGCTGTTGATGCATTTGAGAAATATATAGAAGAGGGTAGAGGTGGTTGGATTGGTTTCCATCATGCCACTCTTTTAGGAGAGTTTGACGGTTACGGACTATGGGAATGGTTTTCTGATTTCATGGGAGGTATAACGTTTAAGAATTATATAGCAAAGCTTGCCGACGGCACAGTCGTCATGGAGAACAATTCTCATCCCGTAATGAAAGGCGTCTCGAATAGATTTATGCTTCCGGATGACGAATGGTACATATACGACCGCAGTCCTCGTGGCAATGTCGAGGTGCTTGCCACGGTCGACGAAGATAGCTATATGCCGAAATCGGATGTCCGGATGGGAGATCATCCTGTCATATGGACTAACAATTCCAAGAAGGCCCGCAACGTATATTTCCAGTTCGGACATAGTCCTCGCCTTTTTGAATCTCCAGATTTTGTCAGGTTATTCTCCAATGCAATTGGCTGGACAATGATGAATCAATAGATATAGATGTAATAGATATAGGTTAATGGATTAATATTCAAAAAGGTTTGTAAATTAAAAGGAGGTGTGGTGATCACAGCTCCTTTTAATTTACAGATAGTTATGATATGGTAAAAAATCCGGATGAGTCAAATTTTCGACCTTTCACGGCGAATTTTCAACCACGCGCCTGCGCTTTCCGGATTAACTTTGCTAAGTAAATAATCATAGAACACATTTCTAATATCCAAGTGTGGTTATGTCCGTGACACGCTCTCTAATCTTTCAGACCGTTTATCTGTGTACAAGCTACTGACAATACTTTGCATATTCTCTTTCGCTGTTGCAACTTATGCCAGTGATACATTCGACGAAGAACTCGCAGCTTCAGGATATGTGCATGTTCCGCTGAAGCCGGACTTTTCTAAATCGCTCGAAGCTGAAGCATCAGCAAAAGATGTGTTTTATAATACCATTCTTCATAGTGCGGAAGTGCGTGGGAATTGGCATGTGCGCGGTGATGGTGATATGATCTGTCTCGATGGTGACAGCGTGCCTACGTTTATAGTGAATAATGATACAAGGGGCAAGCGAGCCAAAGGTTCGCCTGACGATCCCGATTATGCACTTTACGGCCATGTTGTGGCGATACTCGACCTTGGAGGGATATCGCTTGAGGACTACAATCGGTTTGAAATAGATATTGAGCCGCAATGTCCCGGGATGCGTGCCGTTAGTCTTAATCTTTCATTCGGCAATTCAAAAGGTTCTTCGGGTAAAGGATATAATGAACCTACAGGTGCTCATCTTATAATTCTCGATAATTTCAAGACTAACAGATGTTTTCTTGAGATTTCGGATTTACGACGAGACGCCGTTTCGCATCTTTTGTTAAGTTTTTCAATCAACGGCAATGATTTGCCCGTATCCGGCCCGGCGATGTTCCGTATAGTCCGGGTCGAGGCACAGAGAATATCAAAACCTGAAAAACTCAGCGGATGGCAGCCGGATACGGGGCGTATAGTGCATTCGATGAGCGGATATGCTGTCGGAGGAAAGAAGACTGCGCTTGCGGCTGCGGGAAAACCCTTTAGAGTAGTTGATAATTGTAGCGGCAAAATAGTATTCAAAGGGAAAGTAAATCCGATATCTACTACAATTGGCGATTTCGGTATTGCGGATTTTTCCGGATTGGATACTCCGGGAGAATACAGGATTGAATCGGACGGTAATGTCACCTTGCCGTTTATTATAGGTCGGGATGCTGATATATGGCAATCGTCGATATGGAAGGTTTTGAACTTTATCTTCGGACAACGATGTGGCTATGCGGTTCCTGGAATACATTCAAGCTGTCATTTCGATCTTCTGAGCGAGCATAACGGTCTGCGTCGCACTTTTGCCGGCGGCTGGCATGATGCCGGCGATTTATCGCAGCAGACTTTGCAGACAGCCGATGTGGCATTTGCCTTACTCGAACTTTACGAAAAGAAAAAAGAAAGCACCCCGTTGCTGGCATCGCGCCTGCGGGAAGAAGCATTGTGGGGAATCGAATTTATGCTTCGTAACCGTATGGGTGACGGTTATCATGCCAGCAGCGTGGGTTTGCTTATCTGGCAGGATGGCATTTTTGGTACTGATGATGATATTGAAAGTGTCAGGGTGCAGAATGTGGCGTACGATAATTATCTCTATGCCGCATATGAGGCTTATGCTTCAAAAGTTCTTTCCGATACAGACCCGGTTCTTTCTGCCTATCTCGCACGTATTGCAGAGGAGGATTATGCTTTCGGTGAGGAGCGATTCAACAAAGATGGTTTCGGCGGATGGATCAATACTTATGAGCATACTTTTAGCACAGGCGAAAGTCTTTGGATGGCAACAGCTTCATGGGCTGCATCTATGCTTTATGAAATCACTGGGAAAAATGAATACGCCGTAGATGCAAGAAATTATGCAGACTATGTTCTTTCATGTCAGCAGACAGAACCTATCGGTGAATGCGGATTATCCGGCTTTTTCTATCGCAATCCCTCGAAATGTTCTGTGGTACATTTTATTCATCAGTCGCGCGAGCAGATTTATATGCTTGCAATGTCCGCACTCTGCCGCACGCAGTCCGACCATCAGGATAAAGCCCGCTGGATGAATGCCATTACACTTTACGGCAACTATATAAAGAATCTTATGCAGTATACAGCGCCTTACGGCATGATTCCGGCGGGTGTTTACAAGTCGGACGAACCGGACGATACCGAGGCTTTCTTCGCGCTTCATATTTTTCCGCCTGATGATGCCAAGGAGCGTTATTCCCGCCAGGCTGCTTGTGGTATCAAGGTAGCGCCTGGGTATTTTGTAAAGCGGTTTCCCATATGGTTCAATATTTTCAACGGAAATCTTGCTATTCATACAGCGATGGGAAAATGCGCTGCAATATGTGCCGGTTGCCTCGACGACTGTGAACTACTCGATATTGCCCGAGAGCAACTTTATTGGACTGTAGGTAAGAACCCATTCTGTCAGTCGCTTATTTATGGTGAGGGTTATCGATACCCTGAGCTTAACAATTTCTCTACGGGGAGGCTTACAGGTGCCATGCCTGTTGGAATACGTACGCTGGGGGATACAGACGAACCATATTGGCCTCAGATTAATAATGCCTGTTATAAGGAGGTATGGCTTACATCTGCCGGAAAATGGTTATCTTTACTAGCCGAAATTGAAAATACTGACATACAATCATGAAAAATCTACGCAAACTCTTTTTTCTTTTTTTCTGTCTCACCGGACTTTCGCTTGTAGCGCAAGATTCTTCTTATCCGGCAAACTATGCTCGCGCGCCGCGCTTCAAGGCTCTGCTTTATTATTCCGATACTGCCGAGCCCGCTCATGTAGAATTTGCTCAAGGAGCTATCGAATTCTTTCACCGTCTTACATATGGCGAAGGGTATATACTTGATGTCACCACATCCCTTTCAGAATACCCATATGAGCGTCTGAAAGATTACTCTGTCATTATTGCGATAAACAATACTCCTTCGCCCGGCGCTGAACGGGATGCTTTTGAGCGCTATATGGAAAATGGGGGGGGCTGGGTTGGATTTCATGCAGCGGCTTACAATGATGGTTCGACAAAATGGCCGTGGCTTCTGAAATTTCTTGGCTGCGGGACTTTTTATTGCAACAACTGGCCTCCTCAACCTGCTTTGGTAGAGCTTGATATCATTGACAGCCCTGTGACGAAAAACATCCCTGTCGAGTTTGTTGCTCCGGAGAGTGAATGGTATCAGTGGAACCCGTCGCCGCGTTCAAATCCCGATGTCGAGGTGCTTGCATCCTTATCTGCAAAGAATTATCCGATTGGTATAAAGGACGTTGTGAAATCCGGAGATTTTCCTATAGTATGGCGTAACAAGAATTATCGTATGGTATATCTTAATTATGGACACGGCGACCGTGAATTTACAGATGCCACGCAAAATCTTCTTACGCTCAATGCGTTTCGCTATGTGGTAAGTCTTGATCCGGCAGGAAATCCGTTTGAAAAATAATTCTATAATTTAGTAAAGTCCAAATCGGATTTATCTCTTAAAATGTTTCGCCCTAGAAAATGACATATCCGTCAATATTCCAGGGCGAAACAGACTTGTTTAGCTTGTTGTGGCAGAGAGCTATCTGAGTATTGCCTGTTTTATTGTGTCTGTTATGTACCGGACATCATTTTCGTTGACGTAAGGGCCGGCAGGGAGACATAGGCCAACTGAGAATAGCGATTCCGATACGCCGTTGGAGTATGCGGGACAGCCCCGGTAGACGGGTTGCTTGTGCATCGGTTTCCACAAGGGTCTGGCTTCGATGTTGGCTTCATCGAGAGCCATGCGCATGGCTTCAACGTTTGCGTTTGGTTCACAGTCGGTGTGAGTGGTCGTTGCTGTGTGAACTACTCCGGCGGCGCCACCTACTGCACCTTTGAGCGT
>CAJTJV010000014.1 GCA_910576775.1 uncultured Muribaculaceae bacterium | reverse complement strand
TAACCGACTGAGCTATTGAAGCATACAAGAAAATGAATGATAATGAAAAGCGCTTCAAGATGGACTCGAACCAACGACCCTCTGATTAACAGTCAGATGCTCTAACCGACTGAGCTATTGAAGCGGATGCGGCGCCCCTCGGGGCTTTTGCGGTGCAAAGTTAAGGCTATTTTATCATTCATGCAAATATTTCCTTGTTTTTTGTCGAAAAATTTTTCTGCAAAGCAACTCAAAAGCCGTTCTTGCATTTTTGCTTTTTTTGAATTAACTTTGCCGTATGAGTAAACGTGAGGGAAATGACATTGGAATCAGAGAAGCCCAGCGGACTGTCGACGAATGGATTACCACCGTCGGCGTACGCTATTTCTCGCCCCTCACCAACATGGCGGTTTTGACTGAAGAGGTTGGCGAGGTCGCCCGTATAATAGCACGTACCGACGGCGAACAATCCGCAAAAAAAGGAGAAAAGCTCGATCTCGCCGACGAGCTTGCCGACGTGATATGGGTTGTGATGGCTATCGCCAACCAGCATGGCATCGACCTTGCCGACGCTTTGCGCAACAATATCCTCAAGAAAAGCGTTAGAGACTGCGAACGACACTCTCTTAACCCCAAGTTAAACAATAACAAATAAAACCCAAGATATGGCAGACACACCCCAAACCGATAAATACACACAGGCCATTGCCGGCTGCACCGTCACCGAAAACGACGCCGAGGTAGCCGAAGCCGTAAAAAAGATACTCGACGAACATTTTGCCGAAAACAACACCAAAGAAGTCTACTCTTTTCTGCTCAACACCATCGACCTGACTACTCTCAAAGGCACAGACAGTCCCATGTCGGTAGCCCGGTTCACAGAGAATGTAAATAGCTTCGAGGAAGAATACCCGGAGTTGCCGAATGTCGCTGCCGTCTGCGTATATCCCAATTTCGCATCTGTGGTACGCATGGTACTGGAGGCATCGAACGTACGTGTGGCGTGTGTGTCGGGAGCTTTTCCATCGAGCCAATCGTTCGAGGAAGTAAAGATTGCCGAAACATCACTCGCCGTCGCAAACGGAGCAGACGAAATTGACATCGTCCTCAATCTGGGATATTTCTTCGACAACGACTATGAATCGGTATGCGATGAAATCACCGAACAGAAAGAAGCCTGCCGCAACACACTCCTGAAAGTCATCCTCGAAACAGGGGCGCTCAAGACTGCCGCCAACATCAAAAAAGCCTCTGTGCTCGCCCTCTACAGCGGCGCCGATTTCCTCAAGACCTCGACAGGCAAGGAATTTCCCGGAGCTTCTCTTGAGGCAGCATACATTATGGCGAAATGCATCAAGGAATATTATGATAAAACAGGCACCCGCGTAGGATTCAAGGCAGCCGGCGGCATCGCCACCACCGAGGACGCCGTAAAATATTACACAGTAATCAAGGAGGTTCTCGGTGAAGAATGGCTCTCCAACGAATATTTCCGCCTCGGAGCATCACGCCTTGCCAACAATCTTCTTTCGGACATCGCAGGCAAAGAGGTTAAACATTTCTGATTCCAAATTTTGCCGTACCGAGGCTTCCATGAAGGTATGGAAATCATTTCGAGGCCTCAGTACGGCAATCATATATCGTTATCGCAGCAATGAAAGTATGGGTATTTCTCGACGGCCGGCAACAAGGCCCGTTCGACGACAAGGAGCTGACATCCTTGCCGGGATTCAGTGAAAACACGAAAGTATGGTTTGAAGGCCTGCCAAAATGGTGTATAGCAGGCTCTCTTACCCAGCTTCAGCACCTTTTCGCGCCTACGAGCGAGGAAAACGTGGATAAAGATATCGAAACCGTTGAGACTGTCGAAATTACAGAGGAAACACCCGACACCGGAATGCCCGAACAGCCTGTACAGGAAACCCCACCCGAACGTCCGGCATTCTTCCAAAACACCGCACAGACATTTTTCCGTCCGGCCTTTAATCAGGCGCAAGCCTACCCTACCGAACCATGCCCGCCGACTTATGTTGGCTGGTCCATCTTCCTGTTCCTATGCTGCTGCTCGCCGGTAAGCGCGGCCGCCCTTGCCGCATCAATATGCGTGGCAGAGTTTCATCGCAAAGGAAAGCTCGACAAAGCCCGAAAAGCCTCTGAGATAACGGCATGGCTCATTATGATCTCCATAGCACTGGGCATGCTCCCGGTTATGCTGATGAGCGCCTTCTGGGACTGATCATGACACCCCATACAAAAACCGCACTTACTATCTGCGGCGCCACAGCAGCCTTGGCCGCAGTGGCGTTGTTGATTTTATATTATTACAGCCACGACCCGTCATCAACGCCTTCTCCAAAGTGCATGTTCAAAACCCTAACAGGCTGGGACTGTCCGGGATGCGGTTCACAGAGAGCGCTGCACGCCGCCCTCCACGGAGATTTCGTCGCGGCTTGGCATTTCAATCCCTTCGTATTCTTTGCCGTTCCGGCCGCAACATTCTATATCATTGCTGAAACCGGCCGACGCCATTGGCCTCGCCTCCATGCGGCCGCAGTAAATCCATTGATAATCGCGGCTATTGCAGCCGGCTCACTACTATACATGGTGCTTCGAAACATCCTCTGACAAAAAAAGCAAAGCCCCAACGCGGAAACAGTACCGCACCGGAGCCTCGCCAAAATGTTTTTATACCGTCAGATGAATTTCTCCACCATATGGCGCAATTCATCAAATCCTTTGTGTCCGCTGTCGCGCCACGCCTCCTGTCCGTCCTTGAAAAGAATAAATGTAGGATACGAACCGACATTATAAGCCCGCATAAGCTCCGGATTTTCAGTGCCGTCGACTGCCAGCACACCGGCCTTGCCTTTCAACGCGCATTCGAGATGCGACATCACCCCTTCGTCCTCAGCTTTACCGGGACGGAAGAACTCCACGAGCATAGTGGATGCCTCGCTGATACAATCAGCGAATTTCTTTATTGTCATGGCTGTAAAAATCAGAGGTTAAACTTCGTCGCCCTTGATCTGATAGTGCTCGCTTATCTTGGTCTGGAGGAAATCAGCCTGCTGCACACCGACAGTGCGCCATACGGCTTCTCCATTCTTAAACAGAATCAATGTCGGAACCGATCTGACATTGTATTCAGCGGCAAGACGGCGATTCTGGTCGATATCTACCTTGAGGATGTTTGCCTTGTCACCAACTTTATTCTTAACCTCCTCCAGAATAGGACCCTGAACACGACACGGGCCACACCATGTTGCAAAGAAATCCACAAGAGTAGGTTTGTCCTGAGATATAAGTTCTTTAAAATCGCTCATAGCGTATGTCTTTTTATTTGTTTCAGATGTATTGAATTGGATTCTAATTGAAATAAAAACATGCGGTGGCGAGAAAAAGTTCTATTCCATAAGCATTTTGCGCTCGCAACGGAGCACACGGCCATGAAACGCGCGCGTAAATGCATGATTGTGAGTAGCAACCACAACTGCGGTACCGGTAGTCTGCGATATATCATATAGATGCGCCATGATGATGCTACCAGTCTCCGGGTCGAGATTGCCGGTAGGTTCGTCAGCCAAAATAAGACCAGGATTATTTAGAAGGGCTCGCGAGATGACGACACGCTGCTGCTCACCCCCCGAAAGTTCGTGAGGCATCTTGTAAGCCTTGGTCTGCATACCTGTCACCTTCAACACCTCGTCGATACGAGCCTCGCGCGCATCGCGGTCTTTCCATCCTGTAGCACGAAGTACGAAATCGAGGTTGCCCCACGCAGTACGATCGGTAAGAAGCTGAAAATCCTGAAAGACAATACCAATGCGGCGCCTCAGATAAGGAATATCCCGTCCGGAGATATTGCACAGGTCGTAATCGAGAACCCGAGCGTCACCGGATTCGACAGGAACCTCTGCATAAACCGTCTTCATCAGCGATGTCTTGCCGCTACCGACCTTGCCGAGAAGATACACGAACTCACCGGGCCCAACATGCCAATCCACACCGCGCAGAGCCACATGCTCGTTGCGTCGAATCTCAACATTCTTATAATCGATAATATTTTCCACTGTAATACGTGATTTTCAGGCCGCCGCAGCCACCAATGTCATTGCGCAAATTTACAACTATTTTTCGGGAATGCAAATTTCCAAACTACTGTAACGCAACAGCAACGCCCGACGAACTGCCGGGCGTTACTGTAAATACTATGTACAAGAAGGTGCCGGTAGAAATTTCGTCTGCCGTTATAATGGGATTACAATCCCGGGCGCCTTTTCCTGCTTCTGCAAGGATAACAGCTGAAAGCCGAAGAAAGTTTCGAAGATTCACATATTTCCTTTCGGAACGTAAATATTTGTTTTGTCAGTTTTTGTTTTGAAAATATGAATACATTGTTTAAATTTGCACGCACAATATATAACTCACAATTATTAACCTAAAATTTATTTCGCATGAAAAAAGTTTTACTCTCTGCATTTGCTCTCTGTGCCGCAATGTCCGTGTCGGCTCAGACCACAGTCCTGTTCGAGGACGATTTCGAATGGCTCGCCCCTTGGACAGCTTATGTAGATGCGAAAGGCAATTCCGTAGGCGACGCCATCGGAACTGATAATGAAGGCACCTACGCACCACAGATTCCTACTGCATGGGTTCTTGACGGCCAGTTAGTCGAAAAGGATACCGAAGGAGCAAAGAATGTCCTTATGGTTCTTGAAGAAAAAGGATACAAAGTCATCCGCGAGAATCTCGGCAAGGAGAACCCCGGCGAATGTATCTACACTCAGGTTAACTACCTGAAATTCGGCAAGAAAGATTTTCAGGCCGGCATCATACTCCCCGCAATGGAGACATCAGTCACAGATGTGACATATAGCTTCGACTGGGCGCCCCAGCGCGCAGGCAAAAATGCCTACGACCCCACACAGCTTATTGTAATCGTTTCCAATCCCGGCGCAGAGGATATGATATTTGATGTTCCGGCTCACACACAGGAATCCGGCGCACCCCTTAAATGGTTCCATGCCGACATCGCTCTTACCGGAGCTACCGTCAACGAAAAAACAACAATCACTCTCCGTCCGGGCGCCAACGACTGGAGCAAGAGCGGCCAGCACCGTTTCTATCTCGACAACATCAAAGTCACCGGTAAAGCAGAAGGTTCCGCCGTTGAGAATATCGCCGTTGAAGAAAACGCTCCCGCTGAATATTTCAACCTTCAGGGCGTACGCGTAGCCAATCCTGAAAACGGCCTCTACATCGTCCGCAAAGGCTCGAAAGTAAGCAAAGTCCTCGTAAAATAATATTTCCGAATACAATAAAAAAGGAGACGCGAATGTGTCTCCTTTTTTGTACATTTCTCCATCTGGTGACGCGCCCTTATTTCCTGTGCCAGAAAATGGTAGATTCGGAAAAAGATTACCTACTTACTCCATCGGGCACCAGCCTATAGCCGACATCACATTGAGAGTGTTCAGAATAATGTCGATGGCATTCTGCGGTACTATCGGCTTGCCGGTATAGAGCGTGTCAGCCACTCCGGACGCTTCAAGATAATCTTTCAGAGCCTTGCCTGTACGTAGCACATCCGCATCGATTTTAAAACGACCGGCATAATCGTCACACGTCACTACAGTAAGTTTCAACAGCATCGCAAAATGATTCATAAGCTGCTCTCCACCATTTTGCTGCAAGGCATCCCCGAGACGCAGAACCGTCTTCTGAAGCCAGCCGACATAATCGGATGCAATAGTTTCAGGATTGATACGCCCTATAATAAGCGTGGCTGCAATCATCAACGATGTGGCAGCCTCCTCTTTAAGCATATCGGCATAATGCAAATCAGCCAAATGTAACGTGCCTGCATCAAGAAAGCCGCGTGCCGCCGTCCGCTTATCCTCCACAGAGGCATGCACGGCAGCTTTCAACATAGTTTCGGCACGCGCGAGATTTTCTCCACTCAGGCGCATCGCGTCGGCAAAGCGTCCGGACTCAACAAGTGCCTTGTGTTCGGTAAATACGGTGTTCATTCCACAGAATGAAGATTGTGTCCCATGCGCTCTTTCTTTGTATGCATATAGCGCAGATTGTAGGGATTGGGGGCAACCTCGATGGGCACATTCTCCACAACCTCCAGACCATAGCCTTCCAGTCCGATACGTTTTACCGGGTTATTCGTCATCAGACGCATCTTTCTTATTCCAAGCATATTGAGAATCTGTGCGCCGACGCCATAATCACGTTCGTCGGCATCATGGCCCAAGTGAAGATTTGCTTCAACCGTATCGAGACCCTCTTCCTGGAGCTTATACGCACGTATCTTATCCATCAACCCGATACCGCGGCCTTCCTGATTGAGATATAAAACCGCCCCTCTGCCCTCGGCCTCTATCATCTGCATAGACTTGTGGAGCTGTTCGCCGCAGTCACAACGTCTGGATGCGAAAATATCTCCTGTAGCACATGAGGAATGTACGCGGACAAGCACCGGTTTTCCATCAGAGATATCGCCTTTTATGAGCGCGATATGCTCGAGCCCATTGTTTTTCTGACGGAACGGTATAAGTCGAAAATGGCCGTAAGAGGTAGGCATGTCAACTTCCACTCCCTGCTCTACGAGTTGCTCCGAAGCAAGACGGTAGGCAATAAGGTCGCGTATGCTCACCAGTTTCATACCCCATTCGTCGGCACGACGGCGAAGCTCCGGCAGACGTGCCATTGTGCCGTCATCACTCATAATCTCCATCAAAGCCGCCGCGGGCTGCAAACCGGCGAGACGAGCCAGGTCTACTGCAGCCTCTGTATGTCCGCTGCGGCGCAGGACACCCTGGTCCTGGGCATAAAGCGGGTTTATATGTCCGGGACGTCCGAAAGTCTCGGGAGTGGATTCCGGATCGGCGAGAGCGCGGATGGTGGCGCAGCGATCCTCGGCACTGACTCCTGTTGTACAACCTTCGAGTTTGTCGACTGTGATAGTGAAAGGCGTGCCCAGCATCGATGTATTCTGTTCCACCTGATGCGGAAGCTCGAGTTCGCGGCAACGCGAAATAGTGACCGGAGCGCATAGGACGCCTCGGGCGTTCTTAAGCATGAAATTCACCTGTTCAGGCGTTATTTTCTCCGCAGCAACAATAATATCGCCCTCATTCTCACGATCTTCATCGTCTACTACAATCACCATTTTTCCCTGACGGAAATCCTCTATTGCCTCTTCTATACTATCGAGTTTTATTTTCGTATCCATAATTCAAATGTCCTTTGCGAAGCTCTGCGGCGGTTCTACTCGCCTGATAATGGCGCGTGTCGTCTCGGCGATTGCTCCGAGCCGCTTTGCTGTTGGGGTGAACGGATATTGGTTAAGCAGATTTATAATGTATATGTCTGTACTGTTTGAAAGATAGTCCACAAGAGCGTTTAGTTCACCGCGGAGCTCTGCGGGACGGCTGTCGAAAATTCTTAACAGCCGGTGACGCCTGTTGACAAGCACAAGCATGCCCTCTACATGACGGAGAAACTCCCTGAGCATATCAAGAGCGACAGGTTTCTCAACCTCCGTCATGCGCACTTCTTTAATAGATAGACTGCGGCCTACAGCATGGCCGGTGAGACGACGGAAGAAATTACGGTAAGCGTCGACATTGAACACCGCCGAATCACCCACCGCCTTATACGTGAAGAACACACCCATCGGGAAAAGAACTCCCGTACTAAGCCATATTCCCTGCCATACTGCGAGTTTTCCGTCGCGAGCCATCTTGTAGCCCGCGTTATCGATGATAAAATAAAAGATA
Source organism: uncultured Muribaculaceae bacterium (assembly GCA_910576775.1). Lineage (GTDB taxonomy): Bacteria > Bacteroidota > Bacteroidia > Bacteroidales > Muribaculaceae > CAG-873. The sequence goes on along the minus strand of CAJTJV010000014.1, from coordinate 56,168 downwards.
AACAACAGCACCGATATCACAAGAGGCGTGCCAAGGCCTCCTTTCTTGATAATGGCGCCAAGGGGAGCGCCTATGAAGAAAAATATGATACACGCTATCGAGAGTGTGAATTTCTTCTGCATCTCTATATCGTGGCGTCTCATAGTCTTAGCCTGCTCGTCGAGCGTCATACTGCGGTACAGATACTCCTGCCTCTGCATCTTGGCTTTAGACAATGCCGACGATATAAAACCTTTCGCCTGCCCCGGACTGTCTCCGGCAAAGAGCGAATCAAGGTCGAGCGGCTCCGCCATGACGATATCCTTGCGAGGCACCTCTACAGCAGAACCGTTGCGCACCTCCAGCCTCATAGGTGATAGCCCAAAGCGCGGCTGACGTAGGATTTCGCCGGCATATACATTGCCGAGGGAATCGACCTCCGCGCCAATGGAGTCTATGGAATGACGCAACTGAGATATATTCTGACCCACCCATAGTGAACGGGCACCGCTCTCGTCCATACGGTTGAAATTGGCGTCGAAGGGAAAATAGACGTTTTTCTCCATGAAATGTTCCCGACGGAAAGGCATGTAACCCGACGAGTTCACATCAAGCATGTTCTCACGCAGATTCTCGAACATCTCGCCACTATGCAGCTTCAGATACAGATGTTTCTTGTCCTCGGTAAAATTAAAGCGGCCTGAATCGGCGAGAATCACTCTGGTATTGTCCATGCCGCGGGAAAGATCATAAATTATCATTCCATAGAGCATACCCGTCTCAGGGTTCTTCCGGTCGATATACAGATTCATATTGGGTATCTGATCGTAGAACGAGCGCTCGGGAATCTCCACCTCGGGCGATTTCTGACGCACCGACCACATCAGTGTCCACATCTTTGTCTGCGCCACCGGAAGTACATTATTCTGGAAGAAAAATGCACCTGCGGCAAGCAGAAGCATGAAAACGATAAGAGGACGCATGATACGGAAAAGCGACACTCCTGAAGCTTTCATAGCGGTAAGCTCGAATTTTTCGCCGAGATTGCCGAATGTCATAAGCGATGCAAGAAGTACGGCAAGAGGCAGCGCCGTAGGTACCATTGTCAACGCGGCGTAAAAAAACAGCTCGCCGATAATACTGACTGCCAATCCTTTGCCGACAAATTCATCGATATATCGCCAGAGAAACTGCATCATCACAATGAACAGACAGATAAAAAACGTCATCACCAACAGTGGCAGAAACCGCTGGAGCATATAGGAATAAAGACGTTTTATTATCATGCTTTTCAGAATGCTTAAATCAATGTGCAAAGATAATGATTTTTTTCGATGCCCGCATCCGCCGCACCGCGTTACAGCACGGAAGAAAAGTCATTCACAGATTTTAACATTATTTATGCACACAAAAACACTTGTACGCGTGTTTTATAATTGGAGTTTCAGATTTAAGCGTTTGCAGATTTTAAATAAAAGGCTTAACTTTGCAGCGTCGAAAAGCTCCGGCATACATGGAGTTTTTTTGCATTAGATTTCGTCAAAGGATACAATTCCACAATTTCGCCATACATTATGCTCTCATCAGACCGCGAAAGCTGAATTTTTCCTCAAACCACTTATATTCCATTTGAACACTACGCAAAAATCCCGTATGAATTTTCCACGGGATAATAATGCTGAAAATTATATTATAACATACGCATGTTTAATCGTGAACAATTGTCCGAAATGTCGGATGAGGCTTTGAAAGCCGTAGCCGAAAATCTCGGAATCAAAAAAATAGATTTAGACAAAAAGGAGAAGCTTGTCTACGACATTCTCGACAGCCAGGCCGCCAAAGGAGCCGCCGAAGACATTGCCGGGAATGCCGCACGCCGTCGTCGAAAAGACAACGACAATGCGACAGAGCCTAAAAAGCGTGGCCGCAAGAAAAAACAACCTGAGGCTGAAAAGATCGAGGACACAAAAAAAGCCGAAGATATCAACAGCGATGATACTCCGGCAGAGACGGACACTGCTCCCGCAGAAAACGCTCCCGCCGTCGTAGAACGCAAACGTCGCGGTCGTCCGCCCAAAAAACGTCCGGAGGATAATACCGCAGAAACAGACACCCCGACAACAGAGACTCCGGACACCAACGCAGAAGACATTACCGTTGAGCCTGCCATTACAGAAGCTCCTGCTGAACAGACCGTGGCAAAAGACAATGCACCCAAGGAAGAAACCGCCTCAAAAACCGAAACCAAAGAAACATCGCGCTTCGTTCCTGTTACCGACAGCTCCTTCAGTGAGTTTTTCCCCAGAGCAGAGGGGCGGAAATTCACACCCCGCTCCCAGCGCGAAATAGATGAATCAGGGGTTTCCGGCGAAGACAACCGTCCCCTTCCACAGCCTTTCCAACCAAACCAACAGCGCCAGAACAAAAAAAATAAAAAGAACCGCCAGCAGAACCAGCAAGGATCCCAGCAACAACAAAACCATGCCCCGAGATATAATTTCGACGGCATCCTCGAAGCCACAGGCGTACTTGAGATAGTTCCGGAAGGTTTTGGGTTCCTCCGCAGCGCCGATTTCAATTATCTTTCTTCGCCCGACGATGTATATGTCACCATGCCCCAGATCAAGGCTTATGGACTGCGTCAGGGCGACGTCGTAGAGGCCACAATCCGCGCACCTCGCGAAGGGGAGAAATATTTTCCACTTACCGACGTTATCCGCGTCAACGGCCGCACACTCGAATTTATACGCGACCGCGTAGCCTTCGAACATCTAACACCTCTTTTCCCCGACGAGAAATTCAACCTTACCGGTGGACGTTCCTGCACCCTTTCCACCCGTGTAGTCGACATGTTCGCCCCAATCGGCAAAGGACAGCGAGGCCTTATAGTGGCACCGCCGAAGACAGGTAAAACCCTTCTGCTTAAAGATATCGCAAATGCTATCGCAGAGAATCATCCCGAAACATATATCATGATTCTCCTTATCGACGAACGTCCCGAGGAAGTAACCGACATGCAGCGTAGCGTAAACGCCGAAGTTATCGCCTCTACGTTCGACGAGCCCGCCGACCGCCATGTAAAAATCGCAGGCATAGTGCTCGAGAAAGCTAAAAGAATGGTCGAATGCGGCCACGATGTAGTAATCTTGCTCGACTCCATAACCCGCCTTGCCCGCGCCTACAACACATGCGCTCCGGCCTCCGGCAAAATCCTCTCCGGAGGTGTCGACGCCAATGCCCTCCAGAAACCAAAGCGCTTCTTCGGCGCCGCACGCAACATAGAAGGCGGAGGCTCACTCACCATCATAGCCACAGCTCTCACCGAAACAAGTTCCAAAATGGACGAAGTAATTTTCGAGGAATTCAAAGGAACCGGAAACATGGAGCTTCAACTCGACCGAAAACTCTCGAACAAGCGCATATTCCCCGCTGTCGATATCATGGCATCCAGCACACGCCGCGACGACCTATTGCTACCATCCTCCATTCTAAACAGAATGTGGATTCTGCGACGATTCCTCTCCGACCGAAATTCCATCGAGGCTATGGAATTCATCAAAGACCGAATGGAACGCACCCTCGACAACGAAGAACTGCTCCGCACAATGGGAGACTGATACAAACAGCAATATATAATATACAGGAGACAACGCCATGCCCGTGGCATTGTCTCCTGTATTCGTTCTTATCCCTATGTGGAATGGATTCTGCCTATCATATATGAAAGATCCAATCCTCCTTCTAAAAGCATATCCAACCGTCTTTTTTCCTTTCATTCCGAAACAAAAAAATTGCATTTTAGTAACTCTTACACAATTTTTTATCCACAGTCTAAAAAACTTACCCCGGCATTATTTTAATTACGGAAAAATTTCTTAATTTCGCGTCTCATTTCTTAGCGATGAAATTCTCTACTGTTTTACACACCGGTACGATTGTAGCTATAAAACAGAAAACGGCGAAGGTCGTGCTTGATCGCATCCCGCAATCGGAGTGCGTAGCATGTGCCATGGCCACATTCTGCGGCAAGGATAATGACACGGCAACTGTCGTGGCATCGGTTCCGGCAGGGCTAATTGTCTCCCCGGGCATGAAAGTGAGAATCATATCAGAAAACGGCACCCGTTCCAAAGCTAATATCCTGCTGCTTGCAGTCCCGACCCTGGCGTTTATAGGCGGTATCATAGCAGCCATGCTGTGCGGTACGGGCGAAGTCCGGGCATTGGCCGCAGGTGCTCTGGCATGTCTGCTTTGTTTCTTCGTCTTATTTATTACAAAAGACAGAAGGCGGCCTTTATGGAGAGTGACTCAAATTTGCGATTGATTAATTATAAATGGAAGTGTTAATCTATACTATTGCGATTTTAGGACTCCTGGGTCTCTCGGGAGCACTCATTCTGTACATAACCTCGAAGAAATTCCACGTCGAGGAAGACCCGCGCATCGACAGTATCGTATCTATGCTGCCCGGCGCCAACTGCGGAGGCTGCGGCCTCAAGGGTTGCAGAGACTTTGCCACACGCTGCGTTGGCGGCGAAGCAGGCAAACTTTTCTGTCCTGTCGCAGGATCGGAAGGCATGGCCAAGATTGCCGCTCTGCTCGGAGTTGAAGCGACCGCCATGGAACGGAAAATAGCTGTTCTGAAATGCAGCGGCTGCCGTCAGGCACGACCGAAGATATATGATTACGACGGTGTAAACAGTTGCGCTGTCATGAACTCTGTCGGAGTCGGAACCTCCGGATGCTCTTTCGGATGCCTCGGATGCGGCGACTGTGTGGAGGTATGCAACTACAACGCCATTCACATCGATATGGACACCGGACTGCCGGTTGTCGACCCCGATAAATGTACTGCTTGTGGTGCATGCACCACAGAATGTCCCCGCCATCTTCTCGAACTCCGCCCCGAAGGACGTCGCAAGCGTCGTGTATGGGTAGCATGCTCCAGCCGCGACCGCGGACCTCTCGCCCGCAAGGTATGCGCATCGGCATGCATAGGCTGCGGGAAATGCGCGCGCGTATGCCCATTCGGCGCGATAACGGTTACCGACAATCTCGCGTATATCGACCCCACAGTCTGCAAAGCATGCGGAAAATGTGTAGGAGAATGTCCCACCGGCGCCATCCATGCTTCCTTTGAACTCCCTAAACCCGCCGAAAAATGAAACATACTTTCAAAATTGGCGGCATACATCCCGCCGAAAACAAAACGGCATCGCTTGAAATAGACCTGCAACCGCTGCCTACAACCGTCTGCCTACCTTTGCAGCAACACATCGGTGCTCCGGCTAAAGCTATCGTCAAGCGTGGCGATAAAGTAACGCGCGGCCAGATTATCGCAGACCCGGGCGGCTTTGTCTCTGCTCCCGTACACGCTTCTATCAGCGGCACGGTGACTGCGATAGAAAATGTCATAATGCCTGACGGACGCACGGCACCGGCAGTTGTCATCAAGGCTGACGAAGATGAACATCAGGCAGATACCGAGGCCCGTAAAGTTTTTTGGGTCAAAATCGACGAAGAACGTACACTCGAAGATATCATCGGCAATCTGAATGCCGACAAACTACGCGCAAAAATTGCCGGTGCCGGTATCGTCGGCCTTGGAGGCGCCACCTTCCCCAGCCATGTGAAGCTGAATGCCAAGGACGCCGCTCCCGACACCCTTATCATAAACGGTTGCGAATGCGAACCTTTTCTGCGCTGTGACGACGCCTTGATGTGCCGTTGGCCGCATCAGACTCTCGAAGGTGCACGCCTGCTGATGCGTGCCTCCGGTGTCAAACGCGTAATCGTAGGCGTCGAAGATAACAAGCCCCGGGCGATAGAAGCTCTCGTAAAGGCTTCAGAGGATATGCCGGAAATAGAGATTTGTCCTGTAAAGACAAAATACCCGCAGGGTGGCGAGAAACAGCTTATCGAAGCCCTTACAGGCCGCCGCGTAGCTTCAGGCGCTCTTCCGGCCTCCGCAGGCGTCATCGTAAACAATATCGCCACTGCGTTCGCCGCCTATCAGGCAATTGCTTTCGACGAGCCTCTTATTGAACGTATAATAACGGTCACAGGAGATATACCCGCCGACATGCGACGCAACTATATCGTCGCGCTCGGCACACCTTTCTCGGAGTTACCGTTCACATTACCGGAAAACGCCATGGCGATAATCGGAGGCCCGATGATGGGACGCAGTGCCGTACGCCTTGACGCCCCTGTCACCAAAGGAAGCTCCGGATTGCTGCTTATCTCACATCCGACGAACTACGAAACACAGCCCTGCGTACGTTGCGCAGAATGCGTCGAAGCCTGCCCGATGGGACTCGAGCCTTACCTTATCTCCACTTACGGACGCCTACGCCACTGGGATGATGCCCGTAACGCCGGCGTGGCCGACTGCATAGAGTGCGGTTCGTGCAGTTATGTCTGCCCATCGCACCGACCTATACTCGATTTTATCAGAATTGCCAAAATACGCTCCCGAAAGTGATTATGGAAAATCCTCGTCTGATATTCTCTTCGACACCTCACGTGCGCACAACGAACAGCACGTCGAAGGCCATGCTCCACGTCATCATCGCCCTTCTTCCGGCGGTGGCATGTTCGTTATGGTATTTCCGCTTGCCGGCTCTGCTGGTGCTCTTAGTCTCCATAGGTTCTTGCATGGCTATTGAATGGGGCGTGACTCGTTTCATGTTCCACCGCAAGAACACACTTACCGATTGCTCGGCTATCCTCACCGGCATTCTGCTCGCACTCAATCTGCCGTCGACCCTTCCCTTGTGGATGGTCGTTGCAGGTGCAGTCATGGCTGTCGGCGTAGCAAAAATGGCATTCGGCGGATTGGGATGCAACATCTTCAACCCGGCTCTTGTTGGCCGAGTGTTCCTGCTTATTTCCTTCCCTGTCGCCATGACGACATGGCCCGTACCTCTGGCCGACGGCATTACAGGCCCGACAATCCTGAGCATGACAAAGCTCGGCACCATCAACGCTACCGACGCACAACTGATGCCCCTGTTCCTCGGATTCACCGGAGGCTCGATGGGAGAAGTCAGCGCGGCAGCTCTGCTGCTCGGATTCATCTATCTGTTGGCGGTAAAAGTGATACGCTGGCACATTCCTGTCAGCATTATCGCCGGACTCGCCGCCATCGATCTTATCGCAGGCTACCCGCCGCTAATCGATATTCTCTCAGGCGGTCTGCTGCTCGGCGCCATCTTCATGGCTACCGATTATGTGACATCTCCAATGACGAAAAAAGGAATGGTGCTCTACGGCCTGCTGATAGGTCTAATAACAGCTGTCATCCGTCGTTGGGGCGCCTATCCGGAAGGCATGTCATTCGCAATACTTATCATGAACGGCTTCACTCCACTTATCAACCGCTACATTCGCCCACAACGGTTCTCCCCGCGCAGAAAGGAGGCTATAGCATGAAATCATCACTTAAAAACATGCTTCTGTCATTGACCGGCATAACAATCCTTGCCGGAACAATTCTCGCCATCGTCAACATCAGCACTGAAAAACCCATTGCCGAAGGTGCAGAACGTACTCGCAACGAGGCCATCGCAGCCATACTTCCACCCTTCGACAAAATTGAGCGCTCGACGGCCACAGATTCCGACGGAGATACCCTTACCATCTACATTGCCACTCTTGAAGGCTCGAACACCGGAGTCGCCGTAGAAACATTCAGCAACGACGGTTTTGGAGGCTACATCTCCATCATCGCAGGCTTCGACAAAGACGGCAGCGTGTGCGGCTACCGCATTCTCCAGCATGCGGAGACTCCCGGACTCGGCGCCAACATGGACAAATGGTTCATGGCCGATGACACTCCGCACAATATTATCGGCTCTAACGGACCGTTGGCTGTCAAAGCCGACGGAGGAGACATCGACGCCATTACCGGAGCCACAATAACATCCAGAGCATTTCTCCAGGCAATCAACCGCGCGCGTTCTGCCGCCATGAACATAAGATAACCCGCTATGACAGCTTTACAGACAATAAAAGACGGTCTCATCAGGAGAAACCCTACGTTCGTCCTTATTCTCGGTATGTGCCCTACTCTGGGAACCACATCTTCAGCTCTGACAGGCATGTCGATGGGACTTGCCACCCTTGCGGTGCTTATATGCTCGAACATGGTTATATCCGCAATCAAGAATATCGTGCCTGACCAGGTGCGCATTCCCGTTTTCATCGTCGTGATTGCCTCTTTTGTAACTGTCCTGCAAATGGTAATGCAGGCATGGCTTCCGGCGCTCTACTCCGCTCTCGGCATATTCATTCCTCTGATCGTGGTAAACTGTATTCTGCTTGGACGTGCCGAAGCTTTCGCATCGAAAAACAATGTACTGCTCAGCGCCTGTGACGGCATCGGAATCGGTGCCGGATTCACACTCGCGCTCACCGCAATAGGTGCTGTGCGCGAACTGCTCGGAACCGGAGCTGTATTCGGCTTCCGGATTTATGATTCTTCATTCGGCGCCCTACTGTTTATACTCGCTCCGGGAGCTTTCATTGTCTTAGGATTTCTTATAGCACTCTTCAACTATATCCGCCATGCTTGAATATCTCGCTATAATAATTTCTGCGATACTCGTCAACAACATCGTATTCGCACAATTTCTCGGCATCTGCCCATTCATCGGCGTATCGAAAAATCTTGATTCCGCTCTCGGCATGGGCATGGCTGTCACCTTCGTCATGGCAGTCTCCACGGCTGTCACATGGGTGCTCCAGCATTATGTCCTCGAACCGCTCGGTCTCGGATATATCCAGACCATAGCCTTCATCCTTGTCATAGCGGTACTCGTGCAGATGCTCGAAATCATAATGAAGAAAAGTTCTCCCGGACTTTACGCCGCCCTCGGCGTCTTCCTACCGCTTATTACAACGAATTGCGCCGTCCTCGGTGTTGCCATAATCGTAGCTCAGAAGAATTTCGCCTTTCTCCATTCTATCATTTATGCAGTGGCGACAGCTCTCGGATTTGCCATGGCACTCGCCATATTCGCCGGCATCCGCATGCAACTCGACCTTGTCGACGTACCTCGACCCATGCGCGGTGTACCCATCGCGCTTATCACAGCGGGCATCCTTGCAATGGCCTTTATGGGCTTTTCCGGCCTATAACTCAAACAAGGAATATTTATTCCGCTTCAGGAACGACAAATACTGAAAAATTGACAGACCCATATGCGCGGTGCTCGCGGAATCCTGGTAGAGCGCTGAAATCATGCGTCTTGTTGTGCTCGATAATGAAAAGAGTGCCTGCTTTTACAAGTCTTGAAGCGAGAACAGCACCCGGAATATCGGCAAAACCGTCCATATCGTAGGGGGGATCCGCGAAAATGACATCGAAACTACGTGGCGCAGCCGCTATATAACGCAGAGCATCACCACGTACGAGGTTAAGGTTGCGGTCGCCCAGCTCGGATACAACCTTCGCGATAAAGCGCTGTTGTGTAGAGGCTCTTTCGACAGACGTAACACTCCTACAGCCGCGCGACAAGAACTCGAAGCTCACCGCACCGGTTCCCGCAAAAATATCAAGAGCGTCAAGGCCTTCGAGATCAACATAATTCTCGATGACATTGAAAATATTCTCGCGTGCAAAATCAGTGGTAGGCCTGGCAGTGATATTTGTCGGTACATCAAAACGACGACGGCCGTATTTTCCTCTTATTATTCGCATAATGGCAATATTATCAACGGGAAAGGAGCTTTAAAAGCCTCTCGGCCGGCACGGAGTGCCGCCGACGGGAATATTATCGGCATCACGCGCGCGGCATATCGGCTCAGAAGCGGCATCAGCGACAGACGACGATCCGGATCACCGCAAAGCAGTATCTCGTCGTTGAGCGGATCCATACCGGCGTCCCTGGCACACGCCATTATAAAATAAAGAGCGTCAGTGTCCGTCTCGATGGTATGCGTCACGGCAGCCAGGAGTTTTCCGTCCGGACTGAAAGCTACAATATCAAGATACCCGCCATCTATATGCGCGAAAAGTTTCGCACTATTACCCATTGCCGTACGACGCACAAAAAAACGGATAAGCGGCGTTATAATGCTATGCATCGGCGCATTACGGAACGTACGAGCAAGGAAACCGGCCACATCCGCAGGCATCGTCCATGCAACTTTCGCAGTTTCGGCATCGTCGATAAACATCTCGGACGGCACATCATCGTCGGCAAGACATGCGCCGTCGGCACACAGGCGGGCAAATTCATCATCTGCCGTGCGTGGTATTACGGTGAAAGCGTTTGTACGCACCACAATATATATCCGGCCATAGTCGGCAAGCAGGTCGGGGGTGGCATAAACGGCTTCTTCGAGCGATTTCAGATAGGAATCACCGCTGAGTGGAATGCTCGTGCGACGTAACGACGCATCGGCGACAGTCGATGTGCGCACAATATGCAGCATCTTCGGCGTAAGCTCTATTCCAAGCCGCCACAGACGCGGATTATCTATTTCCTGTGTTGCTTCAGCAGTCATAAACGACTACAAAATTAGCTATTATATTTCACCCCGTCAAGCCGCTTTACCTCGTCGACTCCCTTGATGCCTGAGATATGGCTTATTATCGATTGCAGTTCATCCGATGAATGCACCCCGAAAGATATCGTGCATGTCACTATGGAATCGGCTGTCGAGGTATTGAAGCTCTCCATTGTGAGGTGCAGCTGATTGGTGATGCAGTCCACAAGGTCGATAAACAGATGGTAGCGGTCCACTGCTATAACGCGGATTGTCTGGATGTATAGAGAGCCGTCCGGACTGTTGTCGATCGAGCATATATCATCACCCTGCTGGGAAGCAAGGCGTATCGCGATATCGCATTCCCGCTTATGGACTGTAACATCACCGTTGGCATCTACAAAGCCCACTATTTCATCGCCGGGGATGGGACAGCATACGTGGCATCGTTTGAACGGCGGCTTAGGAACATTGTCAAGATATTTGCGGATGGCATTGCGTGCCTTATATGTCACAACAGCGTCAAGCCAGTCTGCATGCGGATGGCACTCATTGTCTGTGAATACCTCAACGACATCACCGCGCCGCAATGGAGATTTCACCGACGCGAGGAATCCGTTTACCCGGGCATATTTGGCTTTCTCCCCGAGATCGGCATCAACCTCGTAAGCGAAATCAAGCACAATAGCCTTCTGTGGCAGAATGACAGGTTTTCCCTCGGGGGTAAACGTCATTATATCGTCATTGTAGAACGCTGATACAACTTTGTCGATGAAATTCGTGCCGTCCTGTCCATGGCGGGCGATATCACGCAGAACATCCCGGAACTTTTCTATCCAACGGTTGATGTTGCCCTCGGGGCGCTCCGCCACACAGCCGAGTTGCGAATGACGTACCATGCGGCGCGAACTGATATGCACCTCCTGCCAGCGACCGAAATGCGCCAGAAGCTTCACATGCAGACTCTGATAGCCGTTCTCCTTGGGGCTGTCGATATAATTGAGCATCCCGCCGGGCTTCTCCTTGAAATAGTCGGTAAGTATGGAATATATGTGAAGCGCCATTCCTTTCTCGGTAAGACCCGGCAGAGGCTCCTCAAAAATGATATCTGTGAAATGACGGTATTTCAGATGATTGAAATCGTCGCCATACTTTCGCATTTTTCTCCATATGCTGTAAGGCTTGCGATATTCCACAACAACCTGAGCCTGCACACCCGCCATTTTCAGTGTGTCGCTTATCTGGCGGCGGAATTCCGCCAGACGTCCGGCCTGGGCCTCCTTGTCACGCTCTATCAGCGATGACAATTCGGCATAGTCGTGGGGACAGCGGAAGCGGAAACTGAGATTCTCAAGTTCAAGCTTGATATCATACAAACCGAGACGGTTGGCGAGGGGTGCATAGAAATAGTCGGTCTCTCCGGCAATCTTCATCTGCTTCTCCGGGGGCATCGACGATAGGGTCCGCATATTGTGAAGACGGTCGGCGAGCTTCACAAGCAAGGCACGGATATCATATTGCACGGAATCAAGCATCTGGCGGTAATTGTCGACCTGCTTGCTTTCATCATACTTGTCTTTCTTGGCTTTGGTTACTACACTGACGAGGAAAGCTACATCGTCGCCGAAACGATTGCGGATATCGTCGATGGTATAATCGGTATCCTCCACAACGTCGTGAAGAAAAGCTGCCATAACCGCTTCCGCACCAAGATTAAGATCGATAGCAACTATCGCCGCCACGGCAATAGGATGAAGGATATAAGGGTCGCCACCCTTACGCCATTGTTTTGAATGCGCCTCGCGTGCAAGCTCGAAAGCCTCGTGGAGATGGCGCATCTGTTCCTCGCTCGTCCGCGGTGCCATCGCCTCAAAGACAGCCTTTACGCGTGCATTTATAATATCGGTATAGTCGCGGTTCATGGTTAAAAAATTTCCGTAAAGATACGACAAAAATCCCTAACAAAACAAAAAGAATTTCAAGAATCAACCCGATATTTTCGTAACCCGGGACAAAAAACAGACGAGAGCAAATACCCTCGCCTGCAATATTAAATCTTATACGAGATTTATCGTCCAAACTCTTTAAGCCGAGGATTGGCTACGTCAGTGGATGATGACTTTTTCATTGCCGCCGCGGCTGCAACGGATATAGATGCCCGGCGTAGTCGGCTCGTCGATGGCCATGCCTTGCAGATTGTACCAGCGATAGCTTTCTCCACTGTCTGCAATCACGTTGTCAACACCGGTAGCCTCCCAGAGCTTATAGCCGCCTATGCCTTCGTAGATGATGCTGCCGTCCGGGTCGGTGATATAGCGCAGCTGCGGATAATCATATGTGATTGACGAAGGTGTGCCGCCACACACAGGGTCAAAGAAATAATGATTGGCAATACATCCGAGACCGTCTATAAAGCTTACATCAGACCCGTATTGAACGTCGCATTCATATAAAGTATATTCATAACCTGAATTTGTACATTGATATATGTCATTTATGGTGACAGTAACATGTGCATCGTTTTCATCACCTACTATATACGATTCTCCGATATTCTTGTATTCATAAGAAAGCTGGGCGGGATAATCGTAACAGGTAAATTCATGCATATATTCGCTTACACCCTCAACATAGCCATTATACACTCCATCAAAGTATGCCGTGAATATTTTGTTGCCATCTTCCCGCATATAGGCTATAGTACGCGGTGTAGTATTATGCTCCCATACGTCAGACCTGCTGATGCCCGTTGAAATTATGTCGATTCTATGCCATTTAATGCCGTCAATTTCAACCTCTTCTCCGACAGAAATTCCATTTTCTGCTATCCACCGGCGACTGGGATGCCCGTATGCCCGATGTTTTGAGGTGTACCACCATGTCCGCCCCTCAACAAGCATCGGTTTGTGTTTCTTGGAAATGTTTCGTACAACTACCTTGTTTTGAGGATTTCGCTCTTTAAGCTTAACTATTGCACTCTCAGGCTTTACCAAATTACCTATAGTAATTGTATTGGCCTCTACGACAAGAGTGGTATTAGCCATCATTGCCAGAGTCGCAATATTCACATCTCCGTCTGCTTTAATGATTAATTCAGAGTATGGCTTCATTCCTGTGCCACCACTTTGAATCGATACATTACCTAATGATTCTATTGTCAGAGAGACCGAATCAGATAATTCGACAGCCCCGATAGGTTCGGATTCATTCACTCTCCAACCACAATATACATCGCCGGCAACAATATAGGCATCCTTACTGAACTTAATGTTTTGCAGATAAAGAGGAAAAATTATCGGCCGACTGTTCGGAAATTCTAAAGATTGTAGTAAGTTTATTCGGCATTTTGTTTCGACACCCTTTCCTGCAAGTCCGGTACCTGTATGGAATTTATTGCCAATCAGTTGATCAATAATGAGGCACTGCTGTTGCTCTCCGTCATAGTTCACCCGAAAGAGATAGTCCTCTGAATCATCTTTGATGTATATCGCATTATCAAGTTTTGAAACCCATAATGGAGTGACAGGGTCGCCTAACAAGTTGTGTGACAGCCGGGCCTCGTGTATGGCGCCGCTCGTTACTCTTAATTTAGCCATTACCATCCCGGCAGTAACTGGAAATTCTGGTCCATCTTCTCCTATGTGTTCTTGATGCATTGTTTTGATTATGGAGAATACGGCATCATGTAAGATTTGTGTACAATATATATATACCGGCCTTGTATGTCCAAAATATAATACGCCACCGTAATCTTTTCCTAATACATACGATTCTCCAAAATTTTTTGTTACTTTCAATTCACAATTATTACTATAAAGAGTATCAAACGGCATGGTCGCACATGACATGCTGTAACTCCATGACGGATAATTTTTATTTGTGAGGTTGTTAAGCCCATTTTTAGGCTCATATTTTGAGAATTCATATTGATTTTCTAATCCAAGAACGTCATAAACATCACTCCCTATCTGATTTACCGCAACCCCATAAGGAGTTCCATGTCCTATAAAAGAAAGACACCCATAATTCGTTGAATTTAATTCAGTAATCACATCCTGCCCGGTTGGATAGTTCTCGTTTGATATTATTTTTCTAAGATTATTACCTTTATAAATGGTTTCCATATAGCTTAACCACCTCCGCAAATATGTTTCGGAACCTATAAGACCATTCATTTGACAGGTTACAAATGCACGAGAGAGGTAATCAGAATCTCCAAGTCCTGGATTATGTTCATAAATTTTCAACTTGTCAATAAAATCGTTTATTTCAGAATTACTTGTAAAAGGTATCCTTCCTACATAAATCTCAGAGTGATAGTCCAGTTTATCTTCTCTCATTCCATAATGCCCACTATTTGTAGTATTCCATGAACTATTCAACTCAGAGAAATACAAGTCTGTAGGGATACGGTTATACTGACTAATAGTAGTATCATTCGTATGTCCATATCGTATCGGCATAGCCGGGTATTTCCCGGCCAATAAGACATAACTTGTGCTTCGATTCGTGTAAGCGTCGGTCAAAAAAGCTCTCAGTTTTCCTGCATCATCATTAATGCCGGAAATTACATCTCCCTCCGCATATTTCGGGTCTGCAAGTATATCCTCAATGGCGAATACCTTGGTTGTATATCCTTTGAGACGACGATATGCGGCAAGCCGTTCAAGGTCGTTACAGAACTCTTTGGGGCATACTATTATATATCTTGCCTGTTCAATCGAACCGGATCTTGTTTTTTTAGGGTACACTGGTTTATTTTTCTCTACATCGTCAGGATTGACAAGGCCGGGCAGACGGTACACCTGCTCTTTTTTATCCGTCGCATACGAAACAATCGGTTTGACGGTTTCGTTCGTAAAATCGGTGCAAGTGTCCCATGTCAGACTGGCGCTGACGTTGGAATAGAATGTCAGCACATTGCTGTCGAGATTCAAAGATACAGGGCATAAACAGATGGTGATAATTTTGTTTATGCCGTCGACGTATCCGATATTGTCAATCATCGCATTTTCAAGAGGAAATTTCGAGCCTTTGAAATATTCTGTTGAATCGCCGAATTCATTGACATTAAGATGCACAGGGCTTGACAGACCGATTTCACATTCTTTCGTCATCGAATACGAGAGTTTGATATTTACCGCGTTGTACGGAACCGAAATCCGTAGCGTCTTGACAGGTACGCTCGGTTCTCCGATTGAGCCGAAATAGTCGACGCCATCATAGCTTATCAGCGTCTCTTGCGAACCGTTGATGTCGGTTGTCTCGATTGAAAGGTCTTGTCGGCTGAAATTCTGCGACACCGAATTGATTGCCAGTGAGACTATGCCCACCTGAAGCATCAACAGCAAAATCAGTTTTCTCATGGCGTTGTTTTTTAAGGTTTTTGGAATGATTAGTTGTCGGTTCTGCAAAGAAAAGAATAAAATTTCATAAATGAAACAAATAATCCCCAAAATCTCAGCAGAAAATGTATTATAAAAAAGCGGCAGAGCCGCTTTTTATGAAATTGTCACGTTCTCCGTCACTAAAGCACCATGCGGCTCACGATTACGGTTCTTTCATAGAAGCTTGCAAATTACTTAGAACCGTTTGAATACATCGCTATTAAAATTCAAATATTTTTAAAGAATCGTGACTCCGCAAAGAGCTTTACAATCTTTGCAACCGGGTTGCAAAAGATTTTACGTACTTTTGTAACACAAACGGATTAATACATGAATTTCAACGAAATATTACATACATTTCTGATAATCCTCAATCAGATGTCGCCCTATATTCTTCTGGGCTTCCTGATTGCGGGTCTTCTCCACGTATTTGTACGCCCATCGGCCATGAGCCGCCACCTTTCCGGCCGCGGCTGGCGCCCGGTAGTTAAAGCCGCACTCTTCGGGATTCCGCTTCCGCTGTGTTCATGCGGGGTACTCCCAACGGCGGTATCCCTGCGCAGACAAGGAGCGTCGAAAGGCGCCACGACATCATTTCTGATTGCCACACCACAGACCGGGGTCGACTCAATAGCCGCCACATATTCGCTTCTCGGCCTTCCTTTCGCCATAATACGTCCTGTTGCGGCTTTGGCCGGCTCTTTTTTCGGAGGGATGGCCGTGAACCGTTTCGACGGCAAGGATGACGACTGCGAAAACTGTACGCGCCCGGCAGAAGAGGATATTCCGCAAGGTTTCTTCTCCAAAATTGTCGAGGCTGTCCGCTACGGTTTTGTCGATATGGTAGCAAGCGTAGGTAAATGGCTTGTGATAGGGCTTGTTGTTGCCGCACTCATCACAGTATTTGTTCCCGACAGTATATTCCTCAGCCTGAGTTCCTATCCACTACTTGCGATGCTTGCCATGGTTGCAGTCGCCGTGCCGATGTATATCTGCGCCACGGGGTCGATTCCCATTGCCATGTCGCTGATGATGAAAGGGCTGTCGCCGGGCATAGCATTCGTGATGCTGATGGCCGGACCTGCCGCGAATTTCGCCTCTATCCTTATCCTCAACCGCACACAGGGACGCCGCGCCACTTTCATATATGTAGCATCGGTCGTTGTCACAGCCATAGCCTTCGGTCTGGCAATAGACCTTCTGTTACCCCGCGAGTGGTTCGCTTTACCCGGCGGCATTATGGCTCACGAAGCCTGCCACCAGTCTTTCGGCGTGTTCGACACACTGTGCAGTTGTCTGCTTGGAGCTTTGCTCGTATACGCTTTCATCAAGAACAAATTCTTTGACAATAAAATAAAATCCGAAGCTATGAACAAGACTTATAAAGTAAACGGCATGTCGTGCCCCCACTGCAAAGCGACCGTAGAACGTCAGATTGGCGCTATCGAAGGCGTAAAGAATGTCAACGCAGACCTTGCAACAGGTATTGTTACCGTCGAGGGCGATGCCGACGAGAAAAAAATCGCCGATGCCGTAAACGCTGCCGGATTCGAGTTCATAGGATAAATATACAAAAAATGAAGACATCGTTATTATGCCTGTTTGCCGCCGGATGTCTGGCTCTTTCAGGTTGCCACAAGCATGGCGAAGAAGGCCATGAACACGAAATACACCCGGAGGAGGCTGCCGCAGAAGAACATGGCCACAAGCACGGGGACAACGAGATCCAAGTTCATGACAACATTGCCGAGCGCTTCGGACTGAAGACAGGAACAGTTGAAAAAGGTGATTTCGCCACAAGCGTGCGTGCTTCCGGTACAGTAGCTGCATCGAGTACAGCTGATGGCGTGGTATCGGCGCCGACTGCGGGTATAGTACGTTTCGCCCGAGGCATCAACCCCGGCAGCGAGGTAAGCCGCGGCAGCGTCATAGCAAGCATCGATGCCACAGGAATGGCCGGCGGCGACACCAACGCCGCCGCACGTGCAGCTCTCGAAGCCGCGAAAACCGAATACGACAGAATAGAAAGCCTGTATAAAGACCGTCTTGCCACCGTAGCGGAACGTAACGCAGCCCTCGCTGCTTACAATGCAGCCAAGGCAGGCTACAGCGACAGAGCAGCTTCGGGGCGCGCCACATCACCAATAAGCGGTACTGTCACAACCCTTGCCGTTCGGGAGGGACAGTTTGTGGAGGCCGGAGAAATCATCGCAAACGTGGCATCGTCGGCGGACCTGATAATGCGCATAGAGCTGCCGCAACGTTACTACAGACTCGCACCGGAAATCAACGATGCTGTCGCAGTTTTCAGCTATCTTCCGGAAGCGTTGAGCGTCAGCGCCGCCGCCGGCCGGCGCACAGGTTCCGCACCCATCCCCGAAAACAGCTCCGCAGCATATATCCCCATTTATTTCTCAGTACCGAGGGCAAGCGGGATTGTTCCCGGAAGCACATTCTCAGCCTATCTTCTGGGCAACAACCGCAAAGACGTCACAACAGTGCCCAACAGTGCGCTTTCCGAACAGCAGGGACAATATTTTGTGTACGAGCAGGTTCATCCGGAGGTTTACATGAAAGTACCTGTGACAATCGGTGAAAGCGACGGACGACGTACCGAAATTCTATCCGGCATAGAACCCGGAAAAACCATTGTTACCGAAGGGGTAACTACCGTACGCCTTGCCGAAACAGGCGGCAACATTCCTGAAGGACACTCCCATTCCCATTAAACCGCGACGGAAATGCTCAACAAAATTATAAAAGCTTCGCTCGACAACCGCCTGACAGTGCTGATACTTACGGCGCTCGTGCTTCTCGGGGGTGTAATAGCCCTGATGCGCATGGACGTCGACATTTTTCCTGATCTCAATGCCCCGACGGTCGTTGTCATGACAGAGGCGCCCGGTCTCGCAGCAGAAGAAGTCGAACAAGTGGTTACCTATCCCATCGAAACTGCGGTAAACGGCTCTACCGGCGTGCGCCGCGTACGTTCAACCTCCACAACCGGATTCTCGGTTGTCTATGTGGAATTCGATTGGGGAACCGACATCTACACCTCTCGCCAGATTGTATCCGAACGCCTCGGCACCATCGCAGAAAGCCTTCCGGAAGGAGTAGAGACACCTGTGATGGGGCCTCAGTCGTCGATTCTCGGCGAAATGATTATCATAGGTCTCCAGTCCGACAGCACATCGATGCTCGAGCTGCGGCGCATAGCCGAAAAGACAATACGCCCCCGTCTGCTTGCCCTCGGCGGCGTAGCCAACGTGTCGGTGATAGGAGGTGATGCACCTGAATATCAGATAAAACTCAATCCCGACCTGATGAGGCTCCACAATGTGAGCCTCAACGAGGTTCTTGAGGCTGCCGACGGGCTAAACAGTAATGCCGGAGGCGGTGTAATATATGATTTCGGCAACGAATATATTGTCAAGGCACAGCTCAACACCGACAACACGGCCGCCCTCGGCCAAAGCGTGGTTCGCAGCGACGGGCGCGGAATCATCACCCTCGCCGACGTAGCCACCGTAGAGATGGGGACACGTATGCCACGACTCGGCCTGGCATCGGTAAAAGCAAAACCGGCCGTACTGCTCACCGTCACCAAGCAATCGGCGGAAGGTACAATAGCCCTCACTGAGAAAGTTCTTGAGGAACTTGAAGACCTGCGTCACCAGATGCCCGCTGATATAAGCATAGACACCGAAATCTTCAAACAGAGTGAATTTATCGACAACGCCATCAGCAACCTGCAACGCGCACTCATGGAAGGTGCTCTGTTTGTTATAATAGTACTGTTCTTCTTCCTGATGAATGTCCGCACCACTCTGATATCCATTGTTGCCCTTCCGGTATCTATTATCGTCACCGTGCTTATCATCAATGCCCTCGGTTTCACCATCAATACGATGAGTCTCGGCGGTATCGCCATTGCCATTGGATGTCTCGTCGATGACGCGATTGTCGACGTGGAGAATGTCTACAAACGCCTGCGCGCCAATTCGGCATTACCGGCCGAAGAGCGCAAGCCCGTCCGCGAAGTGGTATTCCACGCATCCGCCGAGGTACGTATGCCTATCTTCAACTCAACCCTTATCATCGCTGCCGCCTTTCTCCCGCTTTTCTTCCTTTCGGGAATGGAAGGGCGTATGCTCGTACCTCTCGGAATATCTTTTCTGATTGCTCTGGCAGCATCGACAATAGTAGCGCTGACACTCACGCCTGTGCTTTGCAGCTTCCTGCTCGGAGGCAAGTCGCACAAGGACGATACAGAACGCGAGCCTAAAACTGCAAGCTCTCTGCGTCGCGCCTACATGCGTTCGCTCTCCGTCGCTCTGCGAAACAAAAAGACAATGTTCGCATGCGTCGGCATCCTGTTCATCATAAGCATCGTGTGTATGATGAATCTCGGCCGTGGCTTCCTGCCGGGCTTCAACGAAGGTTCTTTCACCATAAATATCGCGGCATCGCCCGGTATATCGCTTGAAGAGAGCGACCGCATAGGACGCGAGGCCGAACGCATAATCCTCGAGACTCCCGAAGTGCTAAATGTAGCCCGCAAGACCGGTCGCGCCGAACTCGACGAACATTCGCTCAACGTAAACGCCAGCGAACTTGAGGTTCCTTACCGACTCAGCGGACGCAGCCGCTCGGAGGTAAGTGCCGAACTGCGCAAAAACCTCGGCGAAATTCCCGGTATCGTAGTGGAAATAGGACAGCCTATATCACATCGTATCGATGCCATGCTATCCGGATCGCGCTCACAAATCGCCATCAAGATTTTCGGGCCGGATCTCAACACGCTTTTCGCCGTCGGCCGTAAAATAAAAGCTATTGTCGACGACGTTGAAGGTACAGTCGACGTCAACATAGAGCAACAGGTGGAGCGTCCGCAACTCCTTATCAAACCACGCCGCGAGTTGCTTGCCGCGTATGGTATCCGTGCAGGTGATTTTGCAAAAGCCATAGACACGGCACTTGGCGGCACCACTGTCGGACAGGTCTACAGCGGCGGCAACGCCTACGATATAACTGTAATTCTCGACGAGGCACATCGCAGTTCCCTCAACGACATCGGCGCAATTGCAATCGACAGTCCCAAAGGGAAAGTGCCTCTTGAGGAACTTGCAGAGATATCCTCTACAACGGGGCCAAACACCATCAACCGCGAGAACGTGCGCCGGCGTCTTATAGTGTCATCGAACATCGAGGGACGCGACCTGCGGAGCACTGTCGACGAAATCCGCCGGCGGGTAGCTGAAGAGGTGGAAATGCCGCAGGACTATTATGTCTCATACGGAGGCCAGTTCGAGAGCGAACAGGCGGCCTCCCGCACACTTATGTGGGCCTCTCTTGGTGCAATCCTCCTGATCTTAATGCTGCTCTACGGAGAATTCAAGGATATGAAAGAATCCCTTGTCATTCTCGTGAACATGCCCCTGGCGCTGATTGGCGGCGTGCTGATACTGTTCATCTGCGGCAAAGAACTAAATATTCCGGCTATTATCGGTTTTATATCACTTCTCGGTATAAGCACGCGCAACGGCATGTTGCTCATATCGCGCTACAACACACTTTCCGCCGAGGGACACTCCACCGAGGAATGTATCCGCGAGGGTTCTTCCGACCGTCTGCTACCCATCGTCATGACAGCGCTGACATCGGCACTCGCACTTATCCCCCTTGCTGTGAACGGTTCCGCACCCGGCAATGAAATACAATCACCGATGGCACTTGTGATTCTCGGCGGTCTGCTGAGTTCTACAGCCCTTAACATCTACATTGTCCCGGCTCTATATCAACTTATTAACCGTAAGAAAAAATGAAAGTTTTATTTCCGGCATTGCTTCTGACAAGTATCTGTACATATAGCGCCGATATCGATAGTATCTCTGTACGTTTCGCAGCAGAATCACCTGCTTTAATATCCGAAAAGGCACGTATCGACGCCGAATATCAGAACGCTCTGAACGAAAATATTCTTGAAGGTCCGGAAGCCGAATTCGAATATAAATTCGGAAGAGAAGAAAACCGTTGGGGCGCCGGCATAGGACAAGGTTTCGACTGGCCGGGTATCTATACCGCGCGCAGGTCGGCAAACGGAATACGTAAATCAGCGCTCGGACGCCTGTATGAAAGCCGGCTTGCAGACAAAGCTCTTGATATAAAACTCGCAATCCTGCGATACCGTCGTGCCGCCGAGATACGAGACACATATTCTGATATCCTTAAACATTTCGAGTTGCTCAAAGAAACATATCGGAACAGTTTCGCGCGAGGAGAGACCACGGTTCTTGACATGCGTCGCATCGAAGTGGAGGCTTTCAAGACCTCGGTGGAGACATCCGCTGCCGAGGCAGGTCTGAAAAGCGCCGAAGCAGACCTTATAGGGCTTGGCGGAAAGGAACTGGCGGAAGCCTCTGATACCTACAGCTACACCCTTGCAACCCCTCCAGGCACCTTCGACGATTATCGTATTGCGATGGAAGAGGATAATCCGGAATTGAAATATCTCAACAGTATGACACACCTTGCCGAAACCGAGATGAAGGTGGCCCGTCGGAGCCTGCTCCCGTCGTTCAAACTGTCGTTTATCCACGACTATGAGGAAGGTTCACATTTCAACGGTTTCGGCATTGGAATCTCCCTACCATCGTGGAATGGCAAACACCGTATCGCTGCCGCACGCAGCGGTGCTTTCGCTGCGACGAACGAGCTTACAGACTATCGAGTCAGAATGTCAGCACAGCTATATTCCGATTACGACCGCGCCAACCGTCTCTATGCCACCATTTATTCCGCCTCCGGCACTTTCGATGACGGAGAATACTATCGTCTGCTCCGCAAAGCTCTCGATGCCGGTCAGATAACTCTCTACCGTTATCTTACAGATTATCTGGAATATACCTCGGCACGAATAACGTATATAAATCTGCTTTACGACTATGCCGAAGCGGATGCAATGCTGAACCGATATACCATCCTTGCCAAATGACTATCGAACGCTATACTCCGCAACAGTCCCAGGAATGGGACAAGGCTGTCGAAACCTCGCGCAACGGCACATTCCTCCATATGCGCGCATATATGGACTATCATGCCGACCGTTTCCGCGATTTCTCTCTGCTCGCAAGAGACAATCACGGCGACGTCATAGCAGTACTGCCGGCCAACGCCGACGGAGATAACATACACAGTCACCAAGGTCTGACATTCGGCGGCTGGCTTATGTCATCTCCGGCCGATGCCAATGCAATGATGGATATATGGGGTCTCGCATCGAAATTTCTGAGAACCAATGGATTCAAGCGCCTGATATATAAACCGGTACCGCACATCTATCATAAATATCCTGCGGAAGAAGACCTCTATGCACTTTTCCGTGCCGGAGGCAGGCTTGACGCGGCACTCATCTCTTCGGCAATCGACTTGTCGTGTCCTCTCGGCTTCAACCGCACAGCAAAACGGTATGCGCAATCAGCTGAAAAGGCCGGTGTCACAGTCGAGGAATCCGACAACTGGGAAGAATACTGGGAAATTCTGATAAATCTGCTTGCGGGACGCTATAACGCAAATCCGGTACACACCATTGAGGAAATAAAATTGTTGCGCAGTCGTTTCCCGCATAATATAAAACTCTACACGGCAAGCATCAACAGCCATATTGCCGCCGGAGTAGTAATATATCTCAGCGATACGGTAGCCCATTGCCAATATATCGCCACAACGCAAGAAGGGCGCGATGCCAAGGTGCTCCCGCTGCTTTTCAGCCATATCATAGCATCCGTCAGAGACAGACGGTATTTCGATTTCGGCACGTCGAACGAGGACGGTGGCCGAATCCTCAACGAAGGGCTTATTCACCAAAAATGCGGCTTCGGCGCCCGCGCCATCGTATTCAACACCTACAGCATACCACTCTGAAAAAAATGCGTGTCCGATTTGTAGGGCACGCATTTTTTAAGCAGAATATATTTATTTCAATTCTTGTTGAAAACGCCTGATATGCTTACAGCACGGGAGAACGGATCAAGGATACTGTCGACGGCGAGGGCAAATTCACCTCGGGTTATAATCTCATCGTTCCCCGGAAGATTGATAGCATTCCATTTGGCCTGAGAGATGAGATGCTCGGCCATTTTCACCGTCACAGGGTCTTCTGCATTACCTTCAGGCATATTCAATGAATAAAAATCGGTAAAATCTTTTAATTCGCCAACAAGCAACGGGTCGTCGGCACGAAGCCATGTCTCGTTGCTCCATGCAATGGATCGACCTTCGCCCCGCAATATACCTGAAGCGCCTATACGCTGATATGCCTTGAATCGCGGATCGGTCTTGGCAACATCGAGGAACGGCATCAGATATCCCCCTGCATCGAGGATGGCATTCTGCACC
The DNA here is from genome assembly GCA_910576775.1 of uncultured Muribaculaceae bacterium. GTDB lineage: Bacteria > Bacteroidota > Bacteroidia > Bacteroidales > Muribaculaceae > CAG-873. The sequence continues at coordinate 31,911 of CAJTJV010000014.1, read as the reverse complement.
TCGCGAACATCAACCTCCGACGTTTTTATACCTTTTTTAACGGCTATGGCGGCTATGGCTCCGGCGGCCTGACCTATCTGTACTACGACAGGTTGCAGGCGGGTCGTACCGTTGGCGATATTCGATACCGATATTGATTTTTCAGTAACAAGAAGATTATCCACACTGTCAGGAAGAATAACGCCCATCGGTAAACCATAAGAAGGCACGGAGTGGAAATAAATAAGAGGAATCGCAACATCGCCATCGTATTCGCGATGATGATGATCTACCGGATAGTCGCCTACGGCGATATTGGTACGATAAAGTGCTTCTCCGTCAGCATAAGGATTGTCAATATGCTTGGATGTGAATCTTACTTTGCCATGAATACGACGTGATTCACGGTGATACGGCATCATAGGCAGACGGTCGACGGTAGGATATTCGTCATCCGCAAGTCCCAGATTGCGGAAACCGAGCTGATCCTGAAGGAAATATACATAGCGCAGAGTCTTAGCTTTGGCGACAGATATAGCCGAGTCGCGCTGCTCGCGGTTCATCTCTATGATGTTCATATAGATGTCATTACCGTCAAAAGGCCAGTTTATCATATACTTTCCGTTTGGCAGCTTGCCGTAGTCCATCATGAAAGGTGCGGAATGGTTGCATAGAATCTTGGAACTGTCGGTATTCAGTTCATTCACGCAGGTATATGCAAATTCCTCGGGGTCGTAGCCTTCGGGGCGATCAATTGTGACGTCATGTCCGTAATCTTTAAGCGTCGCCACCATAGTCAGATCCTGCACTATATTGACAGCTGTATCGGGAGCTATATCCTCTCCTGTTTTGTTACGGTTTTCAAAACCTATATCATACCCTACGCCGGCAGCAGCCGCGATATCGCCTAATTCCGTACCATCTATAAGCACAGCGGCATGCACTCGCGATTCCTTTCCGTTCTTTGCTCTGACTGTAGCTTCCCATGTTCCGTCGGAAAGCTGCATAAAATGTGTCACCACTGCTTCTCTCTCGACAGTAAGATTAGGTTCGACAGCCGTCATGTCCCCGAAGATCTTATTGCCAACCGACGGTTCGAAAAGCACACGGCTTACCCAACCGGTGTTTAGCGAGTCAATACCTCCATAATGTTCTGCGAGACGGTCGCGGAATTCTCCGAAAATACCTGCGGGCATCCTGAAATTACCATCAAATGCAGTGACTCCGGCCGACGTGAGCATGCCGCCGAGCCACGGCAGTTCCTCCACAATAAGTGTAGAGGCTCCCATACGCGAGGCCTGGATACCGGCGGCAACACCACTCGCACCGCCTCCGATTATCAGCACATCATATTCGCGAGCCTTTTCCCTGCATGATACCATTAAGATACATGCTGCAAGAGCTGCTGCGACAAAGGACGCAAAGCGTCCGGAAATACCGGATTTAAGCATAACTGTGTATTTTTCAGGATTAGATTGGTTTGTTGTTGATTCAATAAAGTTTTATACCAGAAAGGATTTGTTCCTTGGCTTTGAGATATGTAGAATCTCCGGGCAGCATGCGGCGCACCTGCTCGCCTTCGGTGAAATAGCGCGCCATAAGTTCTGCGGCAAGCATATCTTCTATTTCACGGCGGTGAGTGTCGAATTCCTTTCCAAGGTCGCGACGCAACAAGCCGGAAAGAGTCTCAAGCTGCGCTTCGACGGAATCTGTCATCAACCCCTCTTCTTTCGCAGCTTTTTTGAGATAGTCAATGGCACTCTCCCACTGTTTGTCATATTTGAAATCGCTTGACGACACATCGGCTTTCAGACCCTCGAAAAGGACATCGGAGTACAGACTGTCGACAAGAGCATCAGGATTTTCTGCAAAATAACGTGTCGCATAATCGAAGATACGGAAATCGGTAGCGAGATTGTACAGAATCGTCGAAGGCTTCTCCGCTGTAAGTATTATGTCAGGAGTAATGCCGCCACCATCGCGCACCTCTCGTCCATGAATCGTTTTAAACACATTCGTAAGGCTGTCCGGAGTACGGACAGGCCGTCCATCTTCATCGCGGTGAGAATAATCGAGTGCCTGGATGAGTCGTCCGGAAGGGATATAATAGCGGCCGGTGGTGATTTTTAACAGGTCGCCGTAAGGAAGTGGCCGAGTACTCTGCACGAGACCTTTCCCATAAGAACGTTCACCGATAATAAGTCCGCGGTCGAGATCCTGCATCGAACCGGCCACGATTTCCGACGCAGAAGCGGTCCCGTTATCTGTAAGGATAACAAGAGGTATATCAGTGCTCAGAGGCTGTGTTGTAGTCTTGTAGATTTTCACATCACGCTTGTCGCGTCCACGGGTACGCACTATCTCGGTGCCACGAGGCACAAAATTCGCCGCAATCTGCACGGCACCCTCAAGCAGTCCGCCACCGTTACCGCGAAGGTCAAGGACAATCCCTTTCAGACCGGGCTTTTTCAGAAGAGAACTTACAGCCTCGCGCACTTTGCGGGCGGCACTCTCGTTGAAAGTAGTAAGTTTGATATATCCTATTCCGTCCTTGTCGATACCGTAATATGGCAGCGGATTAACCTTGATGTTATCGCGGACTATAGTGACTGTCAGCAACGAATCCTCGACAAAGGGGCGGCGCAGGGAAAGCTTCACCTCCGTACCGGCCTGTCCGCGCAGACGCTTGCTGACATCACCCACATTCATCGACGGGAGCACGCTGTCGCCGTCAACAGCCAGAATGACATCTCCGGCACGCAAACCTGCGCGACGCGACGGCGAATCGTCCTGCGGCTGATTGATTATGACATTGCGGCCCCGCTTGGAGATTACAGACCCTATGCCGGCATACTGTCCCTGAGATATCGACAATATCTCTTCCTGCTCGTTGGCAGGATAATATTCGGTATAAGGGTCTATCTGGTAAAGCATATAACCCAAAGCATTGTCGATAATTTTTGTCGCATCGAGAGTGTCGACATAATTGCTCTGCAACTCCTTCACAATGGCATTGAAAGTATGGAGTTTATTGGCAAAGCGGTCTTTGCGAGCCGATGCCGGCATGGAATTCGATGCCATAGTAGCGCAGAGCGCTGCGGCTACGAATGCGATATATAAGAGTCGTTTCATGTTTGTACTTTTTTATAAGAGACGATATGCCGTCATCATTAAAACAACAAAATTAGCAAAAAAAATTTCTTTCCGGCAATTTTCTTTCGCTAACGCAGACTCTTAGCGCACTTTTAAGCCGTAAGTTTTTTATTATATTGCTTAAAGTCGTAATTTTGTACTCCCATACTGCAGAAATGAAAGATATAGAATTAGTAATCCCGATGAAATCGCTGGGCTATGAAGAGCTCGACGAAACGGAGCGCCTTCTTGTCGACACAGCCCGCGAGATGACCTCCAAAGCCTATGCTCCCTATAGTAAATTCCATGTTGGAGCAGCCATCCTTCTTGACAACGGTGTAATCGCCACCGGCGCCAACCAGGAAAATGTTGCTTTTCCGTCAGGAACCTGTGCGGAACGCTCGGCATGCTTCTGGGCAGGAGCAAATTATCCCGACGCCCGCTTCAACATGATAGCGATAGCAGCGGTCGGTCCGGACGGGGAAACTACCGAACAGCCGACAGCGCCATGCGGTGCCTGCCGCCAGGCTTTGCTGGAATACGAAAAGCTCGCAGGCCATCATGTCCCGATCTTGCTTGTCGGGAGAGAGAGGATCCTGCGTCTGCCGTCAGTCCAGTCCACACTCCCCCTCGCATTTACCGAATTCTGACATTTCTGTCGAAATAACAAAAAATCATCCTAATAGAAATGGACTTTATTGAAGAACTTACATGGCGCGGCATGGTGCATACCGTGATGCCCGGTACCGACGCTGAACTACGCAAAGGTATGGCAACCGCATACCTCGGTATTGATCCCACCGCCGACAGCCTCCATATAGGCCATCTTGTCGGTGTGATGATGCTCAAGCATCTGCAACGCTGCGGCCACCGTCCCATCGCCCTCGTCGGAGGCGCCACCGGCATGATTGGCGATCCTTCCATGAAGAGTCAGGAAAGGAAGCTTCTCGACGAGCCTACACTCCGTCACAATCAGGAAGCTATCAAAAAACAGCTCGCCAAATTCCTCGATTTCGACTCAAAAGAGCCTAATGCCGCCATCCTTGTCAACAACTATGACTGGATGAAGGATTTCTCTTTCCTCGATTTCATCCGCGACGTAGGCAAGCTTATCACCGTCAACTACATGATGGCGAAAGACTCCGTGAAGAAACGTCTCTCAGGCGAGAACCAGCAGGGAATGTCGTTCACCGAATTCAGCTATCAGCTCGTTCAGGGCTACGATTTCCTTAACCTATACAAAAACTACGGCTGCCGCCTGCAGATTGGCGGTTCGGATCAGTGGGGCAACATCACCACCGGTACGGAACTTATCCGCCGCACCCTTGGCGGGGAGGCTTTCGCCCTCACATGTCCCCTAATCACAAAGGCCGACGGAACCAAATTCGGCAAGACAGAGAGTGGCAACGTATGGCTCGATCCGGAACGCACCTCGCCCTACAAGTTCTACCAGTTCTGGCTCAACGTAGCCGACGACGACGCCGAAAAATATATCAAGATTTTCACCACCCTCTCAAAGGATGAAATCGACACCCTCGTAGAAGAGCAGAAAGCCGACCCGGGTCGCCGTCCGCTCCAACGTCGTCTGGCTCAGGAAATAACGACGATGGTGCACAGCGCCGAGGCACTGCAGGCAGCAGAGGAAGCCTCACAGATTCTGTTCAGCAACAAAGCAGCAGAAACGCTCCACAACATCGACGAGGCCACGCTTCTCGACGTTTTCGAAGGCGTTCCCACTTTCGAGGTGTCATTACAGGACATCAACGACGGTATCAAACTTGCCGATCTTCTCGTTGAAAAAGCCCAGGTATTTCCCTCCAAAGCCGAGATGCGCAAGATGGTGCAGCAAGGTGGCTTCTCCATCAACAAAACCAAAGTCACCGACCCGCAAGCCGTCGCTTCGCCCGACATGCTTCTCAACGGCAAATACATAATCGCCCAGCGTGGCAAGAAACAATACTACCTCCTTATCGCGAAATGAAAGACGTCGGAAACTTTACAGCCGTAGCCGAATTCGATAACGAACGCGAGGCCTCGATTGCAGCCGGAATGCTCGGTAGCAACGGCATAGAGACTTTCATCGACGGTTCGATAATGGGCACTCTCTACGGCGCCGGGGCTACATGGGCACCCGTACGCCTTCTCGTCCCCGCCGACAAAGCCGACAAGGCCAAAGCACTCCTGAAGGAACACAATAACTAACAACCCTTCATAACAAATATGCGGCCTCTGCGAAGCTATTTCACAGAGGCCGTAATCATTTCGTATATTTTATCTATTTTTTCTTCAATCAGCCATTGAATACCACAGAACAGAATTACTTTTGGATAAGTACCTTTTCGGCTTTATTACCCTGACGGCGGATATAAACTCCATTATCAGGTTCTGCTATTTGCTGCCCTTGCAGATTGTAATAAACCGGAATCTCGTCAGCCTTCTCCATCTCGATATCCTCTACGCCACCAGCCTCCATCTCCACAATATTCTTGTAATATTGCCAATAATAAGCATTGCGGTATTTCTCGGCACTCCCCTTAGGAACATAAACTGTAACCCTCTCGAATAAGGATATATATTCTTCATCGGGATTATCCCATACATCAAGAGGCATAACGGAAACCGGATCTTCGTGAAAGCTCCACAGTTCTCTAAGATTGCTGAACCTCCCAAGCATGAGATAGCGTACCGGCATAATCAACCAATCCGGATGAATTTTCGGAAGTTTCAGTACCTCCACCGAGTCATCTCCATAGCAGAAAGATACAGAATCCCAGTTGCTCAAATCCAATTCCTTTTTATTTATATATTGCAACATATCTGTATACGGTGCGATATAACGCGGTGTTTCCAAATCAATATCAACAGACTCAAGCGACTCACAACCATAGAAAACATTATTTGAAATTATTCTTACCGTTGACGGTATCTTTACACTCTTCAGTTTGTCGCAGCCATAAAAAGCACCATAGCCAATCATTACCACGGTATACACCTTTCCATCAAGTTCTACAGTCTCCGGCACAATTACATCGCCTTCGATAGTTCCGGGACTCCAGTCAAAACATGATGGAAATTCTGTATCCAACATCCTTAGATCTACTGCACTTTCCCACACTTTATGATTTGCAACAAGAGCGGCCTCTTTTTTTTCCTCACTAAGAATATAGTAGTACATCCCGTCAATTTCATACTGTCCATAGGTCATTTCCAAAGGGCCCTGATATTCTTCACATCGAGGAAGAGCATGACTACATGCCTCATCAAGCGGAAAGCTTTCATAATTGCCCGCAACAGCCGGCAATACCACAAATACGAACACCAATATTAAAAATAACTTTTTCATTGCTTTAAAACAGTTTTGTTATCAATTTCTTGATTGTTATACATTAATGATATATGATAGAGCCTATCTGTCAAGTCTCCGCTTTCAATCACAATATTTCTATCCTCAACCTTTTTAATTGCCGGCTCTGAAACGCTCGTCAGCGTTCCCGGAACAACTGATAATGTCAGATTGTCGCAAAGCTCTCCTTCAAGTTCAACTGCGATTTGATTTCCCGAAACAGAACATCTGCCGATAGTAACATCAGGCATATCTGACAGCTTCTGGGTCCGGGGATGGTCTCTCAGCCAGTCACCGGCATAGAAACAATATGGCTTTAATCCACGGGCATTGACTGTAATATAAACACTATCAATATCGGCAGGAGACACGCCTTTGTTGATTATCATAGAATTTCCTTTTTCATAATATGTGTAATCTTCACAATGGACCGACATTTCAGCATCATCAATATCACCTACCGAAAGTTTGTACCGCGATAAAAATTGTTTCTCGATTTTAACGATGTCTTCAAGATTTATCGAATCATTCCATATTACACGTAGAGAAGGGTCTCCCAATATATGATAGGCCTCAAGATCACCGCTACGGCCATATAAAGGCGGATAGCACTGTTCTCTCTGAATTTGGCCGACACTCATCATCTCGCCTATAGTTACAGACTTTGGCAATTTTTCCAATAAAGGAATCTTATATTCAGTTGAAGAATACTTAATGTTCGCTTCAGGCCATAAACTCTTAAACATACCTAAGGAAAAACTTTCATTCTTCCCTGAATACGTGCTTTGTGTCGCAGCAATTATCGAGGCACAACCGCCTTTCGATTGACACAGCATTGTTGATGCAAAACAATTGTCCTTGTGAAAAGCCCCGGTAAGACAGTCTATACTGAAAACAATAGGATAAACCGTATTCTCGAGCTGGCTTAGGTGAGATGTCTCCATATTCGGGTGCTCCCATCCGGTCACCTGTCCATGATCACGATGAAAGAAAATCGACGTACCTCTATTAATCTCGTTAATAACACTCAAGTGATTGAAACTTGATGAAAACTCGTAACCAAGCCTAAGATTGGAGGGAATCAAAGAACCGTCGGCATAATAATTCGACCAATGACGAGGCACAATGCCCGGTTCATGATAATACATTCGGGTAACCTCAGAGAATTTTTTATCTGCAACCAAGGCCAATGTCTCTGCTGTCCGACAGAAATCCCTGTCTTCATATCCATCTGAATATGTATAAAACTTATTTGTTTCTTCATTATAATGCAAATAATCCTGAAAATATGCAGCACTCACGAAATGGCTGCTGAAATTCGGCTTGTCTGTGCCACTTTCATAAGCGATTATCTTGTCAATGGCAACCCTTGCCTCTTCAAGATTCTTTGCCGGTATTCGTCCATAATACAAATCCGCAGTATGGTCATCATCACCATCTAAACATGCGTAATACATATCTGTATACACATCATTTTTTATTGAATTGGACAAACTTCCAATCATAGGCGAATAAATCGGAGCAATCATACTTGCATCCCCAATAATCAGAAGATACTGTATATTCTTGTGCTCCATACATGCCTGCTTGATTCTGTCGCGGACATTTCCGTATTTGCCATTGATATCCATAAACCAATATACATCATATCCTATTTTCTTCTTCCATTCGATAAGACGCATTGCTTCCGAGACCAATCCTCCAGTCACTACTATCAGATAGCCGCTTTTATATGTATTGGCAGGAATGGATGGTTTTATAACCGGAATGTCCGGCTCTGTTGGTTTTGTAATTTCAAAATCACCACCTTCAAACTCCTTAATTTCCATCACCAGATTCTGAAACAGAGGAAACCGTTTGCTATCCGACCTATCCATCGGTGAATAATCCGGCTCCACTCCGTCAGGTAGCATAATAACAATTCTGAAAGATATCTTACGGTAAATTCTTGCAATCTGTCTGGAAGAATTATATTTCACCGGCTGTATCAATAGTTTCAATATACGTTGCTCACGCAATATCTGCACGCCTAAATCACTGACAGAATTAGTGGGCGCATAAGCATCGGAAACAGCTATCTGCTCAATCACAGGAGCCTCTTCGGAGTTTGACAGCATATCCGATATAGCCGGAGCAATTGACATTTTTGCATCCACATAGTCTTCTTCTATTGGAATGATAGAATATGTCCCATTTTTCGGAAGCAAAATATATTCCAGCTTCTGAGGCACGCGAGCCTCTCCTGAGATGCTATTAAAGGTAAAACCTTTAATAGCAGGTACGACCTTGTCCGGTGAAAACTTATCAGAAATAACCGCTATGGAATCAAAGCTATAAGTTATTGTATAAGACAGAGCTGCCTTTTCGACCGTTTTTTCGTATGAAGGAAGATTATCGCATTCCACCGCAGCCGATGTCCCCAAATCGATAACATTATAGGCTTTCAACGGTTGTATTACCATTGAAAGAAAAATAAATAACAGTAATTTTTTCATGGATTATGTATAAGAAATTGACAAATGAGAGATTCCATTGCAAAAATATTTGCAAATTATTTTAGATCAAAGTTTCCAATAAGAAGTGCAACGGTCATTCTCCTCACTCCTCCTCGGAAGGCCGCGCGTAGATGGCGACTTTTAGCCGGAATTTACCTGCAACACAAAAAAAAGGAGACCGAAGTCTCCCTGAGATTAAGTAACTTTGTGTTGTTAAAATGAAATATCATCACCTAACCTCGGAGCAAAGATACACAATAGATGTATTACTCCGGCAGAAAAAGAGCAGAAGAGAGAGGCTTTCATCGACGGTTAGATAATGGGCACTCTCTACGGAGCCGGGGCCACATGGGCACTTGTACGCCTCCTCGTCCCCGCCGACAAAGCCGACGAAGCCAAAGCGCTCCTGAAGGAGCACAAGGACTGACAATCCTCCATAACAAACATACGGCCTCTGTGAAGCTATTTTCACAGAGGCCGTAAGCATCTTGTATATTTTATTTTTTAGGTCTGCCACCTATGACACCACCCAGATGCACGCCGAACCCACAGAGGTCGCGCTTTGTGAATGTTACTGAAGCACTTATTCTTATGTGATACACCAGTTCCAGACCGGCTTTCAGCCTAAATGCGGGAGTACATTTAGAATTTTCATTTATTACATGAAGATTTCCCAGCCCCAATGCCACAGACGCATAAGGATTGAACATCTTACCACGTCGGAAATCATACTCACCGGTAATACCATACAACCCACCGCCATTATTCTCGAAATTAAACGGGGTATCAGGATCCTTATATTTTCTATCAGGATAATATGTTTCTGCAAACACCCCGACAGATACCGGTAACTGTTTCAGATTATAACGTAATTCTCCACCGAAATTAATAGACATCCGCTTCAGGTAACCGTCCATATTGAACATTGCTCCTGTTGCACCCACATAAATCTCTCCTTCAAAATTCTGCACCGGCACTAAAGCTTTCTCCTGCGCAAAGCCGGACCACACCAAGAAGGATACGACAACCAACAATAGAATTCTTTTCATTTCAACTTAGTTTTTAGTTCCTGAATGCGTTATCTTTTAACATGGAACTTATAATTCGTATCTCCCACATCGTTTGCAGCATCATAATGAACTAATGCAGGATCTTTAAGATTAAAAATTCCAGATACAAAATAGCCATTGCACTTACCTCCCACGGCTTTTTCATTTAAAAATACATGAATATTTCAATAGCGATGTACTCGAATAGATATGAACTTGCAATCTTCCATGAAAGAGCCGTGCTAACAAAGTACATACAAATTTTGCACCCCGCCAATTTTTAATAATCATAAAAAAGTAATTTAAAGGAATAGACATTAATTAAATTGCACAGATGTATTAATGATTTTTTTTGCAAATATAAATACAATTTTAACAATAACAAAATAAAATTCGATACACCTCAAAAATATATATCATTTTAACAACTTTAGCACTAAATCATCAATTCACATACTCTCCTAAAACATTTTCGCTGAGGCCGCCAATAACAACGCAAATGCACGAAAATGGCAGAGTTAACGTTTTGTGAATATCTACAAAATTTGTCAACTCCATAATACTATTCAGATTTCAATATTTATTGAAATCAATTTATAAATATGGGTTCAGAAATCGACGTCGAAATCCTGGCGGGGAAGATGGGGCAAGGGAACTACCACACACATCGATGATGCGTTGGAGAACGACATGCCGGCAGAAAGAGATGCAAGATAGGCTGTGCGGTTCTTCCATTTCTTATAATTAAGAATCACCACAATGGCATCCGGGCGGAGCGATGACGCAGGGAGCTTGCGTTGGCCGGCGGCATCGAACACTATCATATCGGCCTCGAACATTGCGGCGCTCGCAGCCTTAGGCGCGGCGTATGATATGGCTTTGCGCACTCCGGGTACGTTGTCGACAACGCATACCTTACGCGGCTGAAAACGTGCTGAAATCCGGAAAATGGTCCGCGCCGCATCATCCTCAATATATAGGTACGGATAATATCCGTATTCCTTTGGCAGATTCAGCACTTCGGTGATAAATCTGTAGGCGAACGGCGAATGTATGCCGAAACCCAAACCATGTCGCAGACGGCGAAAGAATTTCATCGGCTCAGAAAAGACGGCAACGGCGTGCCTCTACGAAAAGACCTGCAAGCATAATCATGTATATCAAAGTCACACATGCGTAAGCCAGCGAAGATGTGGAGCGAATAGAATCGGGACTGAAAGTCATCGTGACTGTGTGCGAACCGGCTGGAATCTGCATCGCACGCAGGATATAGTTCACACGGGCAAGTTTTGCCTCTTTGCCGTCGATATCAGCTTTCCAACCCCATGGGAAATATACCTCGGAGAACACTCCGACACCTCCGCGAGCCGTAGAGGCATGATAGGTAAGTTTGTTCGGAGTATAGGATGTCAGATAGATTGTATCGCCCGGAACGAGTGAAGGAGCCTCTGAAAACACATCGGCGAACTTGAGGTCGGCAACGGCCTGATGACGCAGGTCGAGGACATTGACATCGAGAGCAGCCATCTCGCTGTCGGCATTGTCTACCCATACTATGCTGTCGACAAACCATGCATTACCCAAAGCATTGCTGTTGCGCACCAAGGGCTGCTCGGGATTGCCGGTGATGATATAGCGGGCATTGAGCATGTCGGCGACTGCATACCCGTTATTGAAAGCACGTGCCGCCTCAGCATATTCGGGCTGCTCAAGCAATGGATTACCACGGTAATAGCTGTTGGATACGACAGGGGCGAGCTTACGCCTGATTATATCCTCGTATCGGTTGAGCTTTGCGGCATGATAACCTCCCAGCATCTTGTGGAAATACGACCTGTCGGCGGATGCGAAGCCGGGAATATCGAGTACACGATAATGTTTGGCAGTATCGGAGAGAATTATATTGTCGAGTTCGTCAGGTTCAAAAACAATTGTTCCGGAAGGATTAGTGTCTGCCGTGAACGACGAATGCGACACATAACGCTTATCGACACCGTAAAGATCACCTAAGATAACTACACCGACACCGGCGACGGCCATGCCTGATTTGAGTTTCCCGGCCATGAACAGAGATATAAAGCCGAAGCCGAGAAGGAGAATGAAAAGTGAACGCAGGCCGTCGGCTCGCACCATGCCTACACGCAGACTTTCTATGGCTTCGATATTGGCAGCATTCGACAGCGAATAACTGTATAGCGCGGCAGAAATCTGGTCGTCGTTCATTCCATAGCTACGACCATAATCCACAAGCTGCTGCTGGACAGTCTCTGCCATACTGCGGTCTGTATCAGTGATGGCAGGGCCGAAAGCTTTAGGGGCGACAAGTGCAACGGCACATATCAGTACAGGAATGCCGAAACCGACAAGCATCGGCTTCCGGTATTCCTTCCATGCCTCGCGACCCGCGTCGAAAATCCGCGCCAAAGCGAGGATTGCAAGCAGCGGCATAGTGAACTCTGCGATTACAAGAATACTTTCCACCGCCCTGAACTTATTGTACAGCGGGAAATTATAAATCATGAAATCGGTTATGCCCTCGGCGTTGCGGCCTAGAGCGAGGATTACCGATATCACGGTAGCAGCAACGAGAGCCCATTTTTCAGGCCCTTTCACTATACAGCATCCTACAAGGAACAATGCAAAGACAAGGGCGCCTACATATACAGGGCCGTTAGTCCCCTCGGAATCGTTGAAATACTGCGACATATATTGCAACAGAGGTGCATTCTGCGCCAATTCCGCGCCACCCTCCAGTCTGTCAAGGTTCATAGGCACCATTTCCCCCCCCTCGGGACGCGCGCTGGCACCACCCTTGATGTTCGGAACTATGAGTGAGAACATTTCGCTGCGACCGTAACTCCAGCCTACAATCTCGCTTTTCGGCATTCCGCCGGTAGGACGTTCGGCAAGAGCCGACGGTTCGTTATTCTCAATAGGTGTAAGTTCCGACTGCGAGCGCTTTGTTTCCTTTGAATATTCGTACGTATTGTACAGCGACGGAGCGTTGGCGCCGAGAGCGAGAGCACCTGCGACAAGAGCGCACGCCGACGATACCGCCCATGATTTGACTTTACCTTTGCGGATTGAGTCCACGAGCCATGCTACTACGAGTAGAACCATTACAATGCCGAAATAATATGTCATTTGCGGATGGTTGGCATTGAGCTGCAACATGGCGAACAGCGAGAGCATCGCCGTGCCTGTGATATAGCGTCCGCGATAAAGCATAATAAGACCGGCAATTGTAGGAGGCACATAGGTAAGCGCAAGGAATTTCCAGATATGACCCGCACCAATTATTATTATGAAATACGACGAGAAGCCCCATGCCACCGCCCCTATAAGAGCATAGTACCACCGCAGACGCATGGCAAAAAGGAGTATCAGGAAGCCGAACATCATCATGAACAGCAGATCGGACGGTGCCGGCAGCCCGAGTCCGTAGACAGTATTAAGCCATGTGAACAATGAATTCGACGGATATGACGGCGAAATCTGGAATGTAGGCATGCCGCTCATAAGAGCGTTTGTCCACAATGCCTTCTCCCCGGTCTGTTGCTCGAAAACGGCTCCCTCATGACCGTTGGCGGCACCCTGCTGCATATCAGGCTGCCGCAAGGTGTTGCCCTCGAAATTATCGGGATAAAAGAATGCGAGAGCGATGACAGCGATTACCGCCACCGATACGAAGAAGCCCCAGACTTGCGGGCGCTTGAATAATTCCTTTAGCTTTTCCATAATTTGCCAAAATTACAAAATATCCCGATAAACTCAAAACCCAACTTCTCAACCGCATCCAAGATTGAAGATACCGCTGCGCTCGCAAGGAATCTAACCGATTATTCAATAGAATCGGGCTATACCAACACATGCCGACAACCCGACATGTTACTGCCCTGGCGCTCTATGAATCCTTTTGCCTTCAGTTGTCTGAGAATATTCTTGACACCGCTCTCCGACATGCATAATTCCTCGGCCAGTCCCACCCGGAGGCACGAGGGCGGACAAGCAACAGTCTAATAACCGAAAGCTCCGATTTTTTGGTTACTTTTTCTCTCTCCAGGTGCCGCAACAGGTTTACAGCAGCGGGGTGATTCTGATTCGGAATGTGCGGTCGGCGCAAGGAAGCATGTATTTGTCGAGAGGGAGGGCGCCCCAGGAATCTACACAGCCGACACCCATCTGCGCTTTGTCGAGCAACAGGTTTACATAAGGCACCTTGTCTATCTGAGGCGAATGCCGCTGTTTTTTCACTGTTCCCTCGTCGAGCGACTCTATGCTATAGTTAAGGGCTGAAGCAGAGAACGGCGCGGCAGCTGTAAATTCAAGACCGCGACCGCCTTTATCAAGCTGTCGCCAGCAACGGATATCTGTCTTCGTACCGGTTTCCTGCGGACGGATATAAGGATAGAACTGTTCTTCTACAGTCTGGCGGTAGTGGCCGAGATCGGCAGCCTGCTTACGGTCGGCATAGTTCTCAATCGGACCGCGGCCATAGTAATCGACGGTGGAATAGCAGGCCGGCATAGGCAGTTGCATGCCGAACCGGAACATCGGCGTCACATCCTTTCCTCCCTTTGCTTTGAAATCCTCTGTAACAAGAATCTCACCGGCATCGTTGATTACATAATCCATCGCAAGTTCCCCGCCGACTTCAGGCATATCATAGACCGCCGCAACTTTTACAAGACCTTCATCAGTAGTATCGGCGCTGAAGCTGATAAGTTTCATTTCCGGAGCATACCATGCACGGTATTTGTTCTGCAATTGCGCGCCCATATCGTTATCTGTTACCGCGCGCCAGAAATTTGGTGTAAGAGCCTTGTCTTTTTCGATATAATTACGGCCGCCAACAGTATATACCTTCATAAAACCGTCGTTGCGGTCGAACTCGATATTGAAATCCCCGCCGCGCACAATCAGATAACGGCGGTCGTTGTCTATAATCGTCGGCTTACCTAAGGTGTTTTCTACATTTAGCACCGGCGCAATATACGGAACGACAGTAAGCTGGTCGCGGGCAACCGTATATCCGGCAGGAAGAAGGCCCTCGCTCTCTTTGAGTACGTACTCCACATTCAGAAGCCATTCACCGGAATTATCGGTAGCTCCAATGGGTAGAGTAACAACGGCGCTCTGTTGCGGAGCCGCATCGATATTTTCCACAACACCGCTTCGGACAGCTTTACCGTCGCGCATCAGAGACCAATGCATACGGTATGCAGATAGATCACGGAAGAAATTCTCGTTATAGACCGATACACGGCCTTCCGCGAGATTCACCGGCGATGTATGGATATTCTGATATACGCGTTGCACTTCGTAGGCATGCGGGTTGGGAATTCGATCGGGACCGATGATACCGTTGTCACAGAAATTCTGGTCGGAAGCGTCATGCGGATCGAAATCGCCACCATAGGCATATATCTCAACACCGTCGGCATCTTTCCACCGCGGCGACTGATCGACGAAATCCCAGATGAAACCACCCTGGAATTTAGGATATTTGCGTACAAGATCCCAATATTCCTTGAAACCACCCATGGAGTTACCCATCGCATGTGCGTATTCACACTGTATCAGAGGTTTATTGTGGGATTCGGAAAGAGAATATTTAACACAGTTCTCATACGGGTAATACATCGGACAGAATATATCGGTGTTGTCGCCGCCTTCCGCACGTTCATACTGGATAGGACGCGAAGGGTCGAGCGAGCGTACCAAGGCATATGCTTCTGTAAAACCGGGGCCGTCACCCGCTTCATTGCCGAGCGACCAGATTATAACGGAAGGATGGTTGAAATTGCGGACTACATTGCGCCGATTGCGTTCAAGGTGCTGCTCGCGATAAGCAGGTTCTTTAGCAAGTGTCTTATCACCGTAACCCATTCCATGGCTCTCAATATTTGCCTCGGCTATGACATAAAGACCATACCGGTCGCAAAGGTCATACCAGAGGGCATCGTCGGGATAATGACATGTGCGGACACCGTTGATATTGAATTTTTTCATCAATTCGATGTCCTGCATCATGCGCTCCGGAGATACTACATAACCGCCGTCAGGATCGAGTTCATGGCGGTTGACACCTTTGAAGAGCACCGGCTTGCCATTGACAAGGACCTGGCTGTTCTTAATCTCTATTTTACGGAAACCGACATTCACAGGAATCGTTTCAGTGCCGGTAGAAGCATAGAGTGTGTATAAATAGGGGGTCTCGGCACTCCAGAGAGCTGGATTTTTCACCTCAAATACATTTTTTCCTTCTTTTGCCTCACTCCGCATCACCTCTTTTCCGTCGGGCCCGACAAGAGTCAACTCAACGGATGGCCGTCCTTTGGTACTAAGATCCACCGTAAGAACACCGTCGCGGTAATCATCAGTGAGATCGGCAGTCACCCTGATATCATCGATTCTCTTGCGGTCACGGGCATAAAGATAGCTATCTCGCGCCACTCCGCTGTAGCGGAAGAAATCCTGATCTTCAAGATAGCTGCCATCATTCCATCGAAACACCTGAAAAGCAATAAGGTTATCCTTTCCGGGCTTGAGATAAGGCGTGAGATCGAATTCCTGTTCGAGCTTGCTGTCCTCGCCGTAACCTACAAATCGTCCGTTAACCCAAAGATAGATATTGGATGTCACAGAGCCGAAATGGGCAAAAATGTCTTTTCCACTCCACGACGCCGGAATGGTAAAAGTACGGCGATAGGAACCTACATGATTGTTCTGCACCGGAATTACGGGAGGCGCGACCGGAGCCTGCTTGTTCCAGGCGTAGCCTATATTCAGATATAACGGTTTTCCATATCCATTGAGTTCCCATATCGCAGGAACGGAAATCTTATCCCATGCCGCATCATTGAAATCCGTACAAAAAAAGTCGGTCGGGCGCATGTCGGCATCTTTCACCCAATTGAATTTCCATTTACCGTTCATGCTGATGAAGCGGTCGGAAGCGGACTTTTCGTTGACTCGGGCTTTATCGGAATTTTCATATGCAAAATAGGAAGAATGCATAGGTGCTCTGTTAACCGATTGCACGGCCGGATCACGCCATTCGTCCATAGTCTGAGCGCCTGCGGCAAATGCATATGCCATCATGGCGCAGAAGGCTAAATGTTTTTTCATGATAAGATGTATAAGGTTTTTCCGGAAATTCAGAATACAGGGAAGGAAAATGATTTTATTTCGGCTAAAAGTTCTCTTTCCCGCCCTCCGCAATACTGATTACAAAGTTCGTGGAAAGCACGGGAATGATTCATTTCCGACAAATGAGCCAGTTCATGAAGAATCACAAAATCACGAAGACGACGTGGGAGAAATATCAGCCGCGGACTAAGACTTATGAAACCGTCATGATCGCATGTTCCGAGAGAACGTTTTTTATTTTTCACACACCACCCCGTAGGTTTACGGCCTATCTTCAGGGCAAGTTCCTGCGCATGGGGGATAACAAAGGTTGCGACGGATTTTTCCGCCATCTTGAGCAGAAGTTTGTTGATATGAATCTGCACCTCCGGAGCATCCATTTCTTCGGCAGCCATACGTCCGGGTACGTTTAAACAAATATTATATATTTTTCCAGGACGTAGATTCTCTTGGCTCACATTTACCAAAATTGCCTTGTCGCGTCCCGGAATTCCCCCCTTCACGATTTTAAAATCAACCTCTCCGCCATCGATTACCTGACCTATATGAAAACGAGGCGAAGGTTTCATCTCAAGAAAACGCGGAACATTCTTTTCAATAAAATCGTCGTATGTATCAACAGGAAGACAGGGAGGCACCGTAACATGCATAACCGAACCTTCCCAATACGCACGGATGCTGCGCGCCGATGCCACGACACGGACGTTTATCATTCCTATTTCAGGATGCGTATATTTACTTGTGGCAATGACTCTTGTATTCATCTTTACTGTTCTCCCCAATGAAGCTTATGACGAAGGACATCTGCAAAATTATGGCCGGCAAGCTGCATAACCAACACTTTATATGGCGCACGGGTAAGAATTATTTCCGTTCCGGCATCGATAAGCGCCGAGCGACCGTCCACGGCAAGACGTACATGACGGCTACGCCCTGTCGGAACTATTGTGACGGTGCTGCCACCGTCGACCACCATTGGACGCATCGAAAGGGAATGTGCGGCAAGCGGCGACAGAACAATAACATCGAGAGTAGGCTGCACTATTGGTCCCCCGACAGAAAGATTATATGCTGTACTGCCGGTGGATGTGCACACAATCAGACCATCGGCACGATAATCAGCAAGGGGTGCTCCGTCAATTGCCACAGAGGCATTTATCATGGAGGCAGACTCTTCTTTAAAGAGCGATATTTCATTAAGCGCGTAAGAACCGACAAAATCAGGCAGCTCGGGAGCATCTACACGCAGCAGGCTACGGCGCTCGATACGAAAACGGTCGTCGTTTATATAATCTGTAAGCCGCGGCAGCTCGTCGAGCGTAAGCGCCGCGAGATATCCCAGATGACCGGTGTTGACGCCTACTATTGGAATCTGCCTGTCTCCAATCCATTGAGCCGTTCGCAGAAATGTGCCGTCGCCACCAAGGCTTACGGCAAGATCGGCGCCGTCGGGAGTGTCAGCCCGGACGACATTTTCGAGCATATCGGGACGCAGTTCATGCAGATGATCAAAAATCTTGGAATGCATCACTACCACTATACCGTTCCGTCGCATGGCGTCGAGAAAGAGCCCTATGCCGGCAAGTGCTTCGTGCTGGCGTCGGCTACCGTAAATAGCTATCTTCATCATGGCTGTAAATATCTCAGGAGACCTTCAATCCTGTCAGCGGTAACCTCATCGGGTTCATTGGAGTCGGCAGTATCGAGCACAGTGTAGCCGTATCGTTCGAGAGAACGCCCTACACTGCAGGCATTACGATGGTTAACACGGATATCGAACACCACCGGGAAGCGCGGCTCTTCATGCTCGCTGTCCTCATCGTACCGAAATCCGTCGCCAAACGATGTCACATTCAGATTAAGCAGGTGAGCGTTGCAATCCTCAACAGCGTGCGCGATACGCGACGCGCTGTAGTCCTCGCGGCGACAGCCAACCAGCAGACGCGAGCTCTCGGTTACCGGCGGGAACAGAGAGCTTATTTCGGGGAATTTTATAGGTTTTACACTCAAAATCTTTCGTGGTTTTATTATTTCTAATTACTTTTGCAAAGTGAAATGCTTTTGACTATCGGCTTTGCAGCGAAAGCAAGTACAAATATACGAATTTTCTCCGATAGATGACAAACCTCAGCGTTAATATAAATAAAATCGCCACTTTACGCAACGCGCGCGGTGAAAACCGCCCTGATGTGGAAGCCGTAGCCCTTGATATTGAAAGCTTCGGTGCCGACGGGATTACCGTTCATCCTCGTCCCGACGAGCGCCATATCCGTCACAGCGATGTCTACAAGCTTCGCCCGCTTCTACGCACCGAATTCAACATTGAAGGTTATCCCTCCGATGATTTTGTGGATCTTGTGCTTAAAGTCAAGCCGACACAGGTAACTCTCGTTCCGGACGCTCCCGACGCACTCACATCAAGCGCCGGATGGAATGTCGCCGCCAATACGGAATTCCTCAGTGCAATTGTAGAGCGTTTCAAGGATGCCGGCATCCGGACCTCCATCTTCGTCAATGCCGACGTCGCCACTATACGTGCGGCTGCCTCTACCGGCACCGACCGTGTCGAGTTGTATACCAAACCTTACGCAGACCTCTACCCTACTGATCCCGAAGCCGCTGTAGCGCCTTTTGTAGAAGCTGCTCTGGCTGCACGGAAAGCCGGTCTCGGAGTCAATGCCGGCCACGACCTCAACCTCGACAATCTCGCATTCTTCAGCACCCGCATACCTTTCCTTAGCGAGGTGTCGATAGGCCATGCGCTGATATGCGACGCCCTATATCTCGGCCTGAAGGAAACTGTACGCCGCTACCGCGCAGCCCTCGGCCTCCACGGCTCAAAAATCCAAAACAAAAACAACGACTAACACATAACAAGCCATGAGTCTCTGGGAACTATGCCTTCAGGGTGGTTGGACAATGGTGCCGCTGGCATTGTTGCTCTTACTCTGCATCTACGTCTTCACAGAAAGGACACTTGTCATAAACAAAGCAGGCAAGGAAGATGAAAATTTCATGAGCCGCATAAAAGGTTACATACACGAAGGCGAGATTGAAAGCGCCTTAAACCTCTGCCATCACGCCAACACCCCCTATGGACGCCTTATAGCCAAAGGCATCTCGCGTATCGGCCGTCCGATGAACGACGTTCTGGTAGCGATCGAGAACACCGGCAACCTTGAGATAGCATCTCTCAGCCGCGGCCTCCCATGGCTCGCCACAACAGCCGCCGGAGCGCCCATGCTCGGCTTCCTCGGCACGGTAATAGGTATGGTACAGGCTTTCTATGCCATCGCCCAAAGCGGAAGCTCCGCAACAATCGATTCATTCGCAGGCGGCATATACTCGGCTCTCGTAACCACGGTGGCAGGCCTTATTGTAGGTATCATTGCCCTTTTCGCCTACAATTTCCTTGTTGCCCGCATCAACAAGATTATGAACCGAATGGAGGCCCGGACAATGGATTTCATGGACCTTCTCAACGAACCGGCGGCATAGTCATGGCACTGAAACGACAGCAGGAAATGCTGGCGACGTTCTCCATGGCGTCGATGACCGACGTGGTCTTTCTTCTGCTGGTATTCTTCATGGTGACATCAGCCTTTGTCTTCCCCACAGCCATTGAGGTAGACCTTCCTCAAAGTTCGCAGCAGACACCCGTCAAACCATCTACCCGCGTCTTTGTCGACGCCGATGGCTTGTATTATGTAGCGGCTCCCGACGCCGACCCCGTGCCGGTTCCGGTCGACTCTCTTGTAGGCTTTTTCGGGGCAATCGCCCCTACCGACTCTCTCGGCGCTGTAGCTGTCTACGCCGACGAGAATGTGAAATACGGCAAAATCGTTGAACTGCTGAACTTAGGAGCCGAAAATTCCATAAAAATGGTATTGGCAACAAAGCCCGCCTCACCGGCGGCTCCCGAACAAAGCGCCGATGAAGAGGAATGAATTCATCGCACTGTCAACCACTGTAATAGCGGCACTGATAATAATCCTGCTGCTAAGTATCGGCGCACTCAGCTTCGATCCTTCCGACCTGCGCCAACCGCCGCGTCCGATGGCCGAACTTGTGGAAATTGACGAAGAATTCGTTGACTTTTTCGACGAACCACTCCCGGCAAGAAACCCTGCGTCGGCAATAGCGCCAGAGGATGCGCGGCGCACATCCGAACCGGCAGAAGCTTCAGGACACGATCTTACTGACGCCGGAGATGCAGCCTCGCCGCAAACTATCATTACAACCGAAAAGGAATCCCCATTACAGACTCCGAAAAAAGAAATTCCTCCCACTACCGGACCGTCGAAAAAGGAACTTGTGGAAGAAGCGCGCCGACGAGCACGACAAGGAATCTCAGACGCCTTCAAGGCTTCGGATAAAGCAGTCGACAACACAGCTTCCAAAGGCCCCGACAAAGGTACGTCAGGTTCGCCCGACGGAGAGCATTCCGCTGTCAACGGCAGCGGTAGCGGCAGTGTAGGCGGGGGATGGATAATGCCGAAATACTCCAAAGTCAACACATCCCTTACCGGCCGCATTGAGCTCCGCGCCGTAATCGACGAGAAAGGAAAGGTTATAAAAATAGAGCAGACAGGCGGCAAGGCTCCCGCCGGCGCGGACGCTGCCTTAGTGGCCAAATGCATAGCCGAGGTGCGCCGCCACACCTTCACCCGAACAGACAACGACGCACCGCCGACAGCGACAGCGAGAATAATATACACCTTCCGCTAATTCCATAACCCGCTAACAACATATATCATGGCAATAGACAAAAATCAGATTCGCACATATTTCGACGAACTCCGCATACCCACCCGCATCGACGAGGATGGAGACATGGTAGTCGTACAGTCGGCCGACGAGGATTTCGGCCATGACGTTGTGATATACGTGATTGTCAACGGCGATCAGTTATCGTATGCCGCCGGCGCACCCGGGTATACTCCCGCCGGAGATCTTTTCTTCCTCGCCAACCGACACAACTGCCGCAGCAACATGCCCACGGCTGTAGTACGCGACGGAGCAATCCGCATGGAATATTCCTTTCTGCTCGACGAAGAAGTATCGAAAGAATATATAATCGAGAACTGCATAAAGTTCGTCCTCGGGTCAATATGGCAGTCATTCGTGAAATTCGAGAAAGAACTCTGAAAGAGACATGACTCTTTTAATCCTGCATATCCTCTGATGCGACCGGAGCAGCATAGCTGCGGTAGTTTTATAGGCACGGGTAAAGCCCGTGTTTCAGAAGCCCACAAACAGCCTGAGCCTTCATGCGGCTCTTTCATTTGAGTTTGCAGGATGCCGATAACTATTCGAGTACATCGCTATTGAAATATTCAAGCATTTTTAAATGAAAAAGCTGTGTGAAAGATGTGCGTTTTTTTGACACATTTCTTGCCTTTCAGGCGGTAAGTTTATAATTTTGCACCGTAATCGCGGTCATGAAGAACTATCTTTCATGGCCGCAGTATTTTTATGTTTGTATGAATATGATATTGCAGTGCGGTATGTTGTTCGGATTTCTTGCCGCAGGAGAATTTGTAGTGTGGCTGACAGGAATACCAATACCCTCAAGCATCATCGGAATGCTTCTTCTGGCAGTTTCACTCAGATTAAGATTAATCAACATCCGCCGAGTCGACCGCATGGCTGATTTCCTCGTGCACAATCTCGGATTTTTCTTCGTCCCCGCGGGAGTCGGCATGATGCGATGCCTCGACATAATCGCCGACCAATGGCTTCCCATAATAGGCGCCTCTGTTATCAGCACGGCTATCATAATAGCCGTTACAGGGCATGTTCACCAGTTTCTGCGGTCTAAAAGATTCAAATATGGACTTTCTAAACAATAAATATTTTCTTATCGCACTTACATTTATCATCTTCGTAAGCGCACAGATACTCCAGAAGCGCACCGGAATCCGCCTCCTAAATCCTATATTGCTGTCGATGACTGCACTTATATGTTTCTTATGCGCTTTCGGCATAGACTACGACACCTACCGAGAAAGCGGAGAGTATATCGATTTCTGGCTAAAACCAGCAGTCGTGGCGCTCGGTGTTCCTCTATACAGGCAACTCGAATCTATACGTCGGCAAATGCTGCCTCTGCTATTCGCCGAAATGGCAGGCTGTGTCGCCGGTATCATATCTGTGGTAGCCGTCGCGGAACTCTTAGGCGCCTCAAAAGAGGTGATCCTCTCACTTGCCCCGAAGGCCGTAACCACACCTATAGCAATGGAGATAGCATCTTCGGTTGGCGGCATTCCGCCTCTGACAGCGGCAGTGGTTGTCTGCACAGGGCTTTTCGGAGGTCTCACCGGCTTCCAGATTTCCAAAATAAGCCGCATAAAAAGTCCGATAGCCGAAGGGCTGTCGATGGGAACGGCAGCACATGCCATCGGCACGTCAGTTGCAATGGAACGTAGCGACCGTTATGGAGCATTCTCTTCGCTGGGACTTACCATCAACGGTCTTCTCACTGCCATGCTCGCACCATTTATCCTCAGTCTACTCGGATACGGAAGCTGAATTGTATTTTCGCAGGATTCCGCTCATGAAGGTTTGGCAGTTTGCCGAAAAATTCTTAACTTGCGTTTCGATTCTCCAATACCGCGAAAAACGCACATGAAATCAGAGATTGTTTTCATTATCATATCACTTATCTTTTCCGTCGCCAAAGCGGAAGCTTCCATGTGCGATGCCATAAAACAAAACGAAAGTCTGCTTCTGCATCTCGATACTATTATAACCAATCATCATCACTATATTGAAAGAAAAGAGAACCGGATAGCCGCCCTCCGCGGGAACCTGCGCGGAAACCCGAACGATTCGGAACGTCTTTCCTCAGCAAGAGCTCTTTATAACGAATATATCGTCTATGATTCCGACTCTGCCCTTCATTATGCACGCCTTTCGACAGAACTGACAAAAAAGATAGATGAAGGAGACAAGAACCAGATGTGTCTCAGCTTAAGCAACGAAGCCTTCATATATGCAGCCTGCGGCTCTTTTGAAGACGCCGCGGCATTGCTCAGATCAATAAAGACCGACAAACTGTCGAAGGAAGCAAAATATCATTATTTCAAGATTGCCGATTATGTATACTCCATACAGGCTCTCTTTATGAGAAATTCCACAGGGAAAAACGAGAAAAGTCTTGCCATTTCCAATGCTTACCGCGATTCTGTATGCAGGCTTTTTCCCGAACGGCCAAATATGATGCTTTGGGCGCCGATAGCACAGAAAGTCGAGACAGGTAATGCCGGTACAGTCCGGAAAGAAGCCGGAGAACTCAAAGCCATGGTCGACAGTGTGGCGGCAAGTGGAAAAGAAGCAAACAGAGACATGGCGATCAATTCATACTGGCTCGCCCGCTATTTTGAAAGTATCGGCGACGACATCAACATGGTAAAGTACAAGACACTGGCCGCAATCTACGATGCCGAGATAGAAAACCGAGAGATAGCAGCCATTCAGGAACTCGCCACTTTTCTGTTCGAACACGGCGATCTTTCCCGTGCATATAATTATCTGCTGTATAATACCGGACAGATAAACGCCTACAAAAACCGCACTCGCATAGTGAGCCAGGCCGACGTACTATCGGCAGTCCGAAACGCATACCTCAATGAAATAGAGAAGCATGACAGAGAAATGTGGATGTACCTTATGGCATTCATAGTCATGCAACTGTTGCTTATAGTTGCGGTAATATACATAATTATCAGGCATTTTCGCCTTAAACGCACTCAAAAGGAACTCGAAAGTGTATATACAAAGCTAAAGACTGCAAATGAGACTCTTGAAAACAAGAATTCCGAACTTATTGAATCCAATACCACAAAACAAGGTATAATAGCCCTTATACTACGGCTCTCCACCGATTATATAACCGCTCTTGACGATTTCCAGAAAAAACTTGTAAGGAAATACAAGCTGAAACAGTTCGACGAGCTCGGAAGCATCATTTCCAATTCCGACCTCGTAAAAGAACAATATCAGAGTTTCTATATCGGCTTCGACCATACTGTTCTTTCTATTTTTCCAAATCTAATCGAAGAATATAACATTTCGGCGCCTGCGGAATCCAAGATTTTGGCTGAAAATATCGAAAAAAACAAGGGCCTGAATACACGTCTGCGTATTTATGCTCTCCGTCGTCTCGGCGTAGAAAAAAGCACGGATATAGCACGCATGCTCAACATTTCCATCCGCACAGTCTACAACAACCGCAATACCCCGACAACGAGCCACGATTCTTGATTTTTTTACAAACAAGAAAATCCATTTTACATATTTAAAAGTATAAAGCATTACCCCTATTTACCAAATGGGGGGGGGTATTTTATTAATTGTCAGATACTTATATGTTAAAAGTTTTACCTGTAGGCCTATCTTTCAAAGCATCTGCATTTACATTTATTAATTTTGCGAAGAATCACCTCCACTCATAACAAGAAAGAGACTGACAAGAATATTTTGAGATTAACATCTTAACTAAACCACGTTTTTAAACGAATCATGAAAAACTTCAAACAACAGACTTTCTGGCGGTACGTGACCGCCGTTGCCTTGTTTTGGTTCGCAGGGATGTGCGCAAGCGCCCAAAGCATCACCACATCCGGATCTGTAACAGATGAAGAAGGCGAACCCCTGATTGGAGTATCGGTTATGGTACAAGGTACCACATCCGGCACAACCACCGATATCGACGGCAACTATTCGATAAAAGTAAATAACGGGAGCAAGATAGTATTCTCATACGTAGGTATGGAACCACAGACTCACCCGGCCGTCAACGGACAACTTGACGTAGTACTAAAACCCAATACCAACACACTCGACGACGTTGTGGTTGTAGGTTATGGCGTACAGCGCAAGAGCGACGTCACAGGCGCAATAGCCAAGGTCGACGGCAGCTCGCTCGAAAATCTGTCGGTAAACAACCCTACCGCCGCTTTGGCCGGCAAGACATCCGGCGTGCAGATGGTATCGACCTCCGGTGCCCCCGGAGCAACTCCGGCAATCCGAGTCCGCGGTTATTCCTCCAACTCCGATATGTCGCCACTGTATGTTGTCGACGGTATCCGTCTGGAAGATATTTCCGGTATCGACCCATCGACAATCGAATCGATTGAGGTTCTCAAGGACGGCGCTTCCGCCGCAATCTACGGCGCACAGGCCGGTAACGGTGTCATTCTCATAACCACCAAGAGCGCAAAAAGCGGGGGCAACTCCCATGGCAGTATCCGCTATGATTTCCAATATGTGAACGAGACTTTCGGGCATAAACCCGCCATGCTCAACTCTGCAGAATACATCGAATACATGCAGGATGCAAAACTTTTCGACATGCAGACTATCAACAATCTTGGTTGGGACGGCAAAACCGATACCAACTGGTTTGACGTGGCATTCGGCAACGGTACCCAGATGAAACATACCGTAAGCCTCGAAGGCGCCAATGAACGCGGCGGCATCCTCGCTACTATAAGCTACCTGGACAATGACGGTCCGGTACGCGGCGACAGCGATCATTACAAACGCCTCTCAGGAACTCTCAACGCAGATTACAGCATCAAGTCGTGGCTGAAATTCGGCACAACGGCAATTGTAGAGCGCTGGCAGACACGCTCCGTATCGACAAACGACGGCTGGGGCTCTCTTATGGCTTCCGTATATGCTATGGATCCCCTCACCGCCAACCTCTATACAGACGAGAACATGAACAGCCAGATGCTCCAGCACAAAGACATGCTTCTCAAAAACGAGGATGGCTTATATTATGGCGTTTCCAATTATCAGGGTTCGGAGAACGCTCACCCTATGATAATGCGCGACAAACAGCAGAAAAAAAACCAGGGCTACAACATAACGGGCTCGGTCTATGCCCATCTAAATATATGGAAGCCGCTCACCATCACCTCACGCTTCGGCTATAAACTCACTTCCACCCAATACAACGGCTACAGCCAACCATATTACGGCAGCTCACAGTCCAACACCAACTCCCAGTCGATAGAATCCACCACCGGAAGCGGCATATACTATCAGTGGGAAAATTTCGCAAACTATAACCAGACTTTCAAAGAAGTCCATGCCGTAAGCGCCATGGCCGGTCTTTCCTTCCAGAAAAACATATGGAACCAGACATGGGGCAGTGCATCCTCCACTACTATAGACGACAAATACATCCCGGCAATCCCGGTTCCCAATCCCGACCTTTGGGGTTTCCTTGATTATGCCAACGCCGATGCCATCAAGAACACAAACGGAAACGAGTCCGTATCCACCCAATATTCGTGGTTCGGCCGCGTAGGTTATACCTATGACAACAAATACATGGTTCAGGCATCTCTCCGCGCCGATGCCTACGACGCCTCGAAACTACCGATAACAAACCGTTGGGGCTATTTCCCTTCAGCCTCAATCGGTTGGGTAATGTCGCAGGAAGATTTCATGGGTTGGTCGCGTCCGGCACTCGATTATTTCAAAATTCGCGCATCATTCGGCAAGAATGGCTCTGTTGCTCCTCTTGGCGGATACTCCTACCATCCTGTAATAGCCTCGTTCGGCAGCGCAAGCTTCGTTCCCGGCTGGGGCGCATGGAACAACGCAGTATATTCCTTCACCACCAACGGAACTACCCAGTGGGTAAACGGACGCGGCCCGTCGAGTACCGGCAATGACGAACTTTCATGGGAAACGATGACACAGTGGGATTTCGGTTTTGACGCCCGCCTGTTCAACAACCGTTTCACATTCGGTTTCGACTATTTCCACAAGACAACAAACGGTCTGCTCGTTTATGGCGTCACACCGACTCTGTCGCTCGGCGGTGTCACATCGCCAATCAACGCAGGTTCAGTTGTCAACAGCGGTCTTGAATTTGATCTCGGATGGCAGGACAAAGTCGGAGATTTCCGCTACAGCATAAACGCCAATATCTCGACCCTCAGAAACAAGGTGACAGAGATTCACGAATCCGTTCCGGTAATATACGGCGCATCGTTCTCCAACATCAACGTAACCCGCTTCGAGGTAGGCAAAAAAGTATGGCATTTCAACGGCTATGACTATGCAGGTGTAAATCCTGAAAACGGCCATGCATGGTATTGGGGTACAGACGAAAACGGCAAACGCATAAAGACCGAGGAACCCACAGAAAAGGATCAGACAAATATCGGAGACGCAATTCCCGATGTCACATTAGGCGTCAACATCAATCTCGCCTATAAAGGCATAGACCTTCTCATCTCCGGTTCCGGCACATTCGGCAACGACATCTTCATGTGCATCCAGCGTCAGGACCGCCTCACTACCAACCGCATCAAGGATGTATTCTACAACGACCGCTGGACTCCTTCAAACACCGGAGGTTCCGTTCCCTCCGCACCGGCACTCTCAGGAGAACAGGATCCCAAATATTACCTATTCTCGTCGGCGATGGTTTTCGACGGCTCATTCTTCAAAATCCGTCAGATACAGCTCGGCTACACAATTCCCAAGGCAATCACACGCAAGGTATTCGTAGAGAATTTCCGCGCATACGTTTCTCTTGACGATTTCTTCACCTTCACCAGATACCCCGGCTTCGACCCCGAAGTATCGGCCGGTACAGGCTCAAGCCAGGGCATCGACCTCGGCGGCTATCCTACCACGCGCAAGGTCGCAGTAGGCTTCAACATCACTTTCTAATCAATACCTAAGCTGAATATTTCAATATGAAAACAAAGATAATCTCACTGGTAACAGCGTGCGCGCTCCTTATGGGCGGACTAAGCAGCTGCTCCGACGAGCTCGACATCAAACAGAAAGGTGTTTACGACGCAAACTCCTATTATTCAACCGACGAAGAAGCCGACACGGGTCTCGCTCTCGCAATGGCATGCCTTAACAACCTCGTTTTCAACTTGGTATGCGACATCAACTGCCTGTCCGACGATGTATGGAAAGGCGGCCCCAACGCAGGCGACCAGCCGGACCTCATGCAGTACAACACTTTCAATATCTCGACTGAGAACAGCAAGGTTGAAGGTCTCTATGCCGGCCTCTACCAGCTTATATATTTCTCCAATGTGCTAATTGAAGCCCTGGAGGCAAAAGATGCCGCCAACCTCACTCCTCACATGGCACAGCTTATCGAAGAGGCTTATTTCCTCCGCGGTTATGCCGAATTCTATCTGTCGACATTCTTCGGCACAGCGCCCGTCGTGCAACATGTGCTCAAACCTTCCGAGTACCATCCGTCGAACTCCCAACCCGGGGAGATGCTTCAGGCCGCTATCGAAGATTTCCGCCACGCGGCCTCATCGGGTCTTCTTCCCGTCAAGCGCAGCCTCGGCGACGTTGCCAATCTCGCCCATGTCACACAAGCTGCCGCCGACGCATTCCTCGGCAAAGCGCTGATGTTCCAGAAGAACTATTCCGAAGCTCTCATACAGTTTGAAAAAGTTATAACAACCAACAATTACGCACTTTGGGAAGGACCGTATGAAAATATACTGAAAGCAGAGTCCAACTGGAGCGATGAAGGTGTTTTCGAAATCAACTGTCCCGCCAACCAGTCCGACGCCACAGCACCCGCCCTTATGAGCTACGTATATATCTATTCCGGTTGGCGCTTCTCCGACACCTGGGACGGCACAGAAATCAACAAACCCGACGATTTCCTCATGGACGGCTACGGCTTCTTCAACCCTCAGAACAGCCTTCTCGAAGCTGCCATGCAATGCGACGGCGTAACAGCTGCGAACTACGACGAATCCTATCGTCCTTCAGCTATCGCAAAAAGCACCACATATGTACGCAACGAAATGAATATCAAACGTCTGAACATGAATGCTCACGGCCACGGAAACTATTTCGGGTGGAAAAACCGCTGGGTCTACAGCGATATCGCTCTCGACTGGGGCGGCTGGTCGCCTTTCCCGGCCAATAATTTCCGCCTTATGCGCTATGCAGAAGTGCTTCTGTCGGCGGCAGAGTGCCAATTCCAGGCAGGACAGGGCGACAAAGGTCTCGGATATATCAATGAGGTACGCAGACGAGCCAAAGCTCCCGCCCACAATTCCATCGATCTCGACAAAATCAAACTCGAACGCCGCGTTGAACTATGCATGGAAGGACAACGCTTCATGGATCTCGTACGCTGGGGCGACGCAGCCAAAGTACTCGGCTCACAGGGACAGAACATTGAGACTATCGACCTCAATTTCCAGCTTATAAAGGATCCGGCCTCCAATCCCAACTACGGTTTCAAGGCCGGACGCAACGAGCTCCTTCCCTTCCCCAAAAAAGAGATTGACCAGAATCCCAACATCACCCAGAACCCCGGCTACTGATAATCAGAACAGTTAGAATACCATAAACATAAGATGCGGAATCCTTCAAGGTTTCGCATCTTTTTTTCATTTTCCGATCATAAAAACACAATATTTTTGATTATTAATATATAATTGTTAATTTCGCGATAGGAATAACAAATAATTACATAGCTATGAAAAAACAGGTTGGCAAATTAATCCTCGGAATAATTGCAATAGCGGCTTTATTCCCATGTACATCGGTTGCACAGGTAAAATATGAATACCGGAATACCGACACGGAATTCAATCCTCACTGGTTCGGACAGGCTCAGATTGGAGCAGGCTATACCATCAACGAAGGCTGTTTCTCAAACGGAATATCGCCGGCAGCCGCCATTTATGTAGGCTACCGCCCAATACCCTGGTTTTCGGCACGCTTCGGTTTCAGCGGATGGGAAGCAAAAGGCAAGGTTCTCAATCCCGACATGAAATACAAATTCAATTACGCGCAGGGCAATCTTGACGCTATCGCATCACTTACAACTCTGTTCTGCGGATACAACGCAAAAAGACTATGCGATGTATATCTCGGAATAGGCGTAGGTGCCACATATGCATGGAACAACGACGAGGCTGAGGCATACAAAGCTCAGCATCCAAGCCATCTGAAGAACATCTGGTACAATCACCGCTGGTTCCCTGCCGGACGCGGTATTGTAGGTATAGATTTCCGCTGCTCCAACAGCTTCGCTATCAACGTAGAAGCCAACGGCAATCTTCTCTCCGACCGTTTCAATTCAAAAGACGGAGACAACTCCGACTGGCAGCTCAATCTTCTTGTCGGTGTAAAATGGAAATTCGGCAAGAGCAAAAAAGCCGCACCCGCGGTGGTCTATGAAGAACCCGCCCCGGAACCGCAGCCAAAGGCAGAACCCAAACCGGAGCCCAAACCAGTTGTGAAAGAAGATCCCAAACCGGTAGCAAAAACCGAACCGGTAGCTGTCAAGGTAGAACCCATGACTTGTGAGATTTTCTTCGACATCCGTTCATATGCAGTAGACGCCAATGAAATGAAAAAAATTGACGGACTTGTAAAATACATGAAGGCCAATCCATCATGCAAAGTCACAGTATCAGGCTATACCGACAAAGAAACCGGCACCGGCAACTATAACATGAAGCTCTCGCAAAACCGTGCGAAAGCCATCGCCAAGGCGCTTGAAAGCCGTGGAATCGCAGCCGATAGAATCAAGGTCGAATATTTCGGCGATACCGTCCAGCCCTTCTCTGCCTCGGAATTTACTAAAAACCGCGTCGCAATCTGCGTTACAAGCGATTGATAGCCCTTTACATTCAAACAAATCCGGTTATTTCACACGGCTCTTTCATTTAGGTTATTTTTTTGAATGTAGAGTGAGAGCCTCGGAGAGGCGTCATAATGTGAAAACCCC
>CAJTJV010000013.1 GCA_910576775.1 uncultured Muribaculaceae bacterium | reverse complement strand
TGTGCTATCTGGTACCATAGGCTCAGATGCAGCGCGGCTCTGCCGCTTTTTTGCTGGCGGACGCCGTTGTGCTATCTGGTACCATAGGCTCAGATGCAGCGCGGCTCTGCCGCTTTTTTTGCTGGCGGACGCCGTTGTGCTATCTGGTACTATAGGCTCAGATGCAGCGCGGCTCTGCCGCTTTTTTTGCTGGCGGACGCCGTTGTGCTATCCGGTACTATAAGCTCATGCGACGCGGCCGCAAGTGGCTTGGGGGCTCTCCGATTACAATTTTATGTTTATGGTGCGGCCGGGTCGAGTGGTGAATGTCCGTGTTTTGCCGCCGCGATTGGCGACGGTGATGCGGATTTTTTCGGGCGAGATACGTTCAATTGCGATGTCGAAATCGGCACCGAAAGCCCGTATGTGGCTCAGACGTGCGAAATCCCAGCCGGACGGCAACTGCGGAGTCATGTCGAAAGAGTGCATGCCGGTCGGACGGATTCCGAAGAGACCTTCCGTTATTATGCGGCAGTAGAGGCCGCTCTCAGCCGACAGATGGCGCTGGCTGCCCTCCGGCCATGCCTCGACGGGGTAGGGCACATGCTCGCCGAGCAGGCGCCGCCGGGAGTAATCGGATAGACGCGGCAGCACCTCGTCCGGGTAGCCGGCATGTAACGCTCCGCGGAGGGTGTAGAGTGTGGCGCGGTCCCAGAATATGGGAAAGCCCTGACATGTCAGCACGCCGTCAGCGGTGTACATTTCCGGACTGAAAAGCGCCTTTACGGTCTGGTCGGCGCGCTCGTTGATTCCCATAACCAATGGAATACATATCCAGGAACGGAGTACATCATTTCCCTCGTAATAACGGTAAGTGTCGAAGCCCCGGACATTGGCGCCGAAATGCTTTTCTATGGCTTTGCGCATCTCTCCGGCCTGTATGCGGTATGCCTTGAGCTGTCCGGAGGGACGTCCGATCTCCTTGCCGAGGGCTGCTGCCGACAGCAGGGCATCATAGTAGAGCGACGCCGTGCAGAGGTTGGCGTCGCCTGCGGGAAAGCGCCCTTCAAGCTCATCGTGGTCGGAGCGGACTACGCCGTTTTCATCGAGATTGCGGCGGCAGTACTCGAGACACCA
Source organism: uncultured Muribaculaceae bacterium (assembly GCA_910576775.1). Lineage (GTDB taxonomy): Bacteria > Bacteroidota > Bacteroidia > Bacteroidales > Muribaculaceae > CAG-873. The sequence goes on along the minus strand of CAJTJV010000013.1, from coordinate 63,091 downwards.
CTCAATCAGCGGCCACAGTTCGCTGGCTTCCTCTATGTCGGCACGCGCCAGCGCATAGCGCGATGCTCCGTAAGCCAGCATAGCGGCGTCGCCGCGGTCGCCGGCACCGTTCCAATATCCGTCTCCTTCGGCTATGATGGAGCTTGGTACGGCCTTGTACTCGTCGTTGATGTAGCGTGCGAAATGCCGGAAAGTGTTCAGCGCCGACTCGTTGCCGATGTCGTAGCCTAAGAAGGGAAAGAACGGGTTGATGTATTCCGCCTGGTCGTTGCACCATAGCGCGGCATAATAAGCCTCGCCGCCGGGAGCATGCATGTAGCCGCCTTTTGTCTTGAATATGCTTTCGGATCCGCGGATTTTGGCGTAGCGGAATTCTATGTCGATGGCGTCGTCGGGAGTGTCGAGGACAAGATTACTGTCAATGGAGTGGAGGAATGTGCGGCGACCGTCAAGCTCTTTGGCGGCGTCGATTTTAACCGGCGTCCCTCCCGTGCGCGGATATGCCTGTATTGTGAGGGCGAACACAGCCGAGTCGCCAGGGGCGAGCGAATAGCAGCCGCTTCCGTCGACGTCGGTCTGCACCGCATAGGAGCCGCCTACGCCTTTGGCAGGATTTGTGACATAGCTCTGCGAAAGCGAGGGAACAAGCAGGTCCAGAGATTTCTCGCCTGTGTTGCGGGCTACATACAGCTCGGCCATTGCTGCCTGTTCCATGCTCGGGAAGATGGTGCGCTTCAGTTCGAGCGTCAGGGGACCGTTGCGGTATTCCGATGTCACTTCCATGTCGCCGTTTATTGTTATGCCGGTGCTTCGGAAAGTCACGCGTTTGTTGTTGATGCGCAGCATCCCTGCGAGGTCCACGTCATTGTGCAGATTAAGGCTGGCGTGGGTGTTGTTGGGGATCGTGCGGAGCATCGGGAACACCAGGGAGCGGTTCACGCCGAAGGTTCCGGCGCTGTCGATGTCCCAGTACAACACAACGGACATCATTTTACCGCTCATCTCGATGTGGTCGGCGTGCGGGCGTGCCGTGGCGGCTACATCCATCCGTATCACATTGCTGTCGGGAAGAATCTCCCAGCGGGAATGTGCGCCTGCGGCGACCGTCAGCATGACAGCCGCACCTAAGACAAGTCTTTTCATTCAGCCGAGGTATTTGAGAAGCTGCCCGGCGGCGTTCTTTGTGTCTACTTTGGGAATGATATGTGTTACAATGCCGTCGGCATCGGTGATGAATGTCGTGCGTACTATTCCCATGTATTCGCGGCCGGCCATTTTTTTCTTCTGCCACACTCCCGCGAATTGACACAGTGTCGTTTCGGTGTCTGCTACAAGCGGGAATCCGAGGGAGTACTTGGCGGCGAATTTGATGTGGCTTGCCGCGGAATCCTTGCTTACGCCTATTACCTGATATCCGCGTGCGGCAAGTTCATGGAGACCGTCGTTGATGCTACACGCCTCGGCGGTGCAGCCGGGGGTATTGTCCTTGGGATAGAAATAGATGATGAATTTTTTACCGGGATAGTCGCTCAGACGCACTTCCTTGCCTTCTGCATCGATGCCCAATATGTCGGGAAATTTGTCGCCTATATTCATTGTTGCTATGTTTTTTTTGACACGTCGCCCCGGTATCGGAGAGATGCCGGGGCGACGTAAATTATCGTTTTGAGATCAGATTACGTCTTTTTCGGATGTTTCTATCGGTTCAGATGGCAGGGGCGCGAGCTTGTCGGATGTTACGCGTTCAAGCCAGCTTACCATTGCGAACATTACAATCATCGAAACCAGACATACAGCCATGAATACCCCCCATGCGTACGAGATGTCCCATTTGTTGTACATCAGCGGGCCGACCCACAGCATGAGGTTGCCTACGGCCGTAGCTCCGAGCCACAGACCTTGGCACAGACCTTGCAGATGCTTGGGCGCTACCTTCGATACAAACGAGAGACCTAAGGGCGAGATGAAAAGCTCTGCCACGGTGAGGAAGAAATAGAGCGCTATGAGTACCCAGGGACCTGCTTTCATTGTTTCCTTGGCGGCAGCCGGCATGGCGGTGAATACGTCGCCCGAGGGATAGCCCTGGATGGCGCAGTAGATTGTCAGGAAGAGGTAGGCGAGCCCTGCCAGTCCCATGCCGATACCGATTTTCTTGGGAGTGGATATCTCGCGGCCGCGGCGGCTGAGTGAGGTGAAGAGTATCATCACCAGGGGAGTGAGCACAATCACGAAGAAAGGATTCACGGCCTGCCATATTTCAGGGGCTATTGTGTCGGTCTTGACAAAATCGCGGGCGAAGAGGCTCAGTGAGGTACCGTTCTGATGGAAGGAGAACCAGAAGAAGATTACGATGCCGAGTACGGCGAAAAGCGCGTACATGCGTTGCTTGATTTCTTTTGCCATTGCCTTGCGTTCGGCCTCGGTGTAGTTCTGTACCTCGGCTTTGGCGCGTGCCGCCGGCGACGGAAGGCTCTTCTTGGTAGCGATGAATATCAGCAGGGAGATGAGCATGGCGGCCACGGAGGCGATGAAGGAGAAATGGATGCCGGCGTTGAACACCTCAAGATATTCGGAGCAGAACTGCCGGATTTCGACGGCTCCGGTATGGCCGGCGGCGGTAGCCACGGCGTAGAGGTTGTTCATGTTCTCGGCTGTCATCGAGTCGGTGGCGCTGAGGAACTGATGGCAGAGCGCGGGGAAATCGGCATTATACACCATCTCGTGTACGTTAAGCCACCAGCTGCGGAGCAAGGGAGCCACAAAGGGTGCTATAAGACCTCCGATATTGATGAACACATAAAAAATCTGGAAGCCGGAGTCGCGCTGTGCGCTGTAGCGCGGGTTGTCATAGAGCTGTCCTACGATTGCCTGGAGATTGCCTTTGAAAAGACCGTTGCCGAAAGCTATGAGGAATAGCGCGCCGCAGGTAAGTGTCAGTAGCCAGGTATGGTTGCCGGGTGTGTGCAGGATAGGAATTGCAAGGAGTATATAGCCCAGCGTCATTATTATGAGGCCGTTGATGATAGTGCCTTTGTAATTTTGGGTCTTGTCGGCTATGATGCCGCCTACGAGGCTGAGAATGTAGATGCCGGCGTAGAAAAAGGAATAGATAAGTGTGCTTTCTTCGCCTGAGAGGCCGAATTTGGAGCAAAGGAAAAGTACGAGCACGGCATTCATGATGTAATAGCCGAAACGCTCGCCCATGTTGCTCAGGGCGGCTGGTATTAGAGCCTTGGGATGATTTTTAAACATAGATAATGACGTGTTTGTCGGTTTAGACTGCTAAATTAGTGTTTTTTTATAAGAAAAACGCAAAACGGGCGGCAAAAAGTTGCCGCCCGCGGTATAAAATGCGTGCTTTTCAGCGGTGTTTGCGGAGGATTAGGGCTGTGCGGGCCGGCAGGTAGAGAGGCAGGCGCTCCATGCCGGCCTCGGCGTAGAGCGGGTCGGGTTTGGTGAAATGCTCGATTTTTTCGTCGATGTTTCCGTAGCCGCCGAAGGCGGGGCTGTCGGTGCTCAGGACGGTGCTGTAGACGCCGCCGGGGGCAAGGAGCCCGTAGCCGTCGAAGCTCTTGACAGGGTTGAAATTGAAGACGAACACGAGATTGCCGCGCATGAAGGCCAGCACCTGATCGTCGTCCTTGTCCCAGAGCTTGACAATCTTCTTGTTCTGGAAGCCGCGTGAGCGCGACACGATATCCACCATGGCGTTGTCGAATGCGTTGAGGAAGCGGTATTGCAGGTCTTGGCGGTCGACGAGATCCCACTGGCGACGGGCGTACTTGTAGCTCCAACCGTTGCCCTCGCGCGGGAAATCAATCCACTCCGGATGTCCGAACTCGTTGCCCATGAAATTGAGATATCCGCCGTTGATTGTGGCGAGGGTGACGAGGCGTATCATCTTGTGGAGCGCGATGCCGCGGGCCACTGTCGGGTCGCTGTCGCCGACGCTCATGTGCCAGTACATTGCAGCGTCGATAAGGCGGAAAATCACAGTCTTGTCGCCTACGAGAGCCTGGTCGTGGCTCTCGACGTAGCTTATTGTCTTTTCGTCGGCACGGCGGTTGGTGAGTTCCCAGAAAATCGACGTCGGCTTCCAGTCCTCGTCTTTCTTTTCCTTGAGGGTCTTTATCCAGTAGTCGGGTATGCCCATTGCCATGCGGTAGTCGAAGCCGATGCCGCCGGCAGCGAAAGGCAGGGCGAGCCCCGGCATTCCGCTCATTTCCTCGGCGATAGTGATGGCGTGAGGTTTCAGCTCGTGGATAAGGATGTTGGCGAGGGTGAGGTATGTTATGGCATCGGTGTCCTGGCCTCCGTCGTAATAGTCTCCATAGCTTCCGAAAGCTTTGCCGAGGCCGTGGTCGTAGTAGAGCATCGATGTCACGCCGTCGAAGCGGAAGCCGTCGAAATGGTATTCCTCAAGCCAGTATTTGCAGTTGGAGAGAAGGAAATGGAGCACTTCGTTTTTGCCGTAGTCGAAGCACAGGGAGTCCCATGCCGGATGCTCGCGGCGCCCCGGGTCTGAATGGAAATATAGGTTGTGGCTGCCGTCGAGACGCCCTATGCCTTCGTTTTCGTTTTTAACGGCGTGGGAGTGCACTATGTCCATGATTACCGCAATGCCGCGGCGGTGTGCGTCGTCGATAAGGGCTTTCAGTTCCTCCGGGGTGCCGAAGCGGCTGGAGGCGGCGAAGAAATTCGATACATGGTAGCCGAAAGAGCCATAATATGGATGTTCCTGTACGGCCATGATCTGGATGGCATTGTAGCCGTCGGCATCGATGCGCGGCAGCACGTCGCGGCGGAATTCCTCGTAGGTGCCGACGCCTTCCTTGTTCTGTGCCATGCCAATGTGGCATTCGTAAATCAGCAGAGGCGACGTGTCGGGCTTGAAGCCTTTGTCGTGCCAGCGGAATGCCTTGTCGGGAACATGCACCTGTGCGGAGAATATGGCTGTACGCGAGTCCTGGACTACGCGGTTGGCGTATGCCGGAATGCGTTCGCCGCGGCCTCCGTCCCATTTCACCATCATTTTATAGAGCTGGCCGTTTTTAAGCGCGTCGGGTGGCAGAGTGATTTCCCATACTCCGGAAAGACCGGTGTCTGCACGGTGGAGACGGTATTGCGGCAGCTCGCGCCACTGCGAGAAATCTCCCACAATATATATGTCGGTTGCGTTCGGTGCCCATTCGCGGAATACCCAGCTGCCGTCTTTGAGGCGGTGAAGCCCGAAATACCGGTGGGCGTTGGCGAAATCGCTCAGGTTTCCCGAGGCGGAGGTTAGCTCTGCCAGTTTGCGCAGAGCATCGTTATGTCGTCCTTCGACAGCTGCGGCATAGGGTCGCAGCCAAGGATCGTTTTTTAGAATTTTGAGAAGTCGGGCCATGGCCGTATGGATATTCGTTAGTAGTAAGTTTATTAAATCATTTTCTGCCGAAATCAGCCGGGATTTCTCCCCATATTTCGGTTTGCCATTTGAGAATCGGGTTGCGGATCGGCCCGTTCTCGGCGAGCCATTTGTCGGCGCGTCGCAGCAGCTCCAGCGTAGGACGTGTGGCGTCGTTCTCTGCCAGAGTGGTACGCGAGCGACCGCGGCGCAGCCATGCCAGGGTGTTACGTGAATCCGTATAGATGGGAGTGGTGAAATCGCCGTTCTGTTTAAGCGCCGCAGCAAGGTGGATTATGGCAAGATATTCGGCTATATTGTTTGTCCCGGTGTATCTGCCGTCGGCTCCTACCCGGAACAGTTCCTTGCCGTCGGCCAGACGCACGGCGCGATATTCCATCCTGCCGGGATTGCCTGCGCATGCGCCGTCGACGGCGATTGCGTCTGGGCGCACGCCCGGGATGGATGAATAGTCGCGCGGCTTGTCGGCGGTTGCGGCGAGGTGGCGCACTATAGCCTTTGCTATGCCGAGGCTGTCTTCCGCCCCGGAGCGGTAGGCGTCGACGGCGGCTTCCCGGTTGGGAAAGGCTTTGTAGCGGGCTCCGGGAAAATTCTTTACCTGTAGCTCGCAGTCCTCCCAGTTGTCATAGACTCCCGGATCCTGTCCCACCCAAACAACGTAATATTTACCCATGATGTTCAGGAAAATTGTAGATAGAGGTTTATGTCGACCGGCCGTATGCCGAGGATGCGTGCTGCGTGGGAGTCGACGCATTTGCCGAGGAATGTCACCACCGACGAGCGCAGGCCGGCGTTCATCTTCAAGGCATTGGCGACACCGTCGCATACAAGGATATTGTCGAGCATCGTTATGAATGTATTGCTCAACGCCATGGCTACGGTGCGGGGCACGGCGTTGCCGGCATTGACGTAGCAGAGGCGGACCGGCACGGAGGTGTCGTTGTCCGCCGGTGAAGCCAGGTCGAGATCGATGTGCTGCATCGACGGGAAGGCGGAGCCGGGGCTGTCTGTAAGGTCGAAGCAGATTACTCCGCGCTTCATCAGTCCTATCATGTCGGAGCCTATGGTTCTGACACATTCCGAACCTGAAGCCACCACTATGTCGGCGGTCCGCAGAGAATTTTCGAGTACGCGTTGGTGTAGGGTAGAGCCTACCGTCCCCGGACCGAGCCTGTGCAGGGCGTCGCGGAGCCTGTACACATTGTTGTCGAACATTCTCACAGAGGCGCCCAGACCCATTGCTGTCTGCGCAGCAGCGCAGGCTCCGATATCCGACCCCAGAATCACAACCTCGCAGGGAATGACACCGGCCACGCCGCCCAAAAGGATGCCTTTGCCATGGATGGCGTCGGCAAGGAGCGACGATGCTATGGCTATGGCGGCACGACCGTCAATTTCGTGCATGATATCGGCGAAGGGTTTGCGGCCGAGTTCGTCGGTGAGGATGTCAAGCGCGAGGGTTATGATGTTGCGGTGCAGCAGTATGCGCAATGTTTCCGCGTTTTCCGGCTCGGCGTGAAGGAAGGTGAGCAGAAGGCTGCCGCGTTTTAGACGACGGGCGTCGGCCGGTGTGAGAGCCTGGAGGTATACCACAATGTCGGCGGTGAGGGCTGCCGTGCGGTCGACGATCTCGACACCGCAGCGGCTGTAGGCCTCGTCGCTGTAGTGGATATGGCGGGCGGCTCCGCTCTCCATCTTCACCCGGAAGCCGCGGTCGACAAGCATCCCGGCGCCTTCGGGTGTCAGCGGAAAGCGGTGGTCGAGCATGCCTGCGCATGCCGGAAGGCCTACGACGACCTGTCGGGCCACTGTCTGTGCCTTGAGCAGTTCTTCCAAAGGGACGGGTGCATTCATGTCTTTCAGTATTTATTTTGCAGGGGTGAAGCGGTAGAGGATGACATCGTGGCCGGGAATCGTCACAGTAGTGTTCTTGCCGGTATAGCCTTCGTCCTTGCCGCTCCAGAGATTACGGTATTTATAGCGGTCGACGGCGGGCTTGAAATCGCGGTTGGAAATAATGTCATGTGTGGCGAGGTCTTTCCAGTCGAGTTCCACTTTCTTTGCGTCGCGGTTGCGGTTGAACAGGCAGAGCGCCCATTGGTCGTCAGCGAGAGGTTTGTACCAGTATTCGATGCCTTCGCGCGACATGAATCTCCAGCCCTGGATGCCAAGCGGGTCCTGGTCGACGGCGATAACCTCCTTGTTGGTAAGGATAGCTTTTGTGGCGTCGCTCATATCGCGCACATCGTTGCCGAGGATAAGAGGGGCGGCCATCATGCACCATAGCGTGAAATGGGCGCGATCCTCATTCTCCGGCATTCCGTTGCCGACCTCGAGCATGTCGGGGTCGTTCCAATGGCCCGGTCCGGCGTATGTGCGTAGCGGCTCGTTCTTGTCTACAATCTGCATTACACCCAGCGGATTCCAGTATCCTTTACCGTATTGCTTGTCGTTGTCGAACATGCAGCCGATATCGCCGGTGGTGCGCCACAGGTGGCCTATCTCAGCCGCCCATTCCCATGGTTTGGCGGTGCCCCATTCGCAGATGCTGAACACTATCGGTCTGCCTGCCGCGCGCAGTGCGTCGCGCATCAGCCTATAGGAACCTATCGGGTTCTGGTCGGGGGTGTTGCACCAGTCATATTTAAGGTAGTCCACGCCCCACGAAGCGTATGTGAGAGCGTCCTGGTATTCGTGTCCGAGGCTGCCTGGCTCGCCGGCGCATGTCTTGCAGCCGGCATCGCTGTAAATGCCGAATTTCAGCCCTTTGCCATGCAGATAGTCGCCGAGGGCTTTCATGCCCGAGGGAAATGTCACAGGGTCGCACTGGATGTTGCCTTTTTCGTCACGTTCGCCGTGCCAGCAGTCGTCGATGTTTACATATACATATCCGCAGTCGGCGAGGCCGGAGCTTACCATGGCGTCGGCAATCTCTTTTATGTCCTTTTCGCTGATATTGCCGCCGAATTTATTCCAGGAACTCCAGCCCATGGGGGGAGTTCGGGCGAGGTTTTCCCATTTCTGTGCGACAGATGTCAGTGGCGTGGCTGTCATTGCGAGAGCTGCGAAGGCGTATATTGCAGTTTTCAGTTTCATAAGTATGGATAGATATTCAGGTTATGCCGCTTTGCGGCTTTATAGGATTTGGTTTATGAATGATTGCACGGAGTCGGCTATCTCCTCTGCCGTTTCGAGTCGGTCGGAGCGGAAAGTGTGGTGCGCACGGCTGTAGAAAGGTTCGCGTGCTGCCTGCATCTCTGCCACTTTTGCGGAAAGCTCTCCGGGTCTGTCGAGCAGTGCGTCCACGAGAGGACGCTGTCCGGGTGCGAGGCGCAAGCGTCGCAACGTTGTTTCCGGTGATGCTTTCAGCTCTACTACGAGACCCCGGCTGAGCATGAATGTCATGTTTTCCTCGCGGCAGGGAGTGCCGCCGCCGCAGGCTACTACGGCGCCTCCGTCGGCAGCGGCTTTGAGCGCCCTGGTTTCCAGTTCCCTGAAAGCAGTCTCTCCCTGAGTGCGGAAGATCTCCGGCACCGACATTCCGGCGATGTCCTCGACGGCCTCGTCGAGGTCGACAAACGGACGGCCAATGGTGGCGGCGAGAGGACGCCCGAGAGTCGTCTTTCCGCTGGCCATGAAGCCTATGAGGAAGATAGGACGGTTCTCCGACACTTATTTTTTGTTGACTTCCTCCTTGAGAAGGTCGCGGATCTGGGTTAGAAGCTCTTCCTGGGTCGGAGCTGCGGGCGCGGGTTCCGGTGCAGGTTCAGGCTCCGGCTCGCGGCGAAGATTGTTGATGAACTTGATGGCGACGAAGATGCAGAAAGCGATGATAAGGAAATCGAAAACGGTCTGCATGAATGCGCCCCAGGTGATGGCTACCTCGGGGGTGACAATTTCAGCGCCGTCGGTAACGGCTTTCTGGATAACCCATTTGTGGTCGGAGAAATTCACGCCGCCTGTAAGCATGCCGATGGCGGGCATGATGATGTCGTTTACGAGCGATGTGACGATTTTGCCGAATGCGGCACCGATAATCACACCGACTGCCATGTCGACGACATTGCCTTTCATGGCAAAGTCCTTGAACTCTTTCAGAAATTTCTTCATGTCATTAATAATGATGATGTACAAATTGCGTGGCTCTCGGATTTGTCTACGGAGTAACACGCTTGCAAATTTAATAAAATTTGATATAAAAAAGAGTATCTAAAAATTGAAATGACGAAAAATTTCATTAATTTTGCGCCGTAAACCTCAACGACTGCGCCAAAGGCATATGTCCGTGCGCAGCGCGGCTGACAAAAGCACATTATTAACTGTCCTATAATTATAAGATTATGACTAAAATTGGTATCAATGGCTTTGGTCGCATCGGACGTTTCGTTTTCCGTGCCTCCACAAAGCGTAACGACATTGAAGTAGTTGCCATCAACGACCTTCTTCCCGTTGATTACATGGCTTACATGCTCAAATATGACACAATGCATGGCCAGTTCGACGGCACTGTGGATTTCGACCTCGAAAAGAGCGAACTCATCGTCAACGGCAAGCACATCCGCGTTACCGCATGCCGCGACCCCAAAGAAATCAACTGGGCTGCTGTAGGTGCTGAATACGTAGTTGAGTCCACCGGTCTCTTCCTCACAAAGGAAAAAGCTCAGGCTCATATCGAAGCCGGCGCAAAATATGTGGTTATGTCCGCTCCTTCCAAGGACGACACCCCCATGTTCGTATGCGGTGTTAACAACAAGAGCTATGTAAAGGGCACTCAGTTCGTTTCCAACGCTTCCTGCACAACAAACTGCCTCGCTCCCATCGCCAAGGTACTCAACGACAAGTTCGGTATCGTCAACGGCCTTATGACAACCGTTCACTCCACCACTGCTACCCAGAAGACTGTAGACGGTCCCTCCATGAAGGACTGGCGCGGTGGCCGTGCCGCTTCCGGCAACATCATCCCCTCAAGCACAGGTGCTGCCAAGGCTGTAGGCAAAGTTATCCCCGAACTCAACGGCAAGCTCACCGGTATCTCGATGCGTGTCCCTACCCTCGACGTTTCCGTTGTAGACCTTACTGTAAACCTCGCCAAGCCCGCTACCAAGGAAGCCATCTGCGCTGCTATGAAAGAAGCTGCTGAAGGCGAACTCAAGGGTATCCTCGGCTACACCGAAGACGCTGTCGTTTCCAGCGATTTCCTCGGCGACGCCCGCACCTCCATCTTCGACGCCAATGCCGGTGTTTACCTGACCGAGAATTTCGTTAAGGTAGTAAGCTGGTATGACAACGAAATCGGCTACTCGAACAAGGTGCTCGACCTCATCGCAACTATGGTTGAAATCAACGGCTGATAAGTCAACGACTATAGAAAAAATAATTCCGACGGTTTTCCCGTCGGAATTATTTTTTTTATGCCCGTTCGATTCTATCGGGAAATTCCGCCGCCGAGCGCATCGACTCCAGCAGAGCCTCGCGGTCCGATGCATATACTGTGCCTATGCTGTCGCACCAGAGGTGGGCGAGTATACCGCAGCATACGGCAGTCTCCATTCTGCGCCGCCATGCGTGCAGCGGCACGGTGTCGCGAGTGTCGACAGTCAGCGTGCGCATGTCGCCGTCTTCCTCGATGTCAAGAATTATTTCGGGCAGCTCGCCGGCGAGAGCGTTTATTTCCTTGTCGGCCAGGATGGCTACAAGGGCTTTGTTTTCCTTTCCTATGGTACAGGGGCGGATGCCGTCGAGCTCGGCTGCGGCCGCATGTGCCATCACTATTTCAAGAATACGTCCGATGGATATTGCGATTGTTCCTTTCATGATATATGAAATTTGGGTGATTAAGCACGGCTGTCTCTGTTTTCAGTCAGGCGCGCCTCGAAATGGGGAGCGAGAATCTTTCGGATGGTGTTTACCGACAGGTACACCCGTGACGGGCGGCGGAACATCAGCGTGTGCACAAGCGCTTGGTTTACGTTGAGTTTCGGGCGAAGCGCCATCACCTCTGTCACCTGTCTGTAGAGGTCGAGCCAACCGGCGCGTATGTCGGTGGATGTCGAGGTGTTTTCCGGTCCTGTGCGTCTTATAAGACTCATCATTCGGCAGGCCTGGTCGTAGTTGTAATGAAAATGCAGGGGTTTGGCTTGGCGAACTTCTCCGGCAAGTTGCTCAAGGGTTAGGGTGCGTCCGGCGGCAGCGGCTTCACGTGCTATGCGTCCGGCGATGATTATCAGTTCCCGGTTGCGTGGTGTTAGTGTCGATTTCATAAGAGTAGTAGTTTGTTTTTTTGTTTGCCTTGCAAAGATACAATAAAAATTCACTGCTTGCAAACAAAATATCAATTTTTATTGATAAAAGTCAATCGCAACAATTTGTCGATAAGAAAAATCTCACGCGCACCATATCGACAACAACAATATATTTTCTTATCTATATTATTCTTAATATCTATACTACTTGCCGCTTGTTTGCCGCCAAGGCGTGGAATTTCGCCGATAAGGCAAAATGTACATATACAATTCAATTATAATTAATAGGTTGCAGTCTGCCGCAATGTGCGGGGCGACGATGTGTGCTAAATGAATTGACGTCCTCAGGACGCATTTATTTGCTTACGGATTCGTCCAAGGGAACACCGGCCTCAATAAGGAGATTCCGAAATTCATCGACAAACGTAATCCGCGAATGATGCTCTTTCTGATTCATGATGTATTGTTTACGAATATCTCTTGTCGATGTATCAACGCTGAAACATCCATAGCCTTCCGCCCATCCGTTCCAAAGAGGAAAATGACTGTTGACTCGCATAAATTTACTTGTTTCTGTTTTTAGAACCTTGATAAATTCCGCGACAGACAATTTTGTCGGTATATCGCACAGCAGATGTACATGGTCTGGCATTCCACCTATACGTCTGACAAGTACATCTCTCTGTTTGGCAATGTCGTGCATAAATTTATAAAGCTCTTTCTCATGCTCAATATCTATTGCCGGCAACCTGCTTAGGCCATCGAGACGGTCGGAAGGTGCCAGCAAGGCCGTGGAGGATAGGGAATGGCGCCAGGAGGGCGTGGTTGAAATGTGGTGTCCGTTGGACACCGATTCACCTAATAGCCGGGCTCGCCGGAGCTTGCGTAGGCGAACCCGGACAGATGCCGTCAACGTATGTGTCCGACAGGACACGGATTCCAATCGCAGGGGTATCGTCTGGAATCGGCGTACTGCGCACGCCATGGCGGTGCACGCCAAAACCGGGCACACCTGCGCAAGCTCCGGTGTACCCGGCTACGAAATGAATCAATGCCCTCCGGGCATTTTTCTGCCGCAATGTGCGGGGCTGTGATGTGTGAGCCCGTAGGCCGCGGTTGAGTAGAGGGGGTGCCCGGATGGCTACGAGGTAAATCAATGCCCTGCGGGCATTCTTCGGTCGCAATGGACGCAACATAAATCGCATCGCGGCTGTCGGGGTGGGCGGGGGATTTTGCCTCAACAAAGCTCAAACAAGTTTGGCTTTGTGTTCGGCTTATCCGTATATTTGACTCCGTCTAAGATACTCCCGCTCGGCAAATTGAAAATAAATTTTCATTTGCTCTCGACTAATCCGTATCTTTGGCTTCGCCGAAAATACTCCCGTCTCAACAAAGCTCAAACAAGTTTGGCTTTGTATTCGACTAATCCGTATCTTTGTAGGCTTAATCGATTCAAGTTATGAATGTAGGAGATATCTGCAAGCTTATTCTTACTCCCGGCCGCCGCAAGGCTCTTAAAAGTCTTTCGAAGGAGAGCGGAGGGTGTGTCTACGGTCTGGCCGGCTCGTCGTCGGCGATGATGCTGACTGAGATTCCTGCCGGCGGGAACCCTCTTGTCGTTGTCGGTGACAGTCTTGATGATGCCGGTTATCTGTATTTCGATCTGTGCCGTGTGGCCGGAGAGGATAAGGTGGCTTTTATGCCCTCAGGATATCGGCGCGATATAAAATACGGACAGCCTGACCCTCCGAATCAGATTTTGCGTACAGAGACTCTCCGTCGCCTGAGCGCCGGAGGCCTGCGTTTCCTTGTGACATATCCGGAAGCTCTGGCGGAGACGGTTGCTTCGCGCGAGGAAGTGTCGGCGCATACGCTGACACTGTCGGCGGGTGTGACAGCCGATATGAATGATGTGCGCCGATGGCTCGTAGACAACGGTTTCAACCAGGTCGACTATGTGTACGAGCCGGGACAGTTCGCCGTCCGCGGCTCAATATTCGATATTTTCTCGTATTCACAGGAGCAACCCGTGCGCCTCGATTTCTTCGGCGATGATATAGAATCGATACGCATATTCAATGTCGAGACGCAGCTTTCCGAATCGAAGGCGGACAGTATCGACATTTCCGCCAACATGTCGGAGGGTTCGGGGCGCATATCGCTTCTGAGCTATATCGCGCCGGGCAGCATTATTGCGATGCGCAACGAGGCGCTGACTATTGAGCGTGTGAAGACTGTCGCCGAGACGGGAATATCGGCATTCACGCTTCTTACAGAGGATGGTAATGCCGACGCCGTCGACGACATAATCGATCCGGCCGCGTTCGAGGCTCATCTCGCATCTTTCCGCCGTGTCGGTTTCACTGCTGCAAGGATTCCCGATGGCGGCCGGAATGCCGGACGGATGGATTTCAGCTGTTCGCCACAAGGTATATACCATAAGAATTTCGACCTTATCGCAAAGTCTTTCAGTGAGTTCCGAGCCAACGGCTACCGGCTGCTTATATTATCGGATAATTCCAAACAGTTCGAACGTCTGCACGATATTTTCAAGGAGCGTGGCGACGATATAGAATTCGAGGGCGTCGAAGGTACTCTTCATGAAGGCTTTGTGGATCATGAATCGAAGGTGTGTGTATTCACCGACCACCAGATTTTCGACCGCTTCCATAAATATACCCTCAAAAGCGAGCGGGCACGTTCCGGAAAACTCGCCCTTTCGCTACGTGAGCTCGGCCAGATTGAGGTCGGCGACTATATCGTCCATATCGACCATGGTGTAGGCAAGTTCGCAGGTCTTCTGCGCACCGATATCAACGGCCGCATGCAGGAGGTGATAAAACTCGTATATCTCAACGACGATATTCTTCTTGTTCCTATCCATGCCCTTCACAAGCTTGCCAAATACCGTGGCAAGGAAGGTGTGCCCCCTAAGATAAACCGCCTTGGTGGCGGCCAGTGGCAGAGGATGAAGGAGAAGACGAAGGGTAAACTCAAGGATATTGCCCGCGACCTTATCAAACTCTATGCCGAGCGTCGTGAGCAGGAAGGATTCGCCTTTTCGCCCGACACTTATCTGCAAAACGAGCTTGAGGCAAGCTTCATCTATGAAGATACTCCCGACCAGCTCACGGCTACTCAGGCTGTGAAAGCCGATATGGAGAGCCGGCAGCCGATGGACCGCCTCGTGTGCGGAGATGTTGGCTTCGGCAAGACGGAGATCGCCGTGCGAGCGGCTTTCAAGGCTGCTACCGATGGCAAGCAGGTCGCCGTCCTTGTGCCGACCACTGTCCTTGCCTACCAGCACTACAACACATTCCGCGACCGTCTGAAGGATTTTCCGGTACGTGTGGAATACCTGTCGCGCGCACGTTCCGCAAAAGATGTCAAGGCAATTCTTGCAGACCTTGCCGCAGGAAAGATAGATATAATCATCGGCACACACAAACTGATTGGCAAGACGGTTAAATTCAAGGATCTCGGCCTTCTTGTCATAGACGAGGAACAGAAATTCGGCGTGGCGGTGAAAGAAAAGCTCCGTCAGCTGAAGACAAATATTGATACTCTGACTATGACGGCGACGCCCATCCCGCGTACCTTGCAGTTCTCGCTTATGGGTGCCCGCGACCTTTCCGCTATCACGACACCCCCGCCGAACCGCTATCCTATCATCACCTCGGTCGACAGTCTGAGTGACGACCTTGTGAAAGAAGCCATCAATTTCGAGCTTGCGCGCGGTGGCCAGGTGTTCTTTGTGAATCCGCGTATTGAAGGGCTGTACCAGCTTGAGGACATGGTGAAGCGTCTTGTTCCCGATGCACGCACCATCGTGGCGCACGGACAGATGCCGCCGGAGAAGCTCGAGAAGGCAATCAGCGACTTTACGGCGCACGACTACGACATAATGCTTGCCACCACTATCATCGAGAGCGGTATCGACATGCCGAATGTCAACACTATCATAATCAACAATGCCCAGTTCTTCGGCCTCAGCGAGCTGCACCAGCTCCGCGGACGTGTCGGACGCAGCTCCCGCAAGGCATTCTGCTATCTTATGGTACCTCCGGGTGTGCCTCTGACGCCCGACGCTCGCCGGCGGCTCCAGGCCATAGAGAGTTTCGCCGACCTTGGTTCGGGCATACACCTTGCCATGCAGGATCTCGATATACGTGGCGCCGGAAACCTGCTCGGGGCGGAGCAGAGCGGTTTTATTGCCGATCTCGGATATGAAACATATCAGAAAATCCTCAAAGAGGCTGTTGTAGAACTAAAATCACAGGAATTCGCCGATCTCGAGACTCCCGACAAGGCCAAGGATGAGGAATTTGTGGCCGACTGTGTCATCGAGACAGACCTCGAGCTTCTTCTCCCTATGAACTATGTGCAGCAGGAAAGCGAGCGAATAGCTCTTTATCAGGAACTCGACAGCATAGAGCGCGAGGATGAACTCGCGGCATTCGAAAAGCGTCTTGAAGACCGCTTCGGCCGTATTCCGGAGGCTGCGCGCGAACTCTTGCGTGTGCCTACGCTGCGACGTCTTGCGCGACGCATGGGTATTGAGAAAGTAGCGATAAAGCAGAATTCGATGTACACCTATTTCGTCGACGAGAGCAATGAGGCATACTATAAATCGCCTATGTTCGGCCGTATGCTCGGATATCTGACAACTCACATGGACAGTGTCAAGCCTCGTGAGCGCAACGGACGTCGCAGCTTTATCTTTTCCAACGTAGGCAGTGTCGGCTCAGCCCTCAAGGTCCTAAACGATATAGCGCATTCGCAGGTAATCTGATAATCCATATATTATGAGTTATCTATCTCTGACTTACCATCTGGTATTTGCAACATACAAGCGGATGCCGACAATCGATATCAATCACGAGCGTGAATTATATAAGTTTATATTCGATTTTGCGACGAAAAGAGGTGCTTGTATTCGTCGTATAGGTGGTATGCCGGATCACATCCATATTCTGTGCGATATTCCTGCAAAGATGGCGGTCTCTGATTTTGTGAAGATTATAAAATCGGAATCGAGCAAATTTATGACTGTGAACAATCATTTTCCCGTTTGGCATGGATGGGCTGAAGGATATGCTGCTTTTACTGTTGATGCTTCACTGCGAGAGATGCGCCGCCGGTATATAATAAATCAGAAGGTTCATCATGCAAAACGGGATTTTGCCGATGAACTCCGCGAATTCCTTTTAGAGAATGGTATTGATTGTCCTGTTGTTCTCGGTGATTAGATGTAAATCGGCGTCCTGACCGGACGCCATGGTGATAGTTCCCTGTACCCCCTACGCCTGCGCAAGCTTCGGCGTAAGGGGTTACTAATAATCAACGTCCTTTGGACGTTCTCTCTATGAAATGCCCGTTTAGGATGGTGAAATGCGCGTCCGAAGGACGCCTGTTATTAGTAGCCGGATACGCCGAAGCCTGCGCAGGCGTATCCGGAAAATAGGAGCATGATAGCGTCCGTTAAGGACGCTGATTTACATTCTGCGGGTCTTGATTCAGATTACCTCGTCGGCCGGGTTGAGGCGGTTGAGCAGCGATGCCGAGGGCGTGAATTCGACACTTACCTCCGGAGGCAGAAGCATGCGCTTGCCTGTCGACAGGTCGTCGACAATTTCCTCTTTGTGTTTTATTGCAGTGAAGGAGCCGAATGTGGGAATGGCGACAGTGTCGAGGTCGGCGCAGCACTGGCGGATGACGATGGCGAGTCCTTCTTCGAGCGCTTCGATGTCGGCGCTGCTGCGGCCGGTGCGCTCGCAGAGCAGTTTGTGGAATTGCTTATGCTCCATGGCTTGTGTTTATTTTTATTATGTCGGAAATACTTGTTGAATAATTTGGCGACCGCATTTCGCATCTTACGCAACTCTCGACCGGCATGTATGAGGCGATATGTACATTGTCATGGCTGAGCGAGGATGCGTTTATGGTATCGAGCACCTGCATGAGGCGTCTTCGTTTGTCGCGCATGTCGGGGTCGCCGAAAATCGACGGCTGGATTGCCTGCCGTGGCACAGTTTCGGGAATTATTATACCGGCGCGTTTGAATCCGTAGCCGCTACGGAATATCCGTCGCAGGCCTTTGTGGGCGGCATCCGCTATCAGCATGGTGTCGTTGGTCGGTTCGGCGAGCGGAATGTGGAGCGACGGGCAGTACTGGGGACGCTCGGGATGGAAAGAGTCGGTCTGCATGAATATGTTCAGACTTGCAGCCGCAGTGGCGCGTTGACGCATGCGGCGCGTCAGAATGGTGGAGAAGATGGCGAATGCGTCGGAGAGCTGTTCGTAAGTGGTTAGGCATTCTCCGAACGAGCGAGTGCAGCACATCTGCTTGCGTATGCCTTCGTGTCCTTCAACGTCGATGCACGGCATGCCGTTGAGTTCGCTCCAGGTTTTATGTCCGGTGATGTTGACAAGCTTGTCGACATTCTCGGCCGTCATGTCGGCGAACTGAAGGGCGCTGTTTATGCCGTAGGCGCTGAAACGTTTTATCAGCCGGCGTCCGATACCCCATACGTTGCCGATGGGGGTGAGTTCGAGGGCACGGCGTCGCCGGTATTCGTTGTCGATCATACATACACCTTTGTATGCGGGATATCTTTTTGCGAATCTCGATGCTATTTTGGCAAGGGTCTTCGTGGATGCGATACCCAGCGACGTTGGAATTCCTGTATTGCGGCGTACACGGCGAACCACCTCACGGCCAATTTCCGCCGCATCGTCTTCCTTGAATTTGCTGAAATCTATAAATGCCTCGTCGACAGAATATATCGAAACGTCGCCGGTTACGGAGGCTATCGTTGTCATTACCCGCGATGATATGTCGCCGTAGAGCCTGTGGTTGCCCGAAAGTACGGCGACATTGGCCCGTTCGCAGATGCCGCGCACCTTGAAAAACGGGTCTCCTCGTTTCAGGCCCAGGGTCTTGGCTTCGTTGGAGAGAGCCACGATGCAGCCGTCGTTGTTGCTCAGAACGGCGACGGGAACATCGCGCAGGCGTGGATTGAAAACGCGCTCGCAACTCACAAAGAAATTGTTGCAGTCGATCAGGCCTGTCATGGACGGGTGTCAGTGGCGGCGGCGCGATGCCGGGCGCCGGTTGTTTTTTATAGTGTGTGTCACCACGCCCCATACCTCGAAGCGTTGGTCGGGAGTGACGAGTATCGGGTCGAAGGATTCGTTCGATGGAATAAGCCAGATTGCACCCGGAGTGAGTTTTATACGTTTCAGCGTGAATTCTCCGTCGAGACAGCATACGGCAAGGTCGCCGTCGGCCGGCTCCAGCGAGCGGTCTATCACAAGAAGGTCGCCCTGCTCGATGCCTTCCTCAATCATGGAATCACCGCTCACACGTCCGTAAAATGTTGCTGCCGGATGCGGTACGAGCTCGCGGTTGAGGTCGATGTATTCGTTAATATAATCCTGTGCGGGAGATGGAAATCCGGCCTGGATGCCGCCGTCGGCGCATGGAAGAGCCATGCGGGTGTCGGTATCGGGGCTGAAAATTTTAAGTTCGACAGTACGTTCTGTCATGGGCGAGAGGCTTGGGAGTATAAAAACCGTCCTCCGTCATTTGGCAGAGGACGGCTTTGTAAAAAGGTTGAAAATCAATAGTTGCGGGCGATAATGACACGGCGCTTGGACGGTTTGCCGGTCACCATGCATACGCCGGGGGTGTCGTCGCCGTCGAGAGGTATGCAGCGTATGGTAGCTTTTGTCTCTGCCTTGATAAGCTCTTCTGTCTCGGTGGTGCCGTCCCAGTGGCAGAGGAAGAAACCTCCGTCCTCGATGCGCTTTTTGAAATCCTCGTAGCTGTCGCATACGAAGGTCTGTTGTTTGCGCATCTCCACAGCCTTGTTGTAGATATTCGTCTGGATTTCTTCAAGAAGGCTGTTCACATAGTCGGCGATGCCTGCCAGAGGTGCGGTGTGTTTCTCGAGGGTGTCGCGGCGCATCACCTCAACAGTGCCGTTCTCAATGTCGCGGGTGCCGAGCACGAGGCGCACGGGTACACCCTTGAGTTCATAGTCGGCGAATTTGAAGCCCGGACGTTTGTTTTCGGCGTCATCGTACTTGACGGAGATTCCGAGTTCACCGAGGCGCTGTATGATAGGCATCACCTTTTCGGTGATGCCAGCGAGCTGCTCGGCGTTCTTGTAGATTGGCACGATTACCACCTGGATTGGGGCGAGGTGAGGTGGTAGTACGAGGCCGTTGTCGTCGGAGTGCGTCATGATGAGCGCGCCCATAAGGCGTGTCGATACGCCCCAGGAGTTGGCCCATACGTATTCGGGCTTGTTTTCCTTGTTGGCGAAGGTTACGTCGAAGGCCTTGGCGAAATTCTGGCCCAGATTGTGGCTTGTGCCGGCCTGAAGCGCCTTGCCGTCCTGCATCATCGCTTCGATGGTGTAGGTGTTGAGAGCGCCTGCGAAACGTTCGTTGGCAGTCTTGACGCCTATTGTCACAGGCATTGCCATGTATCTTTCAGCGAATTCGGCGTAAAGCTTTATCATCTGCACCGTGCGAGCTTCCGACTCTTCTGCTGTCGCGTGGGCGCAGTGGCCTTCCTGCCACAGGAATTCGGAGGTGCGGAGGAACATGCGTGTGCGCATCTCCCATCGCATTACGTTGGCCCACTGGTTGCAGAGCACGGGTAGGTCGCGCCAGCTGTGAATCCAGTTTTTATATGTACCCCAGATGATAGTCTCGGATGTCGGACGTACAATCAGCTCTTCCTCAAGGCGAGCCTCGGGGTCGACGATTACGCCGGTGCCGTTGGGGTCGTTCTTAAGACGGTAGTGTGTCACTACGGCACATTCCTTTGCAAAGCCTTCCACATGTTCCGCTTCCCGGCAGAGGAATGATTTTGGAATCAGCAGGGGAAAATAAGCGTTCTGGACGCCGGTCTCTTTGAACATGCGGTCGAGAGTCTGCTGCATCTTCTCCCAGATGGCGTAGCCGTAAGGTTTGATGACCATACATCCTCTTACCGCCGACTGCTCGGCGAGGTCGGCTTTCACAACCAGTTCGTTGTACCACTGGGAGTAGTTCTCGGAGCGCTTTGTGAGGTTTTTGAGTTCTATTGCCATCGTTATATTATTAGAAAGGGAATTCTTCTTCAGAGCCTACGGCAAGGTCTGCGGCGGGAGCTGCGGAGGCCTGTGCAGGTGCGGGAGCTGCGTTGACGGGAGCCTGGGCGGCAACATTTGCGTCGACGGCGCGCCATGCGCGGATTTCGTTGAACCAGCGGCCGTTGTATTCATGGGCGTCGATATCGAAAGATACCGTGTAGCGCTGGCCTACGGTAAGGTTGATGCGGTCGGCATTGTCGCCGAAGCATGTGAAGCACATCTTGCGGGGGTACTGGCCGTCGGTGTTTTCGAGAACGTACTCGCGTTTCTTCCAGGGATTGCCGGTCGATTTGGATATGCCGCTTACCTCGGGAAGGGCTACTATGATGGTGCCTGTGATTTCCATATTGTTGTGATTTGTCGATTGTTATTATTAGGACAAAATTACTCTTTTTTCTCGTAACGGCAAAACAATAATTTATCTTCTGCCAGTGTGCCGTTATAACGCATAGCTCTATTTGAAATTCTTGAATTTCATCGGCGCATAAGTCTTGTGGGGTGAGTTTACTGTAAGAATATAGAAACCTTTCTGTATGTCTGAGATTGGAATGGTTTCAATATTTCCTGTTGCTGTCAATCTTCTGACGACAGTTCCGTTTACCGATACGATGCGTATTTCATCGCCGGCTTCGATGCCTTCTATTCGAGCCTCATTGTTGTGTATGTCGCATTTGAAAGATTCGCAATCCACATTCCCGATTCCTGCTGTGGGATCGACCGTAAAATAAAGACTTTCAAGATATTCCCCCGGGCGCGGTATCACTGCGTAGTATTCTTCGTAATATAGGTTCAGTACGATGAGGAATCGTTTATTATAGAGTTCGGGAGTATCGGGCATGTAGAAACTGAGTTTTATGTCTGTCTCTTCGCCGGCTGCGAGTTCCGTCTTTCCGAATTCCATCGTACGTAAGAACGCATAATTGTTATATTTTATCGGTGAGTCTGTAACATTCACAAAGCTCTGTTCCTCCATAATGGAGATGCCTGTCGGGGTTTTTATTTTCAGAGACACATCGAAGAAGGAGTCCGGTGCGACGTTGTGTCCGCCGTTTATAACCATCGGAGCTGCCATGTCTACAACAGGGCCTGTCGGCGATTCTTCGGCGAGGATGAAAGTTCCGGTATTGTTGTGGTCGTCAGGAGTGATCCATTCGCTGTCTGTCGATTTTTTGTATGACATCCGGAAACGGTATTTCCCCGGTTTTTTCCACATGACGTCTGGGCCTTCTGAGATTTTTATTTTTGTGTCGTATCTCTGAAAATATTCATTCTTTTTTTCAAAAAGTACAAATGCGTCCTCCGGATTATCCTCATGGGCTGCCGTGAAGCGGAAATCCATGGGAGAATCAGTCCAGTCCATCCATCCGTCGCAGATTATATACCTGATGGTGATCGACATCCATTCGTGATTGGTGTTCTCATACGTCTCCATTTCTGTAGTCAGGGGTGACGTAAGTACAAAAGGCACATCTGTGGGAAGCGGTGAAATTTCGAGAATATATTTGTCGGCCGTACTCAGCAGGTCGTTTTTGAATACGAAATAGAGGCGGTAGCGTCCCGCTGGAAGATTGCTGTTGACAGTCGCTCTAACCTTGTTTGTCGAGTGTCCGTATGCGTAGAAATAGGCTCTTGCTATGCGGTCGCCGAGTGCGGAGATCTCGGGATTGTCGGGAGCGACGTCTTCCGGCAGGCAATATATGTATATATCTCCCTCGGACGGACGTTTTCCGTTGTTGTCAAGTTCTATTGTAAGTTCTCCGGATGCATCCTGATATATTACATCTGTCTGGGATGCACCGGCTATTGAGAGATGTGTGCCGGAGTCGGCCTGGTCCGGGAAATATATCTCGCCGTCCTTTACAGTGAAATATATATATGGCTCGGATGCGAAATCAAACTCCTTTTCTGCCTTTTCCAGTCCTTGCTCCGACCAGTATTCATGGGTGTACCATAACGACAGGTAGTATTCGCCGTCTTCAAGTGCGCTGAAATCAACATTGATTGACTCCTTGCGGTAGGTGTCGCGGCTGAAATAGCCCCGGATGCCGCTCGGCACGGTGAAATTCTTGTTTATAAGCTTCTTGTCCTTGTCGTACAGCGAAGTGACTATCCTGAGAGTGGATGAGCCTTGCACGTCCTTGCGGGTATTGTTCGACATTAGGAAAGTGACGACGGCGTTGCTTTTTCTGTCGGTAGGCAGATGTCCGCCGGCATCGAGGTTTGTCTCTACTCTGAGATCCCAAGCCATGAATGGAACCGGAATTTCGGAATTATCAGCGTCAGGGTCGCCGGGACGGATGTTTACGACCATTGTGTGACTGTAGAAAAATTTGCCGTTGCCGGCACCTGCACCTAAAGTCTCCGGTTCAAGGGCGTTGATATCAAAATAGCCGTCAGAGCTTCCGCTCCAACCCCAGTTTATATGCACGTAGTCGTTTTCATCTATGCCGTCCACTACAAATTCGTGTCCTCCCATGTTGCCGCTTCCGCCATATATTATAGGTTCTCCGCGAAGGAGGTTTTCGCGGATGATGGCTATCCATTCGTCGGTATCGTAGCTTTCGCGCGATCTCATGGCTATATCAGGCGAATAGTTGAAATTGCGGTATAGTGCTGGTGCTATGTAAGTCCAGATTGCACTTGATGCGTCAGTGCTGTATTCCATATAAACCGCGGCACCGACGTCGCGCATAAGGCGGGCTACTGCCGCACTTTCAGTCTCGTTCCAGGTATTGTCCCGATATTCGTCAAGCATGTTGTTCCAGTCGTAGACCGATTCGTTGAGGTCTACCGACGGATTAGTCCAGCGTTCTTCGGTTTTGCCTTTGCCGGATGGCGGGTAATTGTGATATTTCATCACTTGAGCTATCGCTGTTGCCACACATCCGGTATAGTAGTTCTGTGAGCCGTATTGCGGAGTGCACAGATTGTTGTAAGGTTCACCTTGATCCCATTTTGTGGAAAGGAGAGGGGCGACAGCAGATCCTCCGGCGGATTTTCCGACTGCGAGCCTGCCTGCACGGAAATCGTTCACTCCGTTCTCGTAGGAATTCAGGAAATCTGTGAGTTGCACGGGAATGTTTTCCGGATCGAATGTTCCGGAAAAGGAATAACCTACGATGGGCTTAAGTTCATCATCTCCGGACACAATGACGAAAGATTCGTCGGTAGAGAATATATAGAAACCGGAATTTTTTGAGGAAATTGCTGTTTCTGTGCGTGGTGCGGTTCTTCGCATGGATTGCGTGGAGCCGGAATGTGAGCCGATGAATTTCTCAGCCAATACAGCTGCCTGCTTCTCGTCGATCTGACGTCCGTAAGCATGGTAAATAAGTGAGCCTGCGGTTATCAGCAAAAATGATAATACAGAACGGAGTGTAGCCTGACCGTAATGTGTATGATCAGCGGGTATTTTCATACTGTTTTTATGGTATTTGGTTTATTTTTTCAAAGATAAGGCAAAAAAATGAATAACCCAAACATGCATAGCTGAAGAGCTGATAAAAACAAGACCGGCGCTGCCACCCCGCAGCGCCGGTCTCGGTTTTATTAGGACGGTTGTCATAGGTTGAAAAGTGACTTGCCGTAAGGTGTCAGGATGTCGGAAATCTGATAGGCCGGGACGGGAATTTCAATCAGTCCCTGGGCATAGCTTGCTATCTCGTAGGGTTGATATACGAATACAAGGTTGTTGCGCAGGTCGATATAGAAATTGCCGTCGGCAGGCAGTGCTTTCAGTTCGGTGGGGCCTGCGAAATTCCGCATAGCGTCGGCTGTGGTGCGCAGGACAGGAACAAGTTTGTCAAGCCCGTCGGATGTAATTATATCGTTCAGTCCGAATAGTCGTCCGCCTGTAATATCGTAGTTTATGAAATAGGAGCCGTACATCCCGTGGGCGGCATGCGGATCATATTTGGATACAGTCACAGAGTATGACAGAATAGTCGATGTCATAGACGCTACATCGCCCTCCACGATAAGATAACCGTCGTAGGTGTTTTCCGGCACAACTGTGTCGACCGGAACGTAGCCGAGTTCTGAAGCTGCGGTACGGAAGGCGTCTTCCATCAGTTTGTTGTGGCCGGCAGCGGCAGTGGTATCGAAAGCAACCTTGAATATACGGTTCTGAAGGCTGTCGACGCTATGGCCTTTGATATCCTGCGGCATGAGAATTCGGGCTTCACAGGAATACAGCAGATCCTTTTCCGTGTCATAGTCTTTGGCGGATCCTTCGAGAGAGAAAGTCTGCTGTTTCTCAACGATTCGGAAATCTACGTTATTTTCGTTCTTGTTGCTATTGTTGTCACTTTTGTTATTGTCCGGAGTACAGGATGATATGCCGAGAATTATCAGCGCGGCTCCGACTGCTGTGAGAGCTTTGTAGGTTTTCATCGTGAATTATGTTTCTATAAGTTTGATAGAAATAACACTTGAGCGGCATTCAAAGTTTATTGGTCGTCCCGCTTTTGACAAAAGGTACGGTAGTCAATTTTCTTTTTCATCGTTTTTTCCGGTGTCTGTTTTGGCGTCATGTCCCGTTTCATCCTGTTTGTCCGTTATGTCGGTGGCCTCTACATCGTCGATTGGCGGAGGCACGGGGTCGCCGCTGTTTGGGCTGATGCTCCGGTGGCCGAAAAGCTCGTCGGTACGCGATGTCCATGGGCGTGGCCCGAAGATTCGTTCTACATCCTCGGTGAAGATAACCTCGCGGGTTATAAGCGTGTTGGCAAGTTCGTGATGGCCGTCGCTATATTTGCGCAGGATATCTTTGGCGCGTTCGTATTGCTCGGCGATGATGCGCGACACCTCGGCATCGATGATGCGGGCGCGTTCGTCGCTGTAGGGGTTGGTGAACATGTTGTTCTGGCCGGTGGAGTCGTAGTAGCTCAGGTTCGGGAGCCGGTCGCTCATGCCGTAATATGCCACCATGGCGTAAGCGAGTTTTGTGACGCGCTCGAGGTCGTTTTGCGCGCCTGTCGAGATGTGGCCCAGGAAGACATCCTCTGCCGCACGTCCTCCGAGAAGACCGCATATGTCGTCGAGAAGAACCTGTGAAGGCACAATCTGACGTTCTTCGGGCAGGTACCATGCTGCACCGAGAGCTTTTCCGCGCGGAACAATGGTTACTTTTACCAGAGGGTTGCCGTAGCGCAGATGCCACGACACGGTCGCATGTCCGGCCTCGTGCACGGCGATGCTCTGTTTTTCTTCGTCGGTGAGAATCTTGTTGCGTTTCTCCAGACCGCCGATGATTCGGTCGACGGCGGCGTTGAAATCGTCTTTGCCGACGCTGTCCTTGTTGTTGCGGGCTGCTATGAGAGCCGCCTCGTTGCAGACGTTGGCGATGTCTGCGCCGGAGAATCCGGGAGTCTGGCGTGCGAGAAGGTCTATGTCGAGGTCGGGTGCAGTCTTTACTTTGCGCAGGTGTACCTTGAAAATCTCCACACGGTCCGGCAGATCGGGAAGGTCGACATATATCTGACGGTCGAAACGTCCGGCGCGCATAAGGGCTTTGTCGAGGATGTCGGCGCGGTTTGTGGCGGCGAGTATGATTACGCCGCTGTTGGTACCGAAGCCGTCCATCTCGGTAAGGAGCTGGTTGAGGGTGTTCTCTCGTTCGTCGTTGCCGCCCATGCTGGCGTTGCGTCCGCGGGCGCGACCCACGGCATCGATTTCATCGATAAAGACGATACACGGTGCTTTTTCCTTTGCCTGGCGGAAAAGATCGCGTACGCGGGAGGCGCCGACACCGACAAACATCTCCACGAAATCGGAACCCGACATGGAGAAGAACGGGACATCGGCCTCTCCGGCCACAGCTTTGGCAAGGAGGGTCTTGCCTGTTCCGGGAGGGCCTACAAGGAGTGCACCCTTGGGAATCTTGCCGCCGAGGTTGGTATATTTGCCGGGATTCTTAAGGAACTGCACTATTTCTTCGATCTCGGTCTTGGCTTCGCTAAGGCCGGCGACATCGCGGAAGGTGACTTTATCGGCATTGTCTTTGTCGAAGAGCATTGCTTTCGATTTGCCGACACTGAAAATGCCGCCTCCACCGCCGGCTCCGCCTCCACCTGACATACGTTTCATAAGGAATACCCATACGGCAATCATGAGGATGAATGGCAGAAATGACCAGAAGATATTGTTGAACTGGCTCGACTGTTCGAATTCAACCTCGCCGGTGAAAGCTCCCGACTGGCGCCACTGATCGATTTTCTCCGACAGTTTGTCGGCGGAGGCGATATTGGTTTTTACACATGCTTTCACTCCCTTTCCGGCTTCGAAATTGGAGTTCTTGAACAAGACTCGGGCTAAAGAGTCGGTGAGAATACCTTCAACCTCGCGTTTGTCGGAATATACGATGATTTTGCTGATTCCGTGGTCTTTTTCCACGTATCGTTCGAAATCGGTATAGCTTACCTGTTTGGTGATGGTGTTGTTGTCGAAATAGAATATACCTGCAAGGAACAGGAACACTATAGTGTACATCCACCACAGGCTCATTCCGAAGAATGGTTTTTTACGAGGCTTCTGCGGTTTGTTGGGAATTGGAGCCATTTATTTTTAATGTATATGTGGTAATCTGAAAAGGTTTAATCAAGGTCGGGAATATGCGATATGGCGGCATCGCTCCAGAGTTCCTCGAGGTTGTAGTGCCGGCGTGTCTGTGGCAGGAAAATATGTACCCAGATGTTGCCGTAGTCAAGAACAATCCAGCCGGAACCGTCCTCTCCGTCCATGCCGAAGGTTTTTATGCCTCCGTTCTTGCGCACATATTCTTCCACGCTTTCGGCGATTGCGCTTATATGTGTTGTGGAGTTGCCTTCGGCTATAATGAACGCGCCTGTCGCTGCGGTGTCTATACGAGAGAAATCTACGACGGTGATTCCGTGGCCTTTGCGGTCCTGAATGCCTTCTATTATGAGTTCTTTTAATTCCTTGGGTTGTGTCATTGACGGGTTGACTTTAATAATTTTCGCAAAGATAATGAATTAAGCGGAAGGCTAAAAGCCTCGTTAATATACATAAACAAATATTGTGCCAAAAAGTGCGATTATTCGTATGACATGGCTTTGGCAGGGTCGATGGATGATGCCAGACGCGCCGGAAGAACCAGAATCAGCCATGCCGACGCCGCGACGCCGGCGTTCAGGGCGATGATGGCCCAGATATTGAATTCCACCGGTACGGAACTGAGATAGTACATCTGGGGATCGAGGGTGATAAAATGCGTGGCGTGCTGGAACCACAGCAGTCCGAGGCCGAGAATGTTGCCTATGATCATTCCGAGGCCTACAAGCCGCATCGCCATGTCGATGAATATGCGGCGTACCAGTGGCTTTGGCGCTCCCATGGCTCGCAGTACGCCGATAAGGCGTACGCACTCCAGTATAAGGATAAACAGGCTCGACACAAGTGTCAGACCCGCTACGGCGAGCATAAGAAGGAATATCACCACCACGTTTGTATCGAGCAGGTCGAGCCAGTTGAAATATATGGCGCCGGTGTGCGTCACGTTGTCGACAGTGTAT
This sequence comes from uncultured Muribaculaceae bacterium, assembly GCA_910576775.1. Taxonomy (GTDB): domain Bacteria; phylum Bacteroidota; class Bacteroidia; order Bacteroidales; family Muribaculaceae; genus CAG-873. The sequence goes on along the minus strand of CAJTJV010000013.1, from coordinate 34,764 downwards.
AGCTCATTCATTTCTCCGTTTGCCGCCGCGTCGATGAATGCCTGTTGCAGGCTTGCCGCCTCCGATGCTATGTCGTCGACTGCTATGCCGCGTATGTCCAGCCGGTTACACGATACACTGTCGATTCCGGCCACGCGTTGCATGGCCCGCAGTGAGGCATAAGCCACATTGTAGTCGTATTCGCCGAAATCAGAACGATATAGCCCTGCGACGGTATGACGTCGCATTTTGATGTCGCCGTTGACAAAGAATGTGCTGAATACGCGGTCGCCGACTCCGAGACCGAGAGCGTCCGCTACCTGGCGCGATATTACAATCTTGTTGTCGCAACTGTCTGCGGTATAGTCGGGCCATTCGCCTTCGACAATGTTCGAGCGCTCGAATGAGAAATCCGCTTCCGGCGATTGCGCCAGAAATACAAGGCCGTGGAAATCGGTATCGGTTTTCAGAAGCGCCGGCTGACGCAATGACATGCGGATGTCGGAGGCCGGCATGTGGGTGCGTACGAAATTCCTGAGACTGGGGGTGACATGGAGAATGCCGTCAGTGCTTCCGTAGGGAACCTCTACATTAATCTGTGCGTCGAAGCCCATAAGCTTGTCGCGTATGCCGTTCTTGAATCCGAGGACAACGGCGATGGTGAGTTCCATTATCACCAAGGCCAGGGCAACACCAGCCACGGCTATGATAACGCCGGTACCGCTGCCGCCTTCGCCCCTTAGCCGGAGCCGCTGAGATATCCAGTAGCTTACGTTCATGGTTTCATTGCATCCAATATGGCATCGGCAAGCAGGTTGCCCCACAGCTGATAGCCGTTGACTGTATAGTGTACGCCGTCGCGTCCGAGAAGCTTTGCCTTACGTTGCGAAGGAGCGTTTCCGGCGACGGCGAAATGATTATAGTATGGAATGCCTTCGTCTTCGGCGTAGAGGCGGATAGAGCGGGCAATGGTGGCAACGTTATGGTTTACCGTCTGCCCGGCTGAACGCCGGCGCCCGCGACGTGTGCGACGGTATGTGCGGCGATAGCATTCGGCAGGGCCGACGATAAGTAGTTTGGCATCGGGGTTATGGCGTCGGATGGTATTCATCAGATTGTCGATATTGTTGCGCAGTGTGTTTTCAGTTATTCTGCCGAAGGCCTCGTTTGTACCTAAGGCGATGATTATTAGGTCGGGGTGTAGCCGTGCCAGCTCGGAACCGAAATGCGGAGGCAGTGAATAGTCGGAATATGTGGCTCCGTTGTTTCCGATGGAGTGGACTAAGACGCCTGTGCTGTCGCCAATAAGCTCGACTCCGCCGACAACGGTGTCGCCGTCGCCCTTGAGATTGATGTGGAAATCGGTATGCGCTTCGTGGAGAGATACGCACAGCAGACTGTCGCCGTCAATGAAAGAGTCAGTGTCCGGTGTTGTCAGTTTTCCGGATGTGGTATGGAAGCGCAGAGTGTTGACAGGAGTAGGTGATTTGATGTTTAAGGTGAATGTGTGGTCGGTAGGTTTTATTCCGATTCCGGTGAATGGCATATCCGTGCTCCATGGCAGGCGCATCAGTTTTGATGCCAGAAAAGCCGATGTCATGCCGAAAGAGTAGTCGTTGGGCTGGTTGGTGCCGGCGAGGCGGAATGGTATTATCAGGCCGCGTCCGGCGGAATGCGATGCCGACAGACGGCTTCGGAGCACGGAACCGCCGAAATCGGCTTGTACGTGGCTGTCGCCGAGATATACCACTGTGAACAGGCTGTCGCCTGCGAGGGCTGCGCGGTATTTTTCTCCGAGAGACGACCAGTCGTCGCCGTTGAGGCCGATTTTGTTTTTGTTGAGGCGCACCGACGGGTAGGAACCATAGTCCACGGCGACGCTCTCGAATTCCGGATTTAGGCGTTCGTCCAGCTGGCTCTCGTCTGTGTTGGCTGTCAGATGAAATGCCGTTGCAAGTAATACGATTGTAATCGGAATCCTATTCATTGACAGCCTTTTGAAGCGCGGAGTCGAAAAGCTTGGCAAGCTCGGCACCCCCGGCGTGGTTTAGATGGATGTAATCGGCGTTCAGCAGTTTGCGGCTACGCCAGTCGACGACAGCGTCCTCTCCACCCATTGCCGCCCGCGTATCCCAGAAATGTATTCGGCATTTATGGGCAGTCTCGCGTTGTGTCTGAATCATTGCAGCCACGGCGGGAAGCGATTTTACTACGGAGCCTTTTTTAGCCCCGCGGTCGCCGACACCCATAAGTATGATGTCGGCCTTCGGGTAGCATTCCTTTACCTTGGCTATGGCTTTCTCCATGGCGTGGCCGTAGCTTGTGTAGTCGGTCTGTCCGGGGCTTATGGCGTTCATGCCGAATTCAAGGATGATAAGGTCGTAGTCGGCAAGCTCGCTGATACCGGTAGACAGGCTTTTGCGTAGAGAACGCAGCCCCATGCCTGAATTTCCGCGCACGCTCATGCAGTCGAGCTGGATACCGCGGCTCCCGTCGAGATATGTGCCGAGGCCGACAAGGCGGTTGATGTCGCTTTCAACGGTGAAAGATGTTGTAAGCCCCGGCAGACTCAATATCTGCGGATGCGGCGATGCTCCTACGTTGAAAGAGTAGGGTACGCCGTCGGAAGCGGTAAGAATTATGGTGCCGCTGTCCGGGCTTATGAATACAAACGATGAATTCGTCCACGAGCGCGTGCCGTCGAAAGCTTTGGTGCCCTCGAATTTTGCCTTTGACTTTCCGGAGCTTTTAGCGTAGCAGCCTGATAGTGTCCTCAGTGTGTCGCGGGAGGAAAGATTGCGTATATCATGCATTTCCCATCCTGAACCGCTCTGGCGTACCGAGCGACGGAATCCCGGAAATTCGGAGAACATAGCCATGTAGCCTACACCTTCGCCTCCTATGCGTTTCTGGAGCAGGTCGCGTAGATCCTGGCAGAATATGTCGCCTTCTATATAGGAATCGCCGAGGACGGCCACACGCACACGCCGGCTGCCGGCTTCGGTAAGGGCAAGGCGGAATATGGGCAGACATAAGTCTGAACCTGTGTAATTCTCAATCAGCACCACTCCGTCGCGTACGGGTGCTGCGTCCGCAATGATTATTTGGGGTTCTTCAATGCTGTCGGACATTGTGCTGTCTGTACGGATGCTGTCGGATTGAAGGCTGTCGGTTGCCGTTGCGCCTCCGTTGCCTCCGGCATTTGAGGAAGCTGCATCGTCGAGCAATGATTGCAGTTCGGGGTCGACGGGTATGCTTGAGTTCATTGCAGCCTGTTCTGAGGGGAACAGGTCCTCGAAGAGGTCGAAATCCTTGATGGCATTGTTTGTCAGGCGGCTCCATGGAACGGCCGAAAGGAGCAACAGCATGCCGAATGAAAGGATGATAAGACGGATTATATGTCGGGAGGAATCGTTCATTTGGAGAGTCAGTAACGTTGTAGGAGAGATTGTAGCGGTCGCGCTTTTTCTGCGGTCTCCGTCCATTCGTCGGCTGCTGATGAATGGGCTGTTATGCCGCTGCCGGTATATATGCACCAGCGGGAGCTGTCGAAATGTACGCATCGTAGCGCGACATATGCCGTGTCGCCTGCGATGATGGTGCCTCCGTAGAATTTGCGCGCTTCTTTTTCTGTAGCTTCGATTGCTCGGAGTGCGCGTTCAAGCGGAAGGCCGGCGATGGCGGCTGTGGGATGTATGGCCGCTATCACCTTACGCATGTCTATACCACCCGGGGCATTGACGGTGATAGGTGTCGCGAGATGTTCGACGGAGCCGTAGCGGAGAATGCCGGTTTCGCCGGCTGTCGCCGAATAACCGTTGAGGGATGTCGCGCGGCGGCATATGTCATCGATTACCATACGGTGTTCTTCGATGTTTTTGAAATCCCATGCGCCGGGAGTGTCCGCCGGACGTGTACCTGCGAGTGCGCGGGTATCGGCGCTGCCGTCGGCTTTTCTGACAAGCAGCAGTTCGGGACTCGCACCCATCCAGAAGCCGGTATGCGGGTGGCAGGCGCAGAAGCAGAACATATCCGGAAACATTGCGAAATATTCCGAAATCATTGCCGTCGGGTCGAATTCTTTGAATTTTCCGCAGATAGTGCGGCTCAGGACTGTTTTTCCGCCTTCTGTTTTAAGGTGGTCTACGATGGAATCGACGGCGGCGGTATAGTCGGCGAGCGTGGTGGATTCCGCGCATACTTTCATCCCGGAATAACTGCGGCCGAGCCATGTCGTCAGCTCGATGCCCGGTGCTGTCAGACGACATCCGTCAAATTCTACATCGGCCGTGTGGCATACGGCGTCGCGGCTACCCGGCAGACGATAGATTATGAAGGGTGTGTCAGAGCGCGCGTCCTTCAATATCGCAGAATTCAGAACCTGTGATTTCAACATTGCAGATATCTCCGGGTTTTAAGGGGCGGTCGGACTTGACATAGACGCAAGGATCGACCTCCGGTGAGTCGAACTCGGTGCGTCCTTCGTATATTTCACGGTCGCTGTCGTAGGAATCGATGATGACGCGTACGGTGGAGCCGATTTTGCTTTCGGCAATCTCCGCCGCAATATTTTCCTGCAAGGCCATGAGCCGGTCGAGGCGTTTTTGCTTCACTTCTTCAGGGATGGCATCGGGGAAATGTTCGGCGGCGTAGGTGCCTTCTTCCTCGCAGTAGGCGAAGGCTCCGAGGCGTTCGAAGCGTTGGCGTTTCACAAATTCAAGCAGATTCTCGAATGCTTCGTCGGTCTCGCCCGGGAAGCCAACCATCATGGTGGTGCGCAGGTGTATGCCCGGCACCTCGCGGCGTATGCGGTCGAGCAGCACCTCTGTCTCGGCGGCTGTGATATGGCGCCGCATGGCGGTTAGTACGCCGTCGTCGATATGCTGTAGAGCGATGTCGAGGTATTTGCAGACCTTAGGGTTGTTTGCCATGACGGGGAGGATGCCGTAGGGAAAATCCGACGGATAGGCGTAGTGCAGGCGCAGCATCTCCACGCCTTCGATTTCCGACAGATCTTCAAGCAGCGCGGCTAATGGTTCGGCAGGAGCGCCGGTAAGGTCGCGGCCGTAGGACGACAGATCCTGGGCTATGATGTTGAATTCTTTGGTGCCTGTGGTAGTGAGTGAACGGACTTCCTCTATTATCTCGGCGGCTGGGCGGGAGTGATGGCGTCCTGTGATAAGAGGAATCGCACAATAGGCGCAGAAGCGGTTGCAGCCCTCGGATATTTTGATATATGCGCTGTGCGGGCTCGACGACAGCTTGCGTTCCCATTCCTTGGTGGAAGAGGGCAGGGCGCCGACGGCACCGAGGATGGCACCCCAGTCGAACTTGCCGTAGATGCCGTCGAGTTCCGGCATAAGCTCCGGCAGTTCCTTGCGGTAACGTTCGGTGAGGCAGCCCATGGCATATACGGCTTTCACACGTCCTTTCTTCTTTTTCTCTATGGCGGCGAGAAGGGCGTTTACGGATTCTTCCTTGGCGTCGCCTATGAATCCGCAGGTATTGAACACCATCACAGCTCCGCGAGGCGGATTCTCGTCATCGAAACGCACGTCGAACCCTGCGTCGGCGAAACGGCGCGCGAGGCGCTCACTATCGACAAGGTTTTTGGAGCAGCCGAGGCTTACTATCGATATTATGTCGCGGTTCATTTCTTTCCGAAGAGCGATTCCACGAATGCCTTCTTGTTGAACAGCTGCAGGTCGTTGATGCCTTCGCCGATGCCGATGTATTTTACTGGAATCCTGAACTGGTCGCTAATACCTATCACAACGCCGCCGCGGGCAGTCCCGTCGAGCTTTGTGATGGCGAGGTCGGTGACTTGTGTGGCGTCGGAGAACTGCCGGGCCTGCTCGAAAGCATTCTGTCCGGTGGATCCGTCGAGCACCAGAAGCACCTCGTGGGGAGCGTCGGGCACCACCTTGCTCATCACGCGCTTGATTTTCGTCAGCTCGTCCATAAGTCCTTTTTTGTTGTGCAGACGGCCGGCGGTATCGATTATCACGACGTCGACATCATTGGCGACGGCGGATTTCAGGGTATCGAAGGCGACGGCGGCGGCATCGGAGCCAAGCTGCTGCTTCACGATGGGTACGTCGGCGCGTATAGCCCATTCGTTGAGCTGCTCGATGGCGGCGGCGCGGAAAGTATCGGCGGCGCCGAGAAGGACCTTGTTGCCGTCGGCCTTGTAGAGATGCGCGAGCTTGCCGATGGTCGTTGTCTTGCCTACGCCGTTGACTCCCACCACCATTATGACATATGGCTTTTTGCCGGGCGGGGGCATGAAGCGGCCGCCTGTGCTGTCGCTGTCATCGCCGGCGAGCATGTCGCTGATTTCGGTACACAGCATTTCGTTGAGCTCGTCCATATCCACGTATTTCTCGCGGGCGGCGCGCTCCTTGATTCGGTCTATGATTTTGATTGTCGTTTCCGCGCCTACGTCGGAGGTGATGAATATTTCCTCGAGTTCATCGAGAAAGTCGTCGTCGATTGTGCGGCGGCCGGCAAACACGCGGCGCAGTTTGCTGAATACGCCTTCCTTGGTTTTTTGCAGGCCGTTGTCGAGGTTCTGCTTCTTTTCGCGGCTGAAGAAATCGAAAAATCCCATATTGTCTGTTTCTGCTGTTGTTTCAGACTACAAAATTAACTATTTTCCCTCACATACACAATGAAAAAGAAAGGCACGAGGTTCGTTTCCCGCGCCTTTCTGTAATATGTCTGTATGTTTTATATGTCAGAATCCGTTGACGCGTCCCATAAATAGTATCGAGCCGGTCGATGTCTCGCGAATCATGAACGCGAAGGGACGGTCTATGGTAAGCTTGCCGCTTGCTGTCGACGCGGCTATGCCATCCATGATTATCCCGGTTATAGCGGCGGCTTCCGTGCCGATTTCGTCGACTATGATTTTGGTTTCCGTGATATCTTTTGTATGTTTCAGGAAATCTGACTATTGTGCATATTGGAGTCCATCCGGCCATCGCAAATCAGTGATTTTTACCGGTTTCTGGCGGATGATTATTCCACTTGGGAATGATACTGTACGAGCGCTGTCGTAGAGATAATTTTTATTTTGTTTTGCCTTTAAAAACTCGTTCCACTCTTCTGTTGTCATAGAAGCGCATTCATCGCTACAGGAGTTGAAATGTACAGCGGAGAAGGTGTTGTTTTCATTTCCGGACGGTCGTAATTCCTCAATATTGTCAGTCGCATTATAATATGCTTCAACTATTTCAATTCTGTACCGGCGTTCGTTGCCGGTATCGTTTGCGGATACTTTAAGCCTTAGGGACAAGGGATGTTCGCTCCGTGCAGAAATCTCGTCATACACTACACTTGTCGGCCGGTATTCCCATGTGTATGGTTCTTTAGTATAGCTATGTGGAATAATGGTTTCGAGTTGTTCCCATTTCTTCAAGTCTATAAAATCAACGGTTGCATTATTATACAAATCGTTTTCAAAATTGGAATTGCAGTCCGGACATATCTTAAAGAGATTAAAAAGCATCCCCGGATAATCGTAATAAATGGTTGTGTCAATGCCGGATTCCGGAATTATAATCACTCGAACTTCATTTAAGGGCCTGTGCATCTGTGATGAACGTGCGTCGATTCGATAGTAACCGTATTTTTTAAAGTCGTTTATGTCGTAAGGCCCTTCGGGATTGGATTTGCATGATGTTACGATCCAACTTAATATTAAAGCTACGACAGTCAATATTGGTAAATTCAATGCTTTCATTTTTTCTCAATTGCCATGTAATAAAACTTATTAAAGACTCTGTTGTCCTGCGGTTTCATGACTTTGTCGTTGTACCAACCGTCTTCATCGCCGCCCCATCCCCAGTGCATATATCCAAGGGATGTCTCTTTACAATAGGTCGTATAGCCTGTGAATACCCAATTCAGTGCATTTGGATTTAGTGATGGTGGAGGAATCTCACTTTCATAACGTTTTTCTCTAACAATTGTATAATCATAAGCATCACATATCCATGCATGTGATTCTGTCAAATCACCCTCTCCATATAGATATAATGCTCCCTTATCGATATTTTTCATTGTGGCTACTATATCGTAAGCTTTAAAATCTGAGACACTTAGCCCAGGAAGGTATTTCTTTAAAAGTCTTTTTGCTTCTCCGTTTGTCATCGATGTTTTTCCGTATTGATATTCAGCGTTGCCTTCGTAGCCAAATTGTCGACATATTCTGCCAATGGTTTTGTGTATGGCAGCAGAATCTTCTTCCCAACATATTTCTGGAATACTTTTTTTGTTTTTATAAGACCACTCTTTTGAGCTTTTATGTTTTATTATTTCTGCCCAAATAACCTTTTCATAGAGTATGTCTCTTGGATATGTATATCGAAAATCAGGATTGAGGTTGTATTTATAGCTAAAATAAGCCACTAAACTTGCAACGGCTAACGGCGCACATCCGGCCAATTTATTGGAACAGAATTGTCCGTAGATTCCATCCTGATTCCATTTCATGTCGGCTCCCAATAAAGGAGTTTCTGTGACGCGTTTTGAGGTTTCTTTAACGTACTTTACGTATTTGCCATTTTCAATCATATAAGGTGGATTGTCTCCTCCTATTGGATCTAATTTTCCTATTTTTCTTAAACTATTGGTTTCATGCTCCTTAGCTGCTTCTAAATACAGGTTGAATCCCGGATTTTCGGTTCGGTGTTCAGGATTAAATGAACCCTCCGGAACAACGGCTATAATAGGGTCTTCAAAATCCACAGCAGATATAAGAGAGAAGCCATGATTGTCGTTGTAATTCACTACATAAAATAATAGTATCCTCGGAATTGCGAGAATTACAAGTGGTGATAAATTTTACTGAGGAAATATCAGCGGTGCGAATACTCGAACGAGATTCAGAAGGAAATAATCGTTCAATTTCATCCATTGCAAGATTGATAGCCTGTTGAATTTTTGGATTATAATCAACTCGCTCGGGTTGGGATATGGGTGCCTCTACGGATTCTGTACAGGAAAACAACAGAGCGCTTAATAGTGTGATGAGTAAATTTGGAAATTTGAAAAGTTGTTTCATAATATTGCTTGTTAAGGTTGTGCGGTAAATTCAATTGAAGCAAGGTGTAAATATAAAGAATGAGAATTTAATCACTTTCATAGACATTGTAACTTTTTAAGTTGTGCGCCTTAAATTTATGAAAATATATTTTCATGTGCAAATAAATCATGAATAGAATGAATTATTTAGCAAATATTAACAAATTATTATCATGCAAGGCTTTTGGATGTAAATTCTGCAATCAAATCTTTAAAATGTGGCGTTCGGAGAATATTTATAAGCAAGGAGCAGTTGTGTGTAGTGCTTGGAATAGTTGGAATCGCAACAAAAAGTAGTGTAGACCGGTTACACCGCAATTTAAATTTCTAAGCTTTTTTTAATGAAGAGCCGTACGTTGGCAATTATTTGCCGGCTGCTTATGGGATTGAATGGAGGCAACATAAATAAAAACCCGCCCCGGAGCCGGGGCGGGCAAGTGTGGTACACCTGTAGGGAATCGAACCCTAATCTGAGGAACCGGAATCCTCCATTCTATCCATTGAACTACAGGTGCATGTCGATTATCGACGCAAAAGTAATATTTTTTTCGTAGCTTTGCAAATGAATATAAGCAGCATTATGGAAGTCAAAATAGAGGCCGGCTGGCGTCAGGCTCTTGCTCTTGAATGGGAAAAGCCGTATTTTCAAAATCTTACGTCCTTTGTCAAGGAAAGCTACCGTCGAGGGGCGGTATATCCGCCGCCGAGCCGCATCTTCGCGGCTTTTGACGCCTGTCCGTTCGACAAGGTGAAAGTGGTTATTCTCGGTCAGGATCCCTACCACGGACCCGGACAGGCGCACGGGCTGTGTTTCTCCGTTCCGGAGGGCGTGGAGCCGCCGCCGTCGCTTGTCAATATTTTCAAAGAGATGTCGGCCGACCTCGGGAAAGCACTGCCGGAGCATCCTTCGGGCGATTTGGGTTATCTGGCCTCTCAGGGCGTCCTGCTGTTGAACTCCACTCTTACCGTAGAGGCGCATAGAGCCGGCTCGCATCAGGGTAAAGGGTGGGAGACATTTACCGACGCCGCTATCGCCGCTCTGAATGAGCAGCGCGAGAATCTTGTGTTTATGCTATGGGGCTCGTATGCCATCCGTAAAGGGGCGCTCGTCGACCGCAACAGGCACCTTGTGCTGTCGGGTCCGCACCCGTCGCCGCTGTCGGCATATCGCGGATTTTTCGGATGCCATCATTTCAGTCTTGCCAACGATTATCTTGTCTCAAAAGGTAAAACGCCGATAGAATGGCTCTGAGACGTATATCCGTAGCTCTGACGCTTCTGTGTGCCTTGTTGCCGGTACTTGCCGCCGACACCATGACGGGTGTATTCGACGAGAATATAAAGTCGCTTCAGGTGAGATTGTCCGGCGATGATTTCGCCCCGGCTATTGCCGTTCTCGGGACCGACGACCGCATCGTTGTTTCCTTCGACGAACTTTCGGACGATCGCGAGTTTTTCCGTTACAGTCTTGTGCACTGCAATGCCAACTGGCAGCCGTCGGGGCTTCTCGACAGTGAGTTTCTCGACGGATTCAACGAGGGTACAATCGATAATTACGAGTTCTCGCAGGCCACAACGGCGCATTATGTGCATTATAGTTTTACAATTCCCAATGAACAGGTGTCGCCCAGAATTTCGGGCAACTATCTGCTGAAGATATATCCGGAAGACGACCCCGACAAGACACTCATTCAGGTACGGTTCATGTTGTCGGAGGCGACGGCGCATACGACGGTCGAGGCTGCCGCGCAGACCGACATAGATTACAACAAGGCACACCAGCAGCTGTCGATAACAGTAGATACCGACGGTGCGCAGGTCGACGACCCGTTCAACGATCTTATTGTTGTCGCCGGCCAGAACGGGCGCCTCGACAACGAACGCATGCTGCGGCATCCGTTGCGTGTGCAGGGGCGTAAAGCTATCTACGAGCACAGCACACCGCTGATTTTCGAGGCCGGCAACGAATACCGGCGCTTCGAGACGGTAAGCACAAACTATCCCGGCATGGGTGTGGAGAGCATAGATTTCTTCGACCCATACTACAATTTTACCCTTTACGGCGACGAGCGGCGCGACGACGAACCGTATGTCTACGATCAGACTCAGAACGGCCGCTATTTCGTCCGTGAGTATAATTCGGACAACAGTGACACGGAGGCCGACTATGTGGTGGTGCATTTCTCTCTCGACTATCCCAATGAAACGGGAGCGATGATTTTTCTCGACGGAGATTTCACACAGCGACGTTTCGACGACAACGCCCGCATGTTTTACAACTATGCCACCGGGCGCTACGAACGCGCTATGCTTCTCAAGCAGGGGGCATACAATTATCAATATCTGATAGTGCCTCCGGGAGCGAAACGCGGTTATACCAACGCCATCGAGGGTGACAAATACCAGACTATAAACGAATATAATGTGCGGGTGTACCATCGCCGCCGAGGCGAGCGCTACGACCGACTGATAGGGTCGGCGACATGCCGCACATCGATTTGACGCAATGATTCAGATTCAGGATACATTAGTGAGCCTCGACATTGTGGAGCGCTTTTTTATATGCGACCTTGACGCCTGCCGCGGACAATGTTGCCTCGACGGCGACGCCGGGGCGCCGCTCGCTCCGGGAGAGGCCGATGAAATACGTAAGGTGCTGCCGATTATCATCGACGACCTTCTGCCCGCGGCCCGGGAGGAAATAGAACGCAATGGCGTAAGCTATATCGACTGCGAGGGCGACGAAGTTACGGCGCTCGTCAACGGAGGACTGTGTGCTTTTGCAACAGTGGCGCCCGACGGCTCGTGGCGCTGTGCGATTGAGGCTGCCTGTCGCGAAGGCCGCTGTTCGTTCATGAAGCCGGTGTCGTGCCATCTCTATCCCATTCGGGTGAAAAAATATGATACATTTACCGCACTCAACTATCACCGCTGGCGGATATGCAAGGCTGCGGAGGTGCTTGGCCGGGCTAAAGGAGTTAGGGTTTATGAATTTCTCGAAGGCCCGCTACGCCGTCGCTTCGGCGATGAATGGTACGAAGAGCTGGCGCTGACATGCCGCGAGTATCTGCGCCAGAATCCCGGGAAATAATAAAGATATGACAAGGATTACCGTACAGAATACTGAAATCAACGTTCTAAAAGTAAATGGCGAGGATTATATTTGCCTGACAGATATGCTACGAGCCAAAGATATGGGGATTTCTTTATTACAGATTGGCTTAGAAATCGTAACACGCTTGAGTATATAGGGATTTGGGGAAAAGTCTATAATCCAAATTTTAATTGTGGCGAATTCGCCACAATTAGAAATCAATCGGGTCTTAACAGCTTTAAAATTAGTGTAAAGGAATTTGTCGCAAGAACAAATGCGATGAGCATTCAGGCTAAGGCCGGGCGATGTGGCGGCACATACGCTCATAAAGATATCGCTTTTGAGTTTGCCATGTGGATAAGTCCTGAGTTCAAGATTTATATAGTTAAGGAATTTCAGAGACTTAAAGCTGATGAGCAACAATTCGCCATCCATCAGATGAGTGTGCTGGAGGACGGCGATACCGATGGGCGGAAATTGCTGAGATAGCCCCTAACGGTTTACAGGTTCGTTGAGGAAATCGCGCCGGACGGGGCGACGGGTATGTTTTTTGTCTTTTTCGTTCTTTTCTTTTTTCTTCTTTTCGGAATGAAGTTTGGCGGCATGTGTGCGAGGTGCTGCCGTATCGGCCGGCGCAGGTTCCTGCAATGCTGTTTCGACCGGCGGTCTGACTGTCACATCGCGGCCTACATAGATTATGCCTACGGTCAGAAATATACCTATAACAGCCACGGCGATTGCACGGGCGAGGCGTCTGCGGTCGATTTTCATTACAACAGGTTGTATATGAATACAAGTATAATCAGCAGCGGAGCCACATAGCGTATAATCTGTTGGGCTATTGTATTGGGCCATGCGTGAAGATGCCCGTGGTTCGTAAGTTCGTCGCGCAGGAATTTTCCGGGCAATATCCATCCGATGTATACGCACACGCCGAGCGATACCAGAGGCAGGAGAATGTTGGTGCTGAAACTATCGAGAAAATCGAAGATGGTTAGACCGAAAATCTTTATGTCACTAAGGCTTGAAAACGACAGCGACGGCAGAGCGCTCAGGACTGCCAGCGGTAGCAGGATTGTAAGCACGGCTTTTTTACGGCCTATGTGCAGACGATCTTGAAGGGTCGCGATGGAAACCTCTGCGATAGAGATGGTGGATGTGATGGCGGCCACGGCAAGCAGGAGAAAGAACAGAGTGGACCATAGTTGCGGCAAGGGCAGACGAGCAAAAATCTCTGGAAGGGTAACGAATACGAGAGTCGCCCCTTGCATAGGCTCGCTGTCGAGGCCGAAGCTCTTGAAGGCGGGAAATATGACAAGTCCCATCATCACCGCCACCAGAAGACTTAGCAGCGACACGATAATGGACGTTTTCATAAGGTTTGTGTTCTTCGGATAATAGGAGGAATAGGTTATGAGAATGCCCATACCGAGGCTTAGACTGAAAAAGGCCTGGCCAAGGGCATTGACAACCGATATCGGCGTAATCTTTGTAAAATCAGGTTTTAAAAAATATGTCACACCGGCACCTGCACCCGGAAGTGCCAGGCTCACCACTACCATAACGGCGAGAATGACGAAGAGCACAGGCATAAGGATATTCGAGAGCCTTTCAATGCCTTTTTGGACGCCTCCGAGAAGTATGCCGATATTGATAGCTATCGCGATGGAGAGGAACATGACGGGACGGTATTCCGACTGCACATAATATTCCATCTTGCCGTTGAAGAATCCGCGCATTTCTGATTCACCGAGATTTTCTATTCCGGCATACAGTTCGCCGGATATGCTTCCCCAGAGGTATTCAAGAGTCCATCCGGCCACAACCATATAGAAGCATAGAATCAGGTACGACGCCACTACGGCTGTGGCGCCGACAATCCACCATGGCTTGTCGGGGGTGAGTTTACGGAAAGCTCCGATAGAATCGCTGCGGGTGCTTCTTCCGAGAGAGAATTCAGCGAGCATTACAGGAACTCCAAGAATAAGAACGCAGAGAATATACAGTAAGAGAAATGCTGACCCGCCGTTGGCCTGTGCCTCGGCCGGGAAACGCCATACATTGCCGAGGCCTACCGCCGACCCTACAGTAGCGGCAATAAGGCCTATTTTGGATGCAAATTCAGTTTTTGTGCTCATTTTTGTGCTTGTCTTGGGAAATATCTGCAAAAATATGAATAAGACTTAATTTCTGCAACTCGACAATGGGAAATGATTGAAGTTTTTATCTGTGATGTTGGCGAACAAAGCAGGCGGGTGCAGCCGGACATTCAAATTCGTGCTGTACAGAACGAAGATATAGGAGATATTGTTTAACTTTGGGACGAATAAGTCCTGACAGATATAGAACATTACATGATGAATATATGAATGAAAGAAACTGGCAGCCCGATGTTTTAGGCTCTCCTTTCGAGAATATTATCGTAGACGGCGGTCGTGACTATAGCGGTCGCGTGCAATGTGTCGTGATCCGCCTTCTTGCCCATGATGTGGATAAGGCGGTGGTGTATGTTCATGGTTTCAGCGATTATTTCTTTCAGCGTCAGATGGCAGAGAAATTCGCAGCACATGGATATTCATTTTATGCAGTGGATTTGCGAAAATACGGCCGTGCGCTGATTGATGGGCAACGACGCTTCGAGGTTCGCGACATGAAAGAATATTTTCCCGACATACAGGCTGCAATAGATATCGCCAAGGCTGATGGAAATAAGGAAATTATACTTATGGGACATTCCACCGGCGGCCTGAGCACGTCGCTGTATATGGCGGCAAGTCCTGATGCGGCTGTAAAAGGACTGATACTCAACAGCCCTTTTCTTGCGTGGAATCTTCCGGCAATAATGCGTCGCGTCATTGTGCCGGTAGTATCGTTCATTGGCAGATTCTTCCCGCGGATACCGATGAAAAGCGGTGGTACCATAGATTATCACCGTTCATTGTCAAAAAATATGGATGGAGAATGGGATTTTGACAGCCGGTGGAAGCCGGATATAATGCCCGACGTAGACGCCGGATGGATTCATGCCATAGACAGCGCCCAGAGAGCTTTGTGTAAGGGTGGCGTGAAAGTCCCTGTGCTACTTATGCATTCCGACAGGAGCGCGCACCATGGCGACGGTCCGAAAGCGTATGCAAGCAGTGACGGTGTTCTGGATGTCCGTCTTATCTCCGATGCCGGCCGGCGTCTGGGAGAAAATGTTACGGAAGCTACGATTGCCGGCGGTCTCCACGATCTCGTCCTTTCGCGTCGGGACGTCAGGGATATTGTTTATAAGACAATCTTCGAGTGGTTAAAAAATGAAAAACTTTAGGCATCTGAACGAAAAGTCCCATAAAATATTTTGTTTGAAATGGAAAATACAGTATCTTTGTGATATAAAACACAAACTATATATTCCCGTGAAGACAATCACCGCATATATCATCGTTTTGCTGCTGTGCCTCGGAGCAGGCGCCGGCATCAGTTATGGCGGCGCCGTCGACGCGGAGACGGCAGTTGAAACGACCGTCAAAGTCGACGCCGGCAATATAATTGTCGATAATCCGACTGAGCAGCCCGTTGAAGTTCTCGTCTACTCCATCACCGGCTCGCTGGTGCGCAACACAAAGGCTCCGGCAGGCGAAAGGCTCTACATTGACGTGCCTTCCGGCATCTACATTGTAAAAGCCGGTACGAGCACCAGGCGTATTGCTGTAAGACATTGATCTGCAGGGCTGCGACAGCAACAGAATAAAATCGCGGCAACGCCGCGTCACCTTTTTCCTATTTTGATACACCAAATCCAAGTAAATGCAATTTAAAACTCTCCTTGCTCCGGCTGTCATAATGCTTGCCGGTTCAGTTTTCGCGCAGCAGATGGACGAACAATACAATGCCTGGCCAACTTATAGCGGCGACGACCTTGAGCTTCTTGTAGACAATAACGGTACTCATTTCACGCTATGGTCGCCAAAGGCCGATGCAGCCGAAGTTCTGATATACAATACTGACAGGAACACTCCCGCTACCGATACCTTGCGGATGAAACGGTCGGATGGCGGTGTGTGGCGTGCTTCCGTGCCGGATAAGCTATATGGCAAATTTTACACTTTCGTCGTAACGGTTGGTGGCAAACGTCTTGCCGAGACGCCCGGTATCTGGGCCAAAGCCACCGGTACCAATGGGGAACGTGCGGCAATAATCGATTTCGCGGCAACGAATCCCGAAGGATGGGATACCGATAAAGGCCCGAGTACACCTAATATCACCGATGCGGTAATCTACGAGATGCATCATCGTGATTTCAGTGCGCATCCGTCATCGGGTATCGTGCACAAGGGCAAATTCCTTGCTCTCACCGAACCTGCAACAAAAACTCCGCAGGGTGCAGCCACCGGCATAGAGCATCTGAAGGAGCTGGGTGTCACCCATGTGCATATCCTTCCGTCGTACGATTATAATTCCGTCGACGAGTCGCAGTTGCAGTCCAATCAGTACAACTGGGGCTACGACCCCCAGAACTACAATACTCCCGAAGGCTCCTATTCCACCGATCCTGCGAACCCCTTGGCTCGAGTCCGCGAGATGAAGGAGATGGTAAAGGCACTGCATGATGCGGGTATAGGCGTAGTGATGGATGTTGTATATAACCACACAGCGGAGAATGACGGCAGCAATTTTTCTCTTACAGCTCCGGGATATTTCTATCGCTATCGTGCCGACGGTAGCTACAGCGACGCGTCAGGTTGCGGCAACGAGACGGCTTCCGACCGCAAGATGATGAGCGATTTTATTGTCAACTCAGTGAAATACTGGGCTAAGGAATACCATATCGATGGCTTCCGCTTCGATCTTATGGCGATACACGATATAGAGACTATGAACCGTGTCGCCGAGGAACTCAAGAAAATCAATCCCGACATAATCATATATGGCGAGGGCTGGACCGCCGGTGATTCGCCGCTGCCGGTCGAACGCCGCGCCCTGAAAGAGAATGTAGACAAGATGCGAGGTGTAGCTGTGTTTTCCGACGACCTCCGCGATGCTGTAAAGGGACATTATTCCAATGCCGCCGACCGGGGTTTCGCAACAGGCAAACCCGGCAATGAGGAAACTGTGAAAATCGGTATCGTCGCTGCTACGGCGCATCCGCAGGTGGACTATTCCAAGGGCAATAACTCGAAATTCCCGTATGCGGGCGCGCCGACAGAGATTATCAACTATGTGTCTTGCCACGACGACCTTACACTCACAGATAAGCTCGCCAAGTCGATGCCGGGAAGCACTGAGGCACAGCGCCAACGTGCCGCGCGTCTGGCACAGACGATTGTTTTCACCTCGCAGGGGACGCCGTTCCTGTTTGCCGGCGAGGAAATGTTCCGCAACAAGAAGGGTGTGCACAACTCCTATAAGTCGCCCGATAGTATAAATGCCATCGACTGGACGCTGAAGACAAAAAATGGCGAACAGTTCGATTACTACCGTGAACTTATACGGTTGCGCCGCAACCACCCTGCATTCAGAATGACGACAGCCGACGAGATAGCACGCAATATAGTTTTCGACAAGATTACGTCGCCCAATGTCATATCCTATTCCATCCGCAACAATGCCAACGGCGATGAATGGAAAGAGATAAAGCTGGTATTCAATGGCTCCGAATCACCTTTTGTGGCGCGGATTCCCAAGGGCGAGTGGACTGTGATTGCGCGCGACGGCAAGATTGACGCCGACGGCATGGGCACAATCAAAGGCGGTTCGACGGTTGTCGCTCCTACCTCGGCGCTTATACTTGCGCGCATCCGCTAACGTTTCCCGGTGTTTCCGGACGCCTTGCGGATACCCTTTTTCTTTACGTATTTCATCAGATCCCGGTAATTGCCTCGGAACAGATTGATGTCGACGGTATGATTTATGCCGTCGACACGTCCTTTATCGGTCTGCTGCCATATTTCCCAATGGCGGGCCGACGGTTCGGCGCCGTATCGCGCAATCCAGTAGTCGTAATTGTCAAGTCCATGCCCCTTGAGGTAGTCGATGTAATAATTATTATAAGTGTAGATAATCGGGCGGACTCCATAATGCTTCTCGACGGCTTTCAGCCATTGTTTTGCCATCCTTACTACCTTGCTGTGTTGCTTCGCCATCACTCTCTTGTCTATCTCAAGGTCGAGAATCGGTGGCAGGTCGCCGGGTTCGAGGGGAGTGTTGGCGATGAAATATCTTACCTGTTCGTCCACAGGTGAGCTTATGCTTAGAAAGTGGTAGGCTCCGCGGATTATGCCGCAACGTTTTGCCTCACGGAAATTTCTTTTGAAATATGGATCGGTGATTGTAGTACCCTCGGTGCTCTTTATCAGAGCGAAAAGCACCGGCTGGAGATATTTACCCTTGCCGCGGGGTGTCACTTTGCCGTTGGCTGCGGCTTTGAACGCCACTTTCTGCCAGTTGACATTCTTTTGATATTTAGCTACATCGATGCCGTAGCATTGTATTCCCTGAATGAAATTCTGCCCTTTTGTTTTTGAGAACCGTCCGCGGTGCCATCGGCCGAACTCTATTGTGCCGTCGGCGTACACCATTTTTCCCAGGCCTTCCTTGTAGCCGTGATTCCATCGGCCGTAGTAAGTGTTTCCGTTGGTGTAACGGCATACTCCATAGCCGTGCTGCTTGCCTTGATCCACTCCACCGGTATAAGTGTAGCTTTTCGTTTTCAGCTCGCCGTCGGCGCAAAGCCCGCAAAAAGGCAGTGTCAGAAAGGTAAACAGGAAGAGTATATATCGGAATGCCATTGTCGTGTTGCTGTCGTTAATGCGCAAAGGTACGCATATTATTAACGCCTCGGCCGATAAATAGATTATTTAACCAAAGACAATACTCCCTGTTCCGCTATTCGCTTAAATGCAATAGCTATGATAAAAAGTATTTTTCCCATTATTATAGTGCGTTTTGGAGTGCGGATATTTATTTGGAGCTATGTTAATGATAAATTTCGATGTTGCGTGCCGTTCATGATGAAAATAGCGTGTGAAAGCCGAAAAATAGGGAAAATTGCTTTTAATCTTATGTACGATATGTTCCGCTTCCTTTGCAGGCGTAGGTTTTGATGCTTTTGACGCCATTTGATGCGGCGGGGCTTGGTATTTCGGGCGAGTTTAGCTAAATTTGTTCGAAATTTCTGTAAAAGAATGGATCAGATTCTTTATATTCTGCCGCGCGGGCTTGCAATCGGTATGCTTATATCGGCTCCTATGGGGCCTATCGGCATGCTTGTGATTCAGCGTACCCTCTCTAAAGGTCGCTGGCCGGCGTTCTTTACCGGAATTGGTGCTGCATTGAGCGATCTTGTCTACTGTCTGCTTACAGGCTTGTGTCTTAGTTTTATAACGGGGTTTATCGATAGCCATCAGAAACTTATTCAGATAGTCGGCAGCATTGTGCTCGTCGCTTTCGGCATATATCTTTTCCGTAATAATCCTACACGCTCGCTGCGTATGGATGAGTCCATACCTAAAAACTATTGGGGCGATCTCGGGTCGGGTTTCCTGCTGACGTTCTCCAATCCTCTGATACTCTTTTTTATAATCGGCCTGTTCGCTCGGTTTAATTTTCTGCTGCCTGAGTTCGGCATTCATCATATAATAGTAGCTTATCTGCTGATATTCGGCGGAGCCTTGTTGTGGTGGTATGGTATCACTACTCTTGTGTCGCGTCTGGGGCGGCGGATAAATGTGCGTTCACTGAAGATTATCAATCGTGTTATTGCCATAATCCTGATATCTATGGCTTTATTCGGCGTGGTAATGATGTTGATGGACAAACAGATAATGTAACTGTACTATGAAAAGCAAAGTATTTCATATTCCCTACGGCAGTATCCCCGTCCCACCTGCGGAACCTATTGCGTGCCGCAACGGATGGATTGGCAATGACGGTACTGAAGAAGCATTTTTTTCCGCAGTCTGGAATGATGCCGTTATCATTGTTCGGTTTCTGACACGGAAAGCACCCATCGTATGCCGCAACTTTGCCGATATGGCATCTGTAAGCGATGATTCGTGTGTGGAGGTATTTCTCAGACCCGAGGAAGATGGCGAGTACTGGAATCTGGAATTCAATATCGCGGAGTTCATCAATGCCTCCCACCGGCTTGTTCGAAATGCCAAAACACCGCTGACACCGGAAGAATGTGCAGCTGTTGTCCGTCGTTCTACTGTTCGGGTGGTATCGCCGGAGGAAGGAAACAGGAGAGATGAATGGGGATTTGAAGTGCATGTTCCATGGAGAATCCTCGGTGTCGAGCCTCGCAAGGGGATGCGTATGACAGGAAATTTCTATGCATGTGCAGGTAAGGCTGACATACCGTACTATCTGAGCTGGGCGCCTATAGCTACGGAAAAACCGGATTTCCATCGTCCCGATTTTTTCGGAGAAATAGTTCTTGACTGATGACAAGCGCCCATTATCATAGAATAATTGATTATCTGAGGCGCATTATAGACGCTACTCAATGGGAGAACCATGTATTTACAGTCGGTGGATGTTGCCGCGACGAAATCCTCGGACATGAGATAAAGGATGTGGATCTCGCCGTAGACCTGCCCGGTGGCGGCATCGGTTTTGCGCAGTGGTTATACGAAAAAGGACTGGCCGTCAAAGAACCCGTAACTTTTCCGTCGTTCGGCACGGCGATGCTCAGGCTATCTGAGTTCCATGATGATGAAATCGAGATTGTACAGACCCGGGCCGAGAAATACACCGACAGCACGCGTCGCGACCCTACCGTGGTTTTCGGACCGATAGAAGCTGACTGTCGACGTCGCGACCTTACCATCAATGCCCTTTACTATGACATAAGCCGTGGATGTCTGCTTGACATACTCGGTTGTAGTGTTGATGATATTCATAATAGAATAATCCGTACGCCGGATGCTCCCGATGCAACTTTCGACGACGATCCGGTACGCATTCTGCGAGCAGTCCGCCTTTCCGCGCGTTATGGGTGGGAGATAGAACCAGCCACATTCGAGGCTATGCGCCGCAATGCGGAGCGCCTGAAGATTATCCGACCGGAGCGGATGCGTCAGGAGTTCGACAAGATGCTTGTAGGTCCGAACCCTGCGCGTGCCATGGACTTGTTGCGTCTTTGCGGCGCGTTGCCGTATATTATGCCTGAACTCGTGCCTCTTATAGGGCTTCAGCAAAGTAAGGTACATGGAGGCGATGCCTGGGAATTTACGCTGAATGTGCTGGATAAAGTGCCGGCAGACAGTGTGTTGCGCCTTGCTGCGCTTCTCCACGATGTCGCCAAGCCGGTCTGTCGTCATATAGGTTCCAGAGGGGCGGTACGTTTCAGTGGCCATGAACGGCGGTCGAAGCCTCTTATAAACACTGCGATGCGCCGTATGCATTATGACCGCGACGTTGTCGACAAAGTGATATTCATTGTTGTCAATCATAATGTAACTAAAACATGGGGGCCGCAAGCAGCCGGGATGACAGACTGTCAGTTGCGGCGCCTGCAATATAAATGCGTCACCACCCTGCGTTTCGACAGACTGATGGCGCTTATCGAGGCCGACAATCTGAGTTACGACCCTCCAATGCCCGAGCAGGTTCCTGCCATCCGCCGCCGCAGCGACGAATTGCGCCGCAACGGCGAGGCGCTTTTCACTTTCCGCCGTCAGCTTACCGTGCAGCAGATACGGCGCCTGAAGAATCTCCCCAAAAATGCCGATTTACAGCCTTTTGTCGATTTCCTCCTTTCGCTCGCCATCGAGAATCCACATATGCCTCAGCGTTCGGTAATAGAGCGTTTGAAGCATTTCAATCCAAAATCAACCCGATAAAAATTCCCTCTGCCATGAAAATACTCTTTCCTCCACGCCGACAGTGCGAAGCCGGGACACTAACCCTCGGTACGGGGCGGTGCATGATTATCGTAGGCGCCAACGGCGCGGGCAAGACGCGTTTTACGGCCGCTACCGCTGCGTCGCTCGGCGACAAGGCATATCCTCTGTCGGCTCTGCATGCGCTGTACCGCAATCTTGGCACTCCGTCGGATATTCCCTCTCAGCTCGACCATATCCTGGCGCCTGTTGCCGGAGCTGCAATCACCGGAGGGCGGGCAAGTACCTTGCTGGAAGTTTATCTTGCCCAACTGCTCCATGACGAGATGCTGTCACTGCTGAGTTACAAGCTTGCCGTGGCCGATCACCGCAAGGCATCGCCGGAGAGGACAAAACTCGATAATGTGATAGAGATATGGCAGGATATATTCCCCGGCAACAGAATGCTCGTCGACAGCGGTGATATTCTTTTTGCCCGCGGTCTCGATCCGGCGGCATATTCGTCGCTGAAACTGTCGGACGGCGAGCGTGCCGTGTTGTACTATACGGCGGCCGTACTTTATGCTCCCGCCGGAGCTGTAATATTTGTAGATTCTCCCGAAATTTTCCTTCATCCGACACTTATGACGTCGCTGTGGAACCGGCTGGAGCTTCTTCGCGGCGACTGTTCGTTCTGTTATACCACGCACGACACTGAATTTGTCGAGACCCGCGATAATGCCACTATGGTGTGGGTTCACGACTGTGACGCCGTTGCCGGAACTTGGGACTATGACATACTGCCGCCCGGCTCGGGTATCTCAGGCGAGTTATACATGACTCTTGCCGGAGCACGCAAGCCGGTTTTGTTTATCGAGGGCAACAGCGAGCGCTCGATAGATGCCAAATTATATCCGCTTATATTCCCCGATTTCAGTGTGCGCTCGCTGGGCAGTTGCAACAAGGTCATAGAGGCCACTCGCACATTCAACGATCTCTCGGCGATGCACAAGCTGGATTCTTTCGGTATTGTCGATCGTGATCGGCGCGACGGTCCGGAAGTGGACTATCTCAGAAGAAAGAAGATAATGGTGCCGGAGGTGGCGGAGGTCGAGAATCTGTTTATAGTGGAGGATGTGGTGCGCGAGATGGCGGTCGCCACCGGCCACGACCCCGACCATGTTTTCGCCAGAGTGCGCAAGGCTGTCTTTTCAATGTTCAAGGCAGAGATTACGGCACAGGCACTGATGCACACGCGTCATCGGGTGAAACGCACGGTGGAGTACCGTGTAGATGCCCGTTTTCCGAATATAAACAAGCTCGAAGAACACCTTGAAGGGCTTCTCGACCAGATCAATCCCCGTAAATTTTACGAACAGTTCTGCCGCGAGTTCCATTCATATGTCAACAACAAGGACTATGCCGCTGTTTTGCGTGTATATAATCAGAAATCAATGCTTTCGGGGTGTAATGTGGCTCAGATGTGCGGCTACAACAATAAGGACCAGTATATACGTGGCGTTCTCGATAGACTTAAGAAAAGCCCCGGTCTGCGTACAGCGCTTCGGCGTCAGTTCTCGCTTCCGGAATAAAATTTCATAACCAAATTCAAACCAATCGCTGTCTGATATGAAAAGACTTGCATTTTTCACTTTGCTGACTATGATTGCAGCACATCTGTTTGGAGCTTCGAAGGCTCCCCTTGTTACTAATGTTGAGCCTCCCTGCTGGTGGGTTGGCATGGCTGACGATAATTTGCAACTGATGCTTACAGGGCCGGGTATCGCCGATGCCGAGGTGAGTGTCGACTACCCCGGAGTAAAGATTGATTCTCTGGTAAGCCTCGACAGCAGGAATTACAAGTTTGTATATCTCTCAATCGCTCCCGACACCAAGCCGGGTGTTGTGCCATTCCGTGTTACGACGGGACGCCGTAGCGAGACTCTGAAATATGAGCTTCGCGCACGCCGCGAGAACGCGGCCTCCCATGGTGGATTTACAGCTGCCGATGTGCTTTATCTTATCATGCCCGACCGGTTTGCCCGCGGGTCGAAGACTACGGAAAAGGATATTGCCGCAGCTCAGAAGCTGCTCGATTTCAAGACTGTCGACGCAAGAGATAAACCAAATGCGCGCCATGGCGGCAACATCGCCGGTATCGAGGAACATCTTGATTATCTCGATTCTCTCGGTATAACGGCAATCTGGGTATGTCCTGTGCTGGAAAACGATATGCCGGGCGGTTCCTACCACGGCTACGCAACGACAGACTATTATAGAATAGACCCTCGTTTCGGCACAAACGAGGATTGGAACAGACTTATCGCCGAGGCTCACAAGCGTGGACTCAAAGTTGTGATGGATATGATTTTCAATCATTCCGGTTCCGAACATCCCTGGATGGCCGACTCTCCATCAAAGGACTGGTACAACAACCCTGATGGCGATGTGCTGACGAATTTCCGCCTTTCTACGGTACACGATCCGTATGTGTCTGATTATGACAAGGAACACACCGTCAACGGATGGTTCGTGAAAAGCATGCCCGATCTCAACCAGCGCAATCGGCACCTGATGAAATATCTTACCCAGAATTCTATCTGGTGGATTGAGAGCAGCGGAATCGACGGCATCCGTATGGATACCTATCCCTATGCTGATATGGAGGCGATGGCCGGATGGGTGGCCGACGTGCTGAAGGAATATCCGAATTTCAATATCGTGGGTGAATGCTGGTATGCCAACGAGGCCGGAGGCGCTTTCTGGCAGCGTGGCAGCAGGCTTAATCCTGTAGATACGAATCTTCCTACGGTAATGGATTTCAAGCTTGTCATCGACGGACATAAGATGTTCGACTCCCAGACGGACCCATGGAACGGACTAAACCATCTTTACGACCATCTGTCTCTTGATTACCTTTATCCTGATCCTCAGCACATTCTTACCTTCCTTGACAACCACGATACCGACCGTTTTCTGCTCGAAGAACCGGAGAATTTAGGAGTATGGAAGCAGGCAATAGCGTTTCTGCTTACCTCGCGGGGAATTCCGCAGCTCTATTACGGCACGGAGATTCTTATGAATGGATCCAAAGAGGGTTCCGACGGCTATGTGCGTCGCGATTTCCCCGGCGGATTCCCGGGGGACAGCACCGATGCATTTACAGCCGCAGGACGCAGCGATATACAGAACGAGGCATGGGATTATCTCAGCCGGTTGCTGCAATGGCGTCGTGGAGAAGCCAACGAGGTTATTGCTAAAGGAACATTGAAGCATCCGATATTACGACCGTCACCCCCGTCCTGTCGATAATGCCATGCGTAACAGATCTCTCGGGATATACCGGTTCCGAAGGATTCTCCCTCGAATGGAACGAACCCGATTTCCACGATGGCATCCCCACAACGGTGACCGACGATTTCGAGAGTTATGAATCCTGGATCAACAATCCCGGCGACTGGATAACCATCGATGTCGACAAGTCTCCTCTCAGCATGTTCCTCGGCTTCGACATCCCCGGCGTCACACCCGGAGAAACACTCGGCACTTTCATGGTTTTCGACCACAATAACATTCCCGAAGAAGATCATGTAAGCTACGGAGCTCATAGCGGACACAAGTATATGGGCGCAATACAGCGTTATGACAACGGCAAGCTCGACGACTGGCTCGTCTCGCCCGAACTCAGCGGTAATAAACAGGTTATATCTTTCTACGCCAAGAGCAGCTCACGCATTTACCCTGATTCCTTCAGACTATGTTATTCCACCGGTTCTACCGAACCTACCGGGTTTATTCCTCTCACAGATGTGGTTAAAATGCCTCACCGTTGGACATTATATAGTTTCGAAATACCGGCAGGTGCCAAACATTTCGCTATCAACGCCGTGTCTGAAAATTCGTTCCTCTTCATGTTGGACGATGCCACATATCAGTCCGGCACAGAGCGTACTCCCGTCATACTCAAGGGCTACAACATCTGGCGCGACGGCAAGAAACTGAACGAGAACCTTCTGACTGAATGCTGTTACACCGATCCGATACAAGGAGACAACACCCACAAGTATGTAGTCACCGCAGTCTACGACCTCGGAGAATCCGCCGCCTCCAATGAAGTGATTCCGGGCGTAGGGTCTGTCAGCGTCCCGGGTATACAGTCAACAATCGAGGCGATATATAGTGCTTCCGGCGTACGCTACAAACCGGACGCCAAGACGCTCCCGGCAGGTGTGTATATAATCCGTTACACCGACGGAACAACCGTGAAATCAATCGTACGCTGATAGCATCAGCCACCATCCACATAAAAGGCTACCTTGTCGGGGTAGCCTTTTATGTGGATGTCAATATGAATTTAAAAATTGGCGAGAATCATCACCTGACGAGGTGCAAATGACATTTCCGGTTCTACCGTTATACTGCGGCCGCTGATAAGATCGTTCATTACAGAACCAACAGGCAAAGACTCCGCGCTACGGTCCATAGGCGCTTTCAGCTCCTTGTCGTTACCGTTGAGGATAACGACTATTTTCTTGTCGCCGAGACTGCGTTCATATACATA
Source organism: uncultured Muribaculaceae bacterium (assembly GCA_910576775.1). GTDB lineage: Bacteria > Bacteroidota > Bacteroidia > Bacteroidales > Muribaculaceae > CAG-873. The sequence continues at coordinate 8,234 of CAJTJV010000013.1, read as the reverse complement.
TATGCCGTGTTGGGGCATAAGGTGTGTTGTTCTCTGTAATCATATCGGGCGCATGGACAATGACGGCATGGAAATCCAAAGATTCCTTGGCGAGGACGGGCATCGACATGGGAATCTCGACAGTTGTTGTCGCGTACGGAGCGATGGCAGCGCCGGCTATGCTGTTGACAAGAGTGCCGTCGCAATATAGCTCGACATTATAGTTTTCGGCAGTCTCATAACCTTCGTTGGCAATCTTGACTGATAATGAATAGTCGGAGCCGGCCTCGACACGGCTTGGCGCGGAAAGCTCAGTCAGATGCAAGTTGTGTGCCACTTTGGAGAATGTGCGGAAATTGTCGAAAGGAGAATAACGGTAGCTTGCGGTGGTGGACTCAAGTGTAATCTGGATTGTCTTGCCTTTATATGACGATAGGTCCACTTCCACGGGATACCAGCCTTCAGTTCTGCCTCCGATGGCGCTGAATGTTGTAGACAGTAATGTGTTGTATTCACCGGTACCTGCCTCCGCGACCTTGACAACGATGGTGTTGGCATCGTCAGGTTCTTCGTTGTCTCCATTATATATGTTGTAGGCATAGAATCTGAGAGCGGGATTGGAGAGGTGCTCTATTGTGAACTTGCCGGTAGTCAGCGCGCCGGTGTCGGTTACAAATTCGCCAATCATCGATATAAGGCCATTGTCATCGTCCTGGCTCGGAAATCCGTTGGCTTCGATCATAAGCACCCAGTTTACGGCTCCGGAAATTCTGGACACCATCAGAGGGTTGGAGATCCCACCGGAACTGAAAGACTCAATGAACCCTTCGGAAGGATATCCGATGGGGATCATGTCGGACAGACGTCCTTCTCCCGTCCCTTCGGCAGTACGAGCGAATACCACGAACTGGAAGAATGATTGTTTACCTTCCGGCAGCCCGAGGTTGTGGTTATTGTAAGAAGTTTCTGTCAGGTTCTCGGCGATACCTGTAAAGTCGTTCTCACCGTTATAGATATAGAGATCGTATACAATGTTTTCCTTTGGAAGAGTCGTTCCGTTGATATCGGTGGTGACGGGTTCCCATTCGAACGAGACTACGCCGTTTTCCGGTTCCGTTACCGACAGCCGGGCTGATGTGGCGGGAACATCGAAACCTATGTATGTCGAGGCTACAGCGGGAGTTCCTTCGCCGGTTTCGTTGAACGATATGACGGTAAATGTATGGAGACCGGGCGTTTCAACATTGACAGTATGGCTCATCTGTTCGCCTACTGCCGGATTTTTCAAGGTTTTGACAATTGCGTCGTCAATCTTGATCTCGATTTTCTGTAATGAGCTGATGGCATGGCCGGCATTGTCTACGGATGGAGTGGTGAAATTGACAGTTGCCTTGAGGGCGCCCGTCGGATCCGGTATGATTTCGAGTCCCTGAACGGAAGCCGGCACTTCGGTTATGATGGCTTCGTCGAGTTTGAGATTGTCGATAATCAGTGTGTGCCGGTCTTTGAGGGAAATGCCGTGGACTCCGATATAGTAGGCGCCGGTTGTCTCGGGGCGGAGTACGCCTTCGTAAGAGTCATATGTGATCTTGGTGACTACTGTTTCCGGAATCAGACTTATATCCATTGCCTCGGCTGTCGGTGCGAGTCCGGCCTTTACCTCGAATTTTTCAGAGTATGCAACATTCTTTATGCGGGCATCGATACTGAAAGGATATTCTTTGCCGCCCTCAAGCTTGATGGGTACGGTTATCATCCAGTCGTCGGCCGCCATATAGGTATTCCAGGCCAGGCAAGCCTCTGCACCTTCAATAACCCATGTCTTGCCGTCGTTGTTTGCGTCAATGATGGTGTAGCCTTCCAATGCGTTGCTTCCGCTGAAATCGTTTAAATAGGGAGTCGCTTCAGATCCTACTGGCACAGAATTGGTGATTGAGGTGAAAGACATCCCGTTTGATGTTCCGGTGACTTTATATCTGTAGGTAGTGCGTTTTGCCGGTTCTGCAACTGCGAACGAGCATGTTGTGCCGTCAGTAACACGGATCAGTAATGCGTCGGTGTCGTAATCACGTACTTCATAGACAAAAGGATTTGTCGGACTCAGATATCCTCCGTCGACAGTTTCTGTCGGGCGGCTCCAGCTGACAGTCATCATGCCGTCGGCCCATGAGGCGCTCGCTTCGGTAGCTTTGGGGGTGCCGAAGCCGACGAATAGAGATGCAGATACTGCTTTGCTCGACTTTCCGTCGTATGTGACGGTAACGGAGAAGGTATAGTCGCCTCCGTTGTCTACCGTGACAGGGGCGTTCACGATCTCGCCGTAGTGGCATTGTCCTGTTGATAAGGAGATACCGTTGGCTGTAACGGTATATGTGAGTGTGCCGGTCCCGTCGGTGCCGTCGGTGTTTTTCTCCGGAGCGGTGAAATTTAAGGTGCCTGATAGGCTGCCGCCGTCAAAAGTGGCGCTGACGTCCGACACTTTGTCGGGTGTACCGGGTACGGGAGGCGGTATGACGGTTAGGCCGACAACCTCTTCGTTGTGGGGAAAGTCGACGATACGCTCGGCTACGCCTGTGGCAGTATTGATTTCAGCAAGATATCCGTTGTCGTTTATGTCGGCGATAGTCCAGTATAGGCGGTTTGTGGTGCGGTCGAAATCCATGTCGGACGCGTACTGGGGTAAAAGACCGGTATTGCCGACCAGAGTAGTGGCACCTGTGTTCTTGTCGATTTTATATAGCGATGAACTGTCGACGATAAGGCTTGTACCTTCTGCATAATCCGTATAGGCGATGCCCCATAGTTGGCCATTGCCGTCAAAGGCTATCGCAGCCCATTTACCGCTTAGGTTTGCCACCGGAGTGATGTCGACACGGTTGTAACCGTAGCCGTCGTCGTAGACATAATCGATTGTTACAAGCTGGAGGTCGCGGCCGTTGGCAGTATAGTTAAGGCCGTAAACCTTGTCGGTTTCGGGGTCGACGGAGGTGGATACCGACATGTAGTAGCAATCGTAAGTTTCGCGATAAAATACTCTTGCGCCGGTTTCTATGTCGTATCCGCTCCAGTCGGCTCCGAACTTATAGCCGAAGGTGTAAATTTTGCAATGATAATAGATGCCGTCGAGGACGGTTCCTGCCGAGCGTCCGCCTACTTCATGCAGCAATGTGAAATCTTTGTCGGAAGCGTCAGGCAGGTCGTAGAGACCGTAAGGAGTATTGCTTTCGGTCCAGTTGTCGCCGCTTATAACGGTACCGATCATTCTTGGAAGGATCGCTTCGGCGCGCTTCGGAACCATGTGGGGTGCCACCGTGTTTGTGCCAGACATGCGCAGTGCGCTTTTTGTCGGCCGAGGCGATTGTGAGAGTGATAAGAAACGATTGTCTTTGGAAATGATTTGCTTGGTTGGAATGCCGGTTTCTACGGCTGTATCTGTAAGTTTCTGACAGCCCCGTTTGGCGGGGAATCCTGCCGACAGCAGCGTAACCGATACAATTATGCCAAGCAACAATAGTAGATGCTTTTTCATAATGACTGGAATTAGAAATGTTTATAGGTCGTGTTAGGAATTATATGGCGGAAAATGTGTGGAGTGATGGTAAATAGGTCTGTCCGATGTGTCAGATAAAGCTTTTGGGCTTTACCGCGCGGACTGTCTGGCCGTAGTAGCGCCATGAATAGTCGAAGCGGTATTTGCTACCGAATACAAGGTAATAAGCATCGGTGTCGGAGCCTTCTTTCGGAGTTCCTGTCCAGTAGCTGCCGTTCTCACCTTCATAGTTGAGTGCGGTTTTGGTTTTGTATCCGGCGGCCGGGAGGAAGATAGAATTGCCGTTGGGACCTGTCACATTATAGCCGCCTATGTTGTCCTTGGCGGTCCATATCCATTCGCATTTGTTGATAAGTTCCTGTATTTCCTCGCAGGAGGGCATGCGCCATCCGAAGCCCCACTGGACATGGGCCACGTCATTTCCTGTACCGGAGATATCGCCGGGTCCGGAAAGGTTGCCATCCTCGTCGGCGAATTTATAGTTGGCGTATGTATATTCCTCTTTGGTTTCAGTCTCACCCCATGCGTAGTAGTTGCCGAAATCAGATGCTTTTTCTGCACCGATATTACAATCAGCCCATAATACGCTCAAGCCAAGATCAACGTATGTATGCGGGTCTTTTTCTTCGGGGGTAGCCGGTTCATCGGAATGGCATGAGGATATGCCTACGACGGAAAATGCTGCAAAAAGCAGGTAAGATAAGTACTTGTTCATAGTTGTTTATAGATAAAATTTAAAATGTGCTATTATTATCGGGCTTTGCGGAATGAATCTGGAATACGTTGCAAAAATATGTAAAATAATATAAACAGACAAATATCCGTAAAGGTATTCGATGAAAATCTGATTAAAAGAATCGTTTAAAAATCGGAATGAAACGTTTTCCGAATCAGTAAATTCAAAGTGAACTGCCCCCAAAAGTTAGACACAAAACTTTTGGGGGCAGTTCACTCTACGATTCCGGCAGCCGAGGTTGTTTTTTAGATTTGATGAGTATGATGAATCAGCGTTCGATGAGGTTTGAGGCGACAGTCTTTGCGAGAGTCAGGCTGTCATTGTCGTTTTCAGCACGCCAGTACATGCCGCCTCGGAGACCTTTCTCCTTGATATAATCGCATTTGATTTTTAGGGAACGGGGATTATCATAAGTTACGAGCAGATTTCCTGTACTGTCGGCGATATAAGGTACGCAAGCTACCGAATCCCAGCGTGAGAACATGCCTTCTCCCGATGGAATATTATCATAGTTCAGCCATTTAGGGATATTAACTCCGTCGCCGTGGCCGTAGAAAGCCATGCCGAGAATCATCTTGTCGGGTGATATGCCGCCGTCGGCGAATGCTGCGACAGCCTCGTCGACACATTGTTTGCCGGTGAGTTCGGAGCGGTGTAGGGCAGTGTGATGCCAGGGTGCTACGAGCCCCATGTCATAGGCCATGATGTTGAAGAAATCGATGTAAGGGTCGAGTTCCTTGAGTTTGAGACCTCCGGCTTCAGCGGAACCGGCTATCGACAGCATGCATCTGTCGCCGACAGTTTCTCTGATGTCCTTGACAAGAAGAACGAAATTGTCGGCATCGTTTGGCGTGCCGTTGGCGTCCCCGGGGAATTCCCAGTCGAAATCAAGTCCGTCAAGACTGTATTCTTCTACTGTGGCGAGGCATGCTGCGGCGAAAGCCTTGCGCAGGCTGTCGGAAGCTGCGATTTTTGAGAAGGCGCCGCTGTTCTCGCCGAAGCTGAGAAATACTTTCAGATCCGGATTCCGATCTTTGAGGGATAGGACGTTACGCAGACGTCCGGGGTTCTGTATATGTATGCTGTCGGTGCCCGGACAGGCGAAGGCATAGTTGATGCCGGTTACGGAATTGGGTTCCGGAAGTATGTCGCCGCCGGACCATACGTAGGCAAACAGCTCGTAGGTCTGTCCGTCTGTTTCTTGTGTGTCTTTTTTGCCGGTGCAGGAGCTTGCCAGAGCAATCAGGATTGCCAGAGATGATAATGTGTGAAATATATTTTTCATAGTCGGATCAATCGGTTTCGATGGTTTTTAACGTTATGGTAAAATAAAACCGTACTTCCGTGATGTAATCTCCCGGAGTACGGTTTTTGGGAATATCAGTTTCTGTTTGGCAGGACTGTTATTTCTTGTCGCCGAAGAAGCGGTTGAAGAGGCCGTAGAAACCTTGTCCGTGGCGGGCTTCGTCTTTTGCCATTTCATGAACGGTGTCGTGGATGGCGTCGAGATTTAGTTCTTTGGCACGGCGTGCGATGCGCATCTTGTCTTCGTTTGCGCCGGCTTCCGCCATCATGCGTTTTTCGAGGTTTGTGCGGGTGTCCCATACCATGTCGCCGAGGAGTTCGGCGAATTTTGCCGCGTGCTCGGCTTCTTCGAAAGCATAGCGCTTGAAGGCTTCTGCCACTTCGGGATAGCCTTCTCGGTCGGCCTGACGGCTCATTGCGAGGTACATGCCGACTTCGGTGCATTCGCCATAGAAATGATTGTTGAGATCTTTGATCATTTCTTCGTCGCAACCTTTGGCAACGCCTACTTCATGCTCGGTAACGAATTTCAGGAGGCTTGCAGTGTCGAGTTCCTTGAATTTGCTTTTGGGTGCGCCGCACTGCGGGCATTTTTCGGGGGCTTCATCGCCTTCGTGTATGTAACCGCAGACTGTGCAGATGAATTTCTTTTTCATAATCGGTCTTATGTTTGTTTAGTAATGAGGGGATTATTCGATGATTCCGTGTGCGCGGAATACCTTTGTGATTTTTTCAAGAGCTTCCTCCACCTGTTCAGGCGTATGCGTCGCCATAAGTGAGAAGCGGATAAGAGTGTCCTGCGGAGCTACTGCCGGAGATACGACGGGGTTGACAAAAATTCCTTCTTCGAGAAGGTCGCGGGTGATTGCGAAAGTTTTGAAATTGTCGCGTACGAATAGGGGGATAATCGGAGTTGAGGTGTTGCCGATTTCGAATCCGCGGCTACGGAAGCCGTCGAGCGCCATGTTGGTTAGCTTCCACAGGTTTTCCTGAAGCTCCGGTTCCTCAATCATGATGTCGATAGCCTTCAGGGCTGCAGCGGTTGAGGCGGGTGTGATGCTTGCTGTGAATATATATGAGCGCGAATGATGACGGAGGTAGTTTGTAATTTCCTTGTCGGTTGCGATAAAGCCTCCGAGCGAGGCAAAGGATTTCGAGAAGGTACCCATGACGAGATCCACGTCGTCGGTGACGCCGAAATGATTGCAGACACCTCGGCCGCCTTCGCCGAATACACCTATTGCGTGTGCCTCGTCTACCATAACCGATGCGTCGTACTGCTTGGCAAGACGGACGATTTCCGGTAGGTTGGCAACGTCGCCCTCCATTGAGAATACGCCGTCGGTGACGATAAGTTTTACTTTGTCGGGTTCGCAGTTGCGGAGCTGCTTTTCGAGCGACTCCATATCATTGTGGCGATACTTGAGCGATTTGCTGAATGACAGGCGGCGCCCTTCTATGATGGACGCGTGATCCTGTTCGTCCCAAAGGATATAGTCCTCGCGGCCTGTGAGGGCGCTGACAACGCCGAGATTCACACCGAAGCCCGTTGAGTAAATCATTACATCTTCTTTACCGATATATTCGGCGATACGCGCTTCGAGTTTTTTGTGAAGGTCGAGAGTGCCGTTGAGGAAGGGGGAGCCGGCGCAACCTGTGCCGTACTTGCGGGTGGCTTCTATGGCAGCCTCTTTTATGCGGGGGTCGTTGACAAGGCCGGTATAGCAATTGGAGCCAAACATCAGCACGCGGCGGCCGTTGATGATTACTTCGGGGTCCTGTTCGGAGGAAATTGCGCGGAAATAGGGATATACCCCTGCCGCTTTGGCTTCCTGGGGTGCTGTGTATTTGGATAATTTTGCCTGTAATAATTTCATAATAAGGTAAATGCGATAATTCTTGGCTTTGCCGGTGCAGGCGTAGCCTCTTTCCTTTAGAGATGCTGCAAAGTTACGAAAAAAAACATAGAAATTGATAGCTTCTTTTGTAATTTTTAACAGCCGTTTTCATTATGTTCCTTCGCATTTTCATTTGCAGTTTCAGAATAAGTGTAAACAATCTACAGATGCATGTGTTGGAATATTAATCGCACACTCATCTCAACTTATTTGATTATGATACGGGAAACAATTCGCAGATACCGTTCCGCAGGGTTTGCTGCGGCACTTGCCATTGCTCTTCTGGCGGGAATGTTTGCGCCCGCATGCGGTACTATCCGTACGCACGCCGGCATAGAACATGATTACCGCTATGATTTCGATGATTACGGTTATCATAAAAAGCACCACAAACATCACAAACACCACAAAAAGCATCATAAACATCATCACCACGATGACTGACGGCGTTTTTGAAAAGCAACCGGGCAAATAGTTTCCGCTATTTGCCCGGTTGCTGCTGGAGCGGTAAACGGGGTTCGAACCCGCGACCCTCAGCTTGGGAAGCTGATGCTCTACCAACTGAGCTACTACCGCATTGGTTGCTGCAAAAGTAGTTATTATCCGTGAATCGTACAAATTTATTTTTTGCCTCGTTGCCGTCGGTTATGTGTGGAGCACGGCTCTTTCAAAAATGCTTTGAATATTTCAATTGCGATGTACTCGAAAGTTATCGACATCCTGCAACTGAACCGCATCCGAGTCCCGGAGGGACGTTTTATCAGAG
>CAJTJV010000012.1 GCA_910576775.1 uncultured Muribaculaceae bacterium | reverse complement strand
GCCGAAGATACTCCCGCTCGGCAAATTGAAAATAAATTTTCTTTTGCTCTCGACTTATTCGTATCTTTGTAAGTTAAAACTGAACGCAGATGGATTTCGAACTACAATCGCAATACAGCCCTACCGGCGACCAGCCCCAGGCCATACAGGAGCTGGCTGACGGCATACGCGAGGGACGCCCCGCGCAGACTCTGCTCGGCGTGACAGGCTCCGGCAAGACTTTCACTATGGCAAATGTCATTCAGAGCGTGAACAAACCCACGCTTATATTGAGTCATAACAAGACACTTGCCGCACAGCTCTACAGCGAGTTCAAGCAGTTTTTCCCCAATAACTCCGTACAGTATTTCGTATCTTATTACGATTATTATCAGCCGGAAGCATATATCCCGTCGGTCGACAAGTACATAGAGAAAGACCTTATGATAAACGACGAGATAGACCGTCTACGTCTCGCTACAACCTCCGCACTCCTGTCGGGTCGGCGCGATGTGATTGTGGTTTCGTCGGTGTCGTGCCTCTACGGCATGGGCAATCCCAAAGATTTTCACGAGAACGTAATCCAGGTGCGCCGCGGAATGAAAATCAACCGCAACGATTTCCTCCGCAAACTTGTCGCAGCTCTCTACAGCCGTAACGAGGTTGATTTCCAACGTGGCAATTTCCGTGTCAAAGGCGACACGGTCGATATCCGTCTTGCCTACGAGGAAATAATTGTACGCGTCGTGTTCTGGGGCGACGAGATAGAAAAGGTGATTACCGTACGCCCCGAGGACAACGCCCACCTCGGAACACACGAGAGTTTCAACATCTACCCGGCCAACCTGTTTGTAGTCTCTCCGGCACGTCAGGCATACGCTCTGGCCAACATCAAGGTCGACCTTGAGGCACAGATACGCCATTTCCGCAGCGAAGGCTACGAGCTGGAGGCACAGCGCATCGACGAACGCGTGAACTACGACATAGAGATGATCAAGGAACTCGGCTACTGCCCCGGCATCGAGAATTACTCGCGCTATTTCGACCGCCGCATGCCGGGTGAGCGTCCGTTCTGCCTATTGGACTATTTCCCGGACGATTTCATGACTATCATCGACGAGAGCCACGTCACGCTACCGCAGATACGCGCAATGTATGGCGGCGACCGCTCCCGCAAGGAAAATCTTGTGGAATACGGCTTCCGTCTGCCAGCCGCCCTCGACAACCGTCCACTTCGTTTCGAGGAATTCGAAAATCTCACAAAACAAGTGATTTACGTCAGCGCCACTCCTGCGGATTATGAACTCGAACGCTGCGAGGGTGTCGTTGTCGAACAGGTGATACGCCCGACCGGCCTCCTCGACCCGCAGATACGTGTAGTCCCGTCGGCAAACCAGATAGACCACCTTCTCGAACAGATTCAACTCTGCATAGAACGCGACGAACGTGTTCTCGTCACGACGCTCACCAAACGAATGGCAGAGGAACTCAACGATTATTTCCTGAAACTCAAGATAAAGACCGCCTATATCCACAGCGACGTCGACACACTCGACAGAATCAAGATTCTCGACGGCCTCCGCGCCGGAGAATACGACGTCCTTATCGGCGTGAACCTTCTCCGCGAGGGCCTCGACCTGCCTGAAGTATCTCTCGTTGCCATCCTCGACGCCGACAAAGAAGGGTTCCTGCGCAGCCACCGCTCGCTCACGCAGACAGTCGGACGTGCGGCACGTAATATCAACGGGCAGGTGATAATGTACGCCGACAAGATTACGGACTCCATGCAACAGACAATCGACGAGACTGAGCGCCGCCGTGCCATCCAGCTCGCATACAACGAAGAACACGGCATAACGCCACAGGCCATCGTCAAGACACGCAATGTCATCGTCGGACTGGAGAAAGAAGAGGTCGATATGGAAAGGACAAGCATAAGCGGACACCGCACCGACAAGACAGACCGCACGAAACTGAAACAGAACAGGGAGAAAGCCGAAAAATCGGTAAGATACTACGACGAATACACTACGAGCGTCAATATCGCCGCAGACCCTGTGGTCGCTTACATGAAGCCCGACGAACTGCAAAAGAATATCAACAAACTACGCGAAGAGATGCTCAAAGCGGCCAAAGAAATGGAATTCATGACAGCCGCACGCCTGCGCGACGAGATTATTAAGCTCGAGGACAGGCTCGCAAACATGACAAAAGATTGAAATGCAGAAATCAACAATAAATTATAACTCCCTCTGTCCCACCGACTGGCTCCCCACCTCCGTCAAGGAGATGAAAGCGTTGGGATGGGATTCAGTCGATATTGTCCTCTTCTCCGGCGACGCGTACGTGGATCATCCCGCTTTCGGCGCGGCCGTCATAGGGCGCACTCTCCAACAGGCAGGCTACCGTGTCGCTATAGTCCCCCAACCGAACTGGCAGGACGATCTCCGCGATTTCCGCAAATTCGGTGCTCCGCGACTGTTTTTCGGAGTCAGTCCCGGCGCGATGGATTCGATGGTAAATCACTATACCGCCAACCGGAGGCGTCGCTCCGACGATGCATATACCCCCGGCGGACGTCACGGCGCCAGGCCGGATTACCCATCCATTGTATATTCCCGCATTCTTAAAGACCTGTTTCCGGACGTACCAGTCATCGGAGGCGGCATAGAGTTTTCATTGCGGCGTCTTTCCCATTACGACTACTGGGAAGACAGGCTGCGCCCATCCATTCTTGCCGATACCCCTGTCGACCTTCTGATATACGGAATGGGCGAACGCACGATACTCCAGCTCGCCGAACGTCTGTCCGGAGGATGCCGAATAGAAGATATTGTCGACTTGCCTCAAACGGCAATGCTCCGTCCTCTGTCAGAGATTCCACAATCCGATGAAAACAACATAATACTATCCTCTTTCAAAGATTGCGTTGCAGACAAGCGATGCCAGGCCCGCAATTTCAAGTTTATCGAACAAGAAAGCAACCGTCTTGAAGGAAAAGCAGTGATATGGCAAGTCACAGGTAATAAAGCTGTTCGCGTCAACCCCATGCTTCCGGCCATGACTCCCGGCGAAATCGACGCAGCATTCGACCTACCATATACACGCCTGCCCCATCCCCGCTACAAAGGCAAGACGATTCCGGCATACGAAATGATACGCCACTCCGTAAATATGCACCGCGGATGCTTCGGAGGATGCGCCTTCTGCACCATATCCGCCCATCAGGGCAAATTCATCGCATCGCGTTCAAAGGAATCTATCATGCGGGAGGTACGACAGGTATGTGAGATGCCCGATTTCAAAGGCTATATAAGCGACCTCGGAGGGCCGTCTGCCAATATGTACGGCATGTCGGGGCGCGACAAGGACAAGTGCCGACGCTGTCTGCGACCGTCGTGTCTGCATCCGTCGCCGTGTCCCAATCTCAATACCGACCACGGTCCGCTGCTCGACATATATCATGCAGTCGATGCATTGCCCGGCGTTAAGAAATCATTTATCGGCAGCGGTGTCCGCTACGATCTTTCCATGCATCATACCGGCAATGCAGAGATTGACAAGCGCAACGAGCGCTACAACCGCGAACTTATCACCGACCATGTATCGGGTCGACTGAAAGTCGCACCCGAACACACGTCCGACGCCGTTCTGCATCTGATGCGCAAACCTTCATTCGAACTTTTCGGCAAGTTCAACGCCCTTTTCGACAAAGTGAATGAAAAGGCAGGACTACGCCAGCAGCTTATACCCTATTTCATTTCCTCGCATCCGGGATGCACTGTCGAAGACATGGCACTACTTGCCGTCGAGACGAAAAAACTGAATTTCCATCTCGAACAGGTACAGGATTTCACTCCTACACCTATGACACTTGCCACAGAAATTTACTATACCGGCATACATCCTTATACCGGAGAAGAAATTTTCGCCGCCACCAAAACGAACGAAAAACTGCGACAACGCATGTTCTTTTTCTGGTACGACCCTGAATACCGCCGCGAAATCACCCATACGCTCCATTCCATCGGACGCCCCGACCTGATATCGAAATTATTCGGCAGCGCCCCACCTCACCGGCAGAACGCTACCGCAAGAGTGAGCAAACCCAAACCGCGCCGCAGATAATCAACCCGCTTCATAATTCAGAAACGTTGACATGGAACTATTTTCCATCTGGAGTGTTTAATATTCATAAATATCAATAACATTCAACTCAACGTTTTTAACTACTCCTATTATGAAAGCTCTCAACATGAATTATCTCGGACAGACCCGCCTTTGGTGGGTAGTCCTCGTAATCGGCATAATGCTGGTTCTCGGTGGTTTTGCCTATTGGTTCTGGCCAGAAGCCGGCTATGCCGTAGCTTCACAGATTTTCGGCTGGCTCCTTGTCCTGGCAGGTATCGTACAGCTCTGCGTAGCCGCGGGTCCCGACCATGCAAAAGGCTGGGGTTGGTGGATTGCCGGCGGTGTAATCGATATGTTCATCGGTTTCATGCTTGTACGCAGTGTAATCCTTTCCGAGATAGTATTACCTTATTTCCTCTCCATAATATTCATATTCTGGGGAATAGAATCCTTCTTCGGAGCCGCTGCCCGCGGACGCTCGCGCTACTGGTGGCTTGGCATCATCAACGGGATCCTTCTATGCATCATCGGATTACTTTTCCTTGAGGCCGGCTGGGTAAGCAATATGATGATGGTATCGTTCCTCACCTCTATAGCATTCATCTACTGGGGTTTCACAATCGCCATCGCTTCATACGACATGAAGCCCTTAGACAAGAAATAAATCCTAAAAAGCTCCTGACCTTGGTTCATTTATGAGCTTCGCGTGCGTTCCATCAACCGGAACGCACGCATTGTTTGCTGAACCTTATCCATACAGCACTTGTTATACCAACAGCTTATATATCGATTCACTATACTTATCAAATTAAAAAAACTACCCGATTATGAAAGTTTTCATGAACGAACAGGAACGAGAAATCGCAGTCCTCAAAAAAATTGAAAAACAAATCGAACGTCGCGAACGCATCCATCATCTTCTTATAGCCGGACTTGCGACCCTTCTCGCAGCCTCAGTGACACTCCACTTTATCCCCTGCAAAAAGCATCGCATATTCGGCAAGAAATAAAAAATCAACGCCCTCACAGGTCCGAGCATTGTTGTTTGCAAAATAATTCATAAATTTGCATAATTTATTTCGCAACAATGAAACAAGTGACCTATGAGGGCCTGACTTTCGAGCCCTATATCACCCGAGAACAAATCTCAGCCCGCATTGCCGAACTGGGAATAGAAATAACACGCGATTGCGCCGGCAAGATGCCCCTGTTTGTATGTGTACTCAACGGAGCATTTCCGTTTGCCTGCGATCTTTTCCGCGCAGTCGACAACAAAGACGCAGAAATCACCTTCATACGTCTTAAAAGCTATGAGGGTACATCGACATCAGGCAGTGTCAAGGAAGTCGTGGGTCTCCACGAAGACATTGAAGGACGGTCTATTATTATTGTGGAAGATATTGTAGACACCGGAAATACCATCTACAAGCTTATCGAAGACCTCAAGAAGAAAAAGCCCGCAGAAATAAAGATCGCGACCCTCCTATTCAAACCGGATGCACTCGCCCGTCCTGTCAGACCCGATTATGTAGGTTTCAAAATCCCTACAAAATTTATCATCGGCTACGGTCTTGACTTGAACGAAAAAGCGCGAAATTTGAACGACATCTATATTCTTAAAGAAGAATAATATTCCAACCGTGGTTGCATAATTTTCCGGATCCACGGTTCGGGAATATAATATGCGGCCATCAAAGCATTAATGCATGAACATTGTTATTTTCGGTGCGCCCGGTAGCGGCAAAGGCACTCAGAGCGAAAACCTGATAAAACGCTACGGACTACACCATATATCAACGGGAGAATTACTCCGTGAACACATTGCTAACAAGACACATTTAGGACAGGTTGCAGACTCCTATATCTCAAAAGGACTCCTTATTCCTGATGAGATTATGATAGACGTCCTTTCCGACCTATTCATCCAGAATCCCGGAACAATAGAGAAAGGTGTTATTTTCGACGGGTTCCCCCGCACGGTAGCTCAGGCCGAAGCACTCTCCGAAATGCTTAAAAAATACAACACCGACATCAATGCCGTAGTCGGTCTTGAAGTAGAGGAAGACGAATTAATACGTCGCATGCTCGAACGCGGTAAGGACAGCGGCCGCAGCGACGACAATCTTTCCACCATCAAAAAGCGCCTCTCCGTCTATCACAAACAGACAGCGCCCCTGCGTGAATATTATATGAACAAAGGCTGCTATCATGCAATCGACGGCAACCGCAATATTGAAAATATAGCCCGCGATATAGAGGCTTCTCTCGACAACATTTAGGAAAACGCACCCTGAGAATGGCTTACGAATTCGAAGAACAATACCGCAAACCGCCATACGACGGCCTGCTGCAAATTTATCAGCATAGTTTTGCCGACAATTTCCCGTTGCCGGCACTTACCGACTACATAAGCGGCAAAACCATTTCCTACGGCGATATGGCTCGCAGAATAGCGCGTCTGCATCTGTTCTTTGAACTTTCCGGTGTAATGCCGGGCGATAAAATAGCAATATACGGAAAAAACACGCCCAACTGGGTTATAACTTTCATGGCTACCATCACTTACGGTGCCGTGATAGTTCCGGTTCTCCATGATTTCAACGCTACTGACGCCCAAAATATAATCGATCATTCCGACTCGGTTATGCTTTTTGTCTCCGACGGTCTTTTTACCGGAATGGACTATAACGCTTTGCCACAGGTACGCGCAGTTGTTTCGCTCGACACACGCACTGTAATTGCCGAGCGCAGCGCAAACCGCGCCCACGGTAAACGCGGTCCGGTGACTCATAAATCCATTGTGATGAGCCTCACACGAAAATTCCGCCAACGCTATCCCCATGGCTTTGCCCCTTCCGATATTTTCTATCCGAAAGTCAACGGAAACGACACCTGTGTGATAAACTATACATCCGGGACAACAGGTTTCTCCAAAGGCGTCATGCTGTCGTTCGACAATCTGCGGGGCAATGTAGTATTCGGAATACGCTCCAAATTGCATTACCAAAATTCTCGCGCGTTATCATTCCTTCCACTCGCCCACGCCTATGGATGCGCTTTCGACATGCTGACTCCGCTTGCTGTCGGCAGCCACGTAACGCTTCTCGGCAAGACGCCGACACCGATGCTGCTCCTTCGTGCAATGCGTCAGGTTCGGCCGTCTCTTATAATCTGTGTACCTCTGATTCTTGAAAAAATCTACCGCAAAGTTGTGGTACCGATGATTACCAAGAAACCTATCCGTTGGGTTCTCGCCGTTCCAATGCTTGAAAAAGCCGTCTACAGTATCATCCGCAACAAACTCGTCGATGCATTCGGAGGTGTTTTTGAGGAAGTAATCGTTGGAGGCGCCCCACTCAACTCCGAAGTAGAGGATTTTCTATGCAGGATTAAATTCCCCGTTACCGTAGGATACGGCATGACTGAATGCGGCCCCCTGATAAGCTACTCGCCCTGGCGACGCTTTGAGCCGGGATCGGCAGGACGCACCTTGAAAGGTATTATGGAAGCAAAAGTTCTTGTTGACGAGACTCTCCCCAAAACAGAAGAAGGACTACCGCAAGGCGAGATACTTGTACGCGGCATGAATGTGATGAAAGGTTACTACAAGAATCCCGAAGCCACAGAAGCTGCTCTCGAAGAAGACGGTTGGCTACATACAGGCGACATGGGCTGGATAAGTGCTCCGAACGGTCGCACCGTACATATCCGCGGCCGGTACAAGACGATGATTCTGACGGCAAACGGACAAAACATTTACCCCGAAGAGATAGAATCGAAACTGAGCAATATGCCATATGTAAACGAATGCCTCGTTCTGGAGCGTAACGGACATCTTGTTGCGCTCTGTCACCCCGATGACGAGCAGGTTGCCCGCGACGGACTTTCGAACGAACAGCTTCAGGAGGCAATGGAATCCAACAGAAAATGGCTCAACAGCATCGTGGCTCCATACGAGCAGGTTATGTCGATTGAAATCATGCCGGAGGAATTCGAAAAAACACCCAAGCGTTCTATCCGCCGCTTCCTTTACAAATAATATTTTCCGCTTTTTCACAGCGTCCAAATTTCACGGTTCGTTAATTTGGGCCCGTAAGTTATCGGTATTATAAAATTAAAGAGCCGTGAATCCGGTCAAAAAAAAAGTCGCACCAGTGGTACGACTCTTTTTTATTATCAGATATCCTGAGATTATTCGGGACGACGGGTCTTCTTGCCGTAGCCATAGCAAGCAGCTGCACCGAGTTCCTGCTCGATGCGGAGAAGCTGGTTGTACTTGGCCATACGGTCGGAACGGCTTGCAGAACCGGTCTTGATCTGACCTGCGTTTGTAGCAACTGCGATGTCGGCGATAGTGGCATCTTCAGTTTCGCCCGAACGGTGGGAGATAACAGCGGTGTAGCCGTTGCGCTGAGCAAGTTCTACTGCGCGGAGAGTCTCGGTGAGAGAACCGATCTGGTTAACCTTAACGAGGATAGAGTTTGCGCAACCGAGTTCGATACCTTTTTCGAGATATTTCACATTGGTAACGAAGAGGTCGTCACCTACGAGCTGGCAACGGTCTCCGATAAGGTCGGTGAGGATTTTCCAGCCTTCCCAGTCGCCTTCTGCCATACCGTCTTCGATAGAATCGATGGGGAATTCTTCAACGAGTTTCTTGAGGAATTCAGCCTGCTCCTTGCTGGAAAGCTTGGGAGCATTTGCGCCCTGCTTCCATGTGTAGTCGTAAACACCGTCATGGAAGAATTCGGAAGAAGCGCAGTCGAGGCCGATGGTAACGTCCTTGCCGGGAACATAACCGGCCTTCTCGATAGCTTGGATAATTACGTTGAGGGCGTCTTCAGTGCCGTCGAGTGTGGGAGCGAAACCGCCTTCGTCACCTACAGCTGTGCTGAGGCCGCGAGCCTTGAGAACGGATTTGAGGTTGTGGAATACCTCTGTACCCATGCGGATGCCTTCATGGAACGATGTAGCGCCGATAGGACGAATCATGAATTCCTGGAAGCAGATGGGAGCGTCGGAGTGTGCGCCACCGTTGATGATGTTCATCATGGGCACTGGCAGTACGTATGTATTGCAGCCACCGATGTATTTGTAAAGGGGAAGGTCGAGGTAGTCGGCAGCAGCTTTGGCAACGGCGAGAGATACACCGAGGATAGCGTTTGCACCGAGGTTGCTCTTGGTGTCAGTGCCGTCGAGAGCAAGCATTGTCTCGTCGATAGCAATCTGGTCGAGAGCGCTCATACCTACGAGGGCGGCAGCGATGGGGCCGTTTACGTTGGCTACTGCTTTGAGGACGCCTTTGCCCATGTAACGGCTCTTGTCGCCGTCGCGGAGCTCAAGGGCTTCGTTGACACCTGTGGAGGCACCAGAGGGAACGGATGCACGGCCACGTGCGCCTGATTCAAGGATTACGTCTACTTCTACAGTGGGGTTGCCGCGTGAATCGAGCACCTCACGTCCGATGATTTTTTCAATTTTCATAATTGTATTTCTAATAGCTTGCTATTGTGAATGTGTTTTATGACGCAAATTTACGAAATTTTTCTGTAATTGCATCTGTAAGACCGGAAATCTTTTCAAATGTACAACGATTCCTTATCACAAAGAACTGCGATTCATACCGATAAACGTTAATCTATCGGCATGAATCGCAGGAAATTGCAAAAACAAGCCCCCTTTCTTGCCGATATCGGCAAGAAATCGTAACTTTGCGATATAGTCAAATATTTCAGACATGGATTATATATCAGTTAAAGAATATGCCATCACACACGGTCTTGCCGATCGCACTGTCAGAAACTATTGTCTCCAAGGAAAAATCCCAGGAGCAATTTTAATCGGGAAAACCTGGAGTATACCGGCCGACGCATCTCTGCCGGCTCGCATTAACGCAAAAGATACTTTGACTCCGCTTTTGGCTGCCCTACGCATCCAAAAGGAAAACAAAATAAAAGGCGGCATATACCACCGCACTCAAATTGAACTCACATATAACTCCAATCATATAGAGGGAAGTCGTCTTTCGAAAGAACAAACTCGCTATATCTTTGAGACAAATACTATCGGTATATCCGACAGAGTTGTGAATGTCGACGATATAATAGAAACTACCAATCATTTCAGATGCATAGATTATATTATAGACCATGCCAACGAACCTGTCACTGAAAGCATGATAAAACAAATCCACCAACTCCTAAAAGCAGGCACATCCGATGCCGCAAAAAAATGGTTCGCCGTTGGTGAATATAAACAATTACCTAATGAGGTCGGGGGAACAGAAACAGTCGAGCCTAAAAAAGTCGGCAAAGCCATACGCGACCTTCTTAAGGATTATAAATCAAAGAACTCTATCCAGTTGACGGACATCCTTGATTTCCATCAACGGTTTGAATCCATACATCCTTTTCAGGATGGAAACGGTCGCGTCGGTCGCCTGATAATGTTTAAGGAATGTCTGAACCACGGTATAGTCCCTTTTATAATAAGCGACGACCTTAAAATATACTATTACCGAGGACTCCGCGAATGGAACCGTACTCCAGGTTACCTGACAGACACGTGTCTCACCGCCCAAGACTATTACAAAGCAGTTCTCGATTATTTCAAAATCAAATATTGACCCTTGGCACCAACTTTGAGAAAATCTAACCAATTAATATTCACTATATTCTTGCAATAGTCGGATTCTAAACAACTATCCCGTATTTGGTGCGGAGATCGTGTATGGAGTTTCCGACGAGGGCGTGAAGGTGGCGGCGGAAACGTTCGGTGCCGGCGTCCGGATTGTTGATTATAATGTTGTTGAAATCTTCGACTGCTCGGAGCAACATGCCGTTCTTCGCCATGTATTCAAGATGCTCACCTACCATTTTGTCGATGCTGCCTACAAAAGCATTGGTATAGTTGATATATTTTTCAAGCATAACAAGCTCGCGTATCGCAAAAAATCTCAGCTTGCCTACGTACTCCGCTCCGACGCCAAGGCCCTCGACAAATTTTATCTCAGCCTTTATCCGCGATATTCTCGCTTTGGACGTGCCCCATTTGCTGCGACGTGCTTCTTTGGAGATCGCCTCCTTTTTCTTTTCAAGAAGGGTGTCGACATCGGGATTAAGGAAGAATTCAAAATACGATTTGGCCTCCTTCGACGAGTCGTACGCACTGAGGATTAGCTCAATGAGTTGCTCGCCGGAGAAGGTCGATATTTCTTTTTTAAGCCGGGCTTTCGACATTATTCTTTGCCTGGCTTAAGCCACTTGTCGAACCAGCGGAAGAAAAGGCGCTGCCAGAGCACTGCATTCTGCGGTTTGAGAATCCAGTGGTTTTCGTCGGGATATATCACCATTTCGGCCGGAATTCCGCGGAGTTTGGCTGCATTGAAAGCTGCCATGCCCTGCGAAGCAAGAATGCGATAGTCGTATTCGCCATGACTAACCATGATGGGAGTATCCCATTTGTCTACGAGACGATGGGGAGAATTGGCAAAGGTACGCTGCGCGGCGGCATTGTCCTTTTCCCAATATGCGCCACCCATGTCCCAGTTGGCGAACCACATCTCTTCGGTCTCCAGATACTGCATCTCCATGTTGAAGATACCTGCATGGGCGAGAAGAGCTGCAAAGCGGTGGTTGTGTATGCCTGCAAGATAATATACCGAGAAACCGCCATAGCTTGCGCCGGTAGCGCCTATATGGTCGGCATCAACATAAGATTCAGCCTTGAGATTGTCGACTGCAGAAAGATAATCCTGCATGTTCTGTCCGGGATAATCCTTGGAAATCTGAGCATTCCACTCCGTGCCGAAACCGGGAAGGCCGCGACGGTTCGGAGCGATGACAATATAACCATTGGCCGCCATCAAGGCAAGATTCCAACGATAGCTCCAGAATTGACTTACGGGCTGCTGAGGGCCGCCCTGGCAATAGAGAAGCGCGGGATATTTCTTGCTTGCGTCGAAATCCGGGGGATATACAACCCAAGTGAGCATCTGCTTGCCGTCGGTAGTCGGCACCATGCGCTTTTCTACAGTAGGCATATTGAGCCGGGCGAAAATAGGGCCGTTCACATCTGTGAGAGCTTTTAGCTCGGGAGTCTTCTTTCCTTTTAGTGTGATAGAATAAATTTCATTGGGGCGCAACATCGAGTGCCGCATCACTACAACGCGATCTTTACCGGCTACAGAAAGACCTGTGAAATCGGCGCAGACGTCGGTGAGCTGACGGATTGCAGAGGTAGCCACATCGATATTGAAAACGGGGATAACGCCATCTTTGGGAGCGATAAAATATAGACTCTTTGCGTCGGGCGCCCATGCGAATTCATCGATAGAATAGTCCCAGTCTGCGGTAAGGTCGCGCTTCACTGCTGTGTGGCAGTCGAGGATAAAGAGGCGGTTGCGGTCGCTCTCATAACCGTCATGCTCCATGCTGAGCCATGCAAGATAATTTCCGTCAGGCGAGAAAGCGGGCATTGTGTCATAGCCCATCATACCTTCGGTGAGATTATGGGTTGTCTCACTCTCGAGGTTATATAGGTAGAGGTCGGAATTTGTCGAAAGCGCGTAGTCCATGCCGGTTTTCTTGCGCGACACATATACAAGCATCTTGCTGCCGGGCGACCACGCGAAAGATTCTGAACCTCCGAAAGGCTTCATCGGAGCCTCGAAAGGCTCGTCGGCCATGATGTCTTTAAGGCCGCTTACTGTCTTGCCGTCGAAAACGCCTATGAATGGGTGAGGGATTTCAGTCACCCATTCATCCCAATGCTTGTACATAAGGTCGTCGATAACGCGTCCGGTAGCCTTTGGGAGATCTGGATATATGTCGCCTGCCGTTCGGGCATATTTCACATTGCCGATTACCACAATCTGCTTGCCATCGGGAGCGAAAAGGAAGCCCGAGATGCCGCCGGGATGTGTCGATGCCTGTTCGCGGCCTGTACCGTCGGCATTCATCGTCCACAACTGGCTGTTACCGTCTGCGTCAGGATATAGGAATGCAATCCGCTTGCCGCCCTCAATCCATACTGCGGAGCCTTCGCTCTTGGGAGTGTCTGTTATTCTTACAGGAACGGCGTTCTTGGCGTTCAGGTCGAGAGTGTAAAGATCGTTATTTGAATTGTTTTCGGCGAGGTTCTCGTAAGAGATACCGAAAAGAAGAGTCTTCCCGTCAGGGGTAACCGTCGGGGCGCTGACACGACCGAGAGCCTCGATGGCCTCGATGGTGTAGCGGCCGTCGGCGCTTTTGAAATCGGCCGGTTCAGCCATAGCGGCCGTCGCAACTGCTATTGCGCCTGCTGTCATTGCTATCTTGTGCATAATTGGAAAATATTAGTATACTGTTTACAAAATTACATACATTTTTCGATTATCGGAATCGATATATTAAAAATATGGAACGCCGCGGCACGCGAAAATATATTTTAACGGCTTTGTTCAGGATTTTTTCGCCGTGATGATAGCTGTTGCAAAAAAATTCGCTAACTTTGGGGTTAAATTATTCACCATACATTATAAAGTAATAAACCAACCATGAAACCTTACGTTCTCGGCATTGACATAGGCGGTACAAACACCGTATTCGGCATTGTAGACGCCCGCGGCAATGTGATAGCAAGCTCATCCATAAAAACCGGCAAACATGCCTCTTTCGAAGATTACCTTGACGAGCTATATACAGAAGCAACCCGTCTTATCGAAGCTAATGACGCAGTAGATAAAATCCAGGGCATAGGTATCGGCGCACCCAATGCGAACTACTATACCGGCGAAATCGACAAGGCTGTAAACCTTCCCTGGCCGTCGCTTCCCCTGGCAAAACTCGTAAGCGAAAAATTCGGCATCCCCGTTGCAGTCACCAACGACGCCAATGCAGCCGCACTCGGCGAGATGACTTACGGCGCCGCCCGCGGTATGAAGGATTTCATCATGATCACCCTCGGCACCGGCGTAGGTTCCGGTATTGTAATCAACGGACAGGTTGTCTACGGCCATGACGGTCTCGCAGGAGAACTCGGCCACGTTATTGTAAAGCGGAACAACGGTCGCCTCTGCGGCTGCGGTCGCACAGGCTGTCTTGAAGCATACTGCTCCGCCACAGGTGTTGCCCGTACAGCACGCGAATTCCTTGAAGCCCGCACAGAGCCTTCTTTGCTCCGCAATCTCCCCATTGAGGAAATCACCTCCAAGGACGTGTACGATGCTGCAATGAACGGCGACAAACTTGCCAAAGACATTTTCGACTATACCGGAAATATTCTCGGCGAAGCATTTGCCGACATGATGGTATTTTCCTCTCCGCAGGCATTTATCCTCTTCGGCGGCCTCGCCAAGAGCGGCGAACTCATCATGCGTCCCCTTCGCGAATCCATGGAACGCAACATGCTCAGCATGTTCAAAGGCAAGGCAAAAATCCTGCTCAGCGAACTCAAGGAAGCCGATGCAGCAGTTCTCGGCGCCAGCGCCCTCGGCTGGGAAGCAAAGCCCCTCGCATAATACAACCTTTAAAGGAAAATCCGGCACTATCAAGCCGGATTTTCTTTTTACATACATTATAGTACATTTTTCTCATCTCACATTTTTATATGAACAAATTTTTTACTCTTGCTTTTGCGGCCGCACTTGTATCGACGGCTGCGCAGGCCGGTGTATATGTGCCGGTTCTGAAAGAAGGATTCTCCCGTGCGGAGAGCACCACACCCGGAGGCGGCTATTACGCCGAAAGCCTTTATTTCCAAGGAGAAGATTGCGCCGACAATGCCGGTTGGACAAGCAACTCCACCTACGAAAGCGAGCGCGCCGTAAAACTCAACGCAAAGACAAAGACAGGCTATATCACAACACCGGCAATAAATTTCAGCTCAGATATCGCAGCGAATGTGAAAGTCGTGTTCCGTGCGCAGACATGGAAAAACGATAACATGTATGTATGCGTGGAAATTGACGGCAAACCTGAGACCGTGCAGAAAGTCGACAGCGACATATCCACCAACATAACCGACCGCAGCGAAGCGCCCTTCGAGCTTACATTCACAAATGTAGCCAAAGGCAGCAAATTCAAATTCTACGCAGAGAAGCGCTCCGACAAGCTTCACCGGTTCTTTCTCTCAGACATTGTTGTGCTTGAAGAAGTCGAATCGCCCGTAAATACCGTCTATTCTTCCGCATATTACCATCTTTTCAACGACCTTATGGCAGGAAACGAAAGTGAAATCCGCACTATAGATATCAATGCTGTAGCAAATACTTCTCCCATAGTCCTTGCTCAAGAGGAAAAGTCCAATTTCAAGGTCGAAAAAGCCGACGGCTGGGACGATCTAAAGGGCGGCCGACTCAATATTCGCTTCGATGCCATAAACGCAGGCTCAAAACTTGAGACGCTGAAAATTACAGCCGGAGCAGCAACCGACAACATACTTCTCGGCGGTCATGCCAAAGTCTACGCTCCAACATCGGCAGAACCATCGGACATAACCGACAACAGCTTCACAGCCAACTGGCAGAAAGCTCCCGGCATGGATAATATAATCCTTACCGTATATACCGACATACAAGGCAAACTCGTCGCCCCGAATCTCATGTTCACAAAATACATCGAAGGCTCATCCAACAACCGCGCGGTTGAAATCTTCAACGGCACAGGAGAAGACATCAACCTAAAGGGCTGGAAATTCCGCATGGAATCCAACGGCTCAGGCGGTCTTACTGCTTGCGAATATACCCTTCCCGACAAAGTACTTGCCGACGGCGAGACATTTACACTCTGCAACGCCCAGTACAGCGCATTACGCGATATCGCCGACGCTACAATCGGTTTCAGCGACGGCGGATATGCCAATTTCACAACCTTCACCGGAGATGACGCCCTCGCACTTTTCGATCCGGAGGACAAACTCGTCGACCTTCTCGGCTACGAAAGCTATGACTGCAACGACCGCATTTCCGGAAACTGGGGACAGGACGTCACTTACTACCGTAACTCTGACAGCTACGCTCCCCATAAAAAATTCTACGTCAGCGAATGGACAAAACATCCAAAAGACTACAGCGAAGGATATGGCACACACAAGATGGACGCGACAGGAAATGTTCATACCGTTTTAACGCGTATAGAACTTGACGGAAACGCCACATCCTTCGATGTGAACAATCTCGCGGCAGGTACAGAATATAAATATGTGGTGGAAGGTCTCTCCAACGGCCTATATACACCTGTTTCGGATGTAAAAACCGCAAAAACCACCGGAACAAGCGGTGTCGACAATATCAATATAGAAGAACCCACCGTAATAGAGGTTTATAACCTCTGTGGAGCAAAAATCGCCGACAACACCAATAGCCTTGACGCAGGCATCTACATCGTCCGCAAAGGCTCCAAAGTATCAAAAATAATGGTAAAATAACTACATTCCAACAAATTACCCGCGCTTCGGAATTCCCGGAGCGCGGGTAATTTATGCCCTTGAGAGATTTTTCAATATTCAGCTATTTCTTCTGGGCGAATATTCACCGAAAAAGCAGATGTGGAATCGGTAGGCTGGAATCTATAGCGCATGCCGAGATTCAATTTCTTCATAAGCGACAGCTGTTCACGGCCGGCGCCTTCCACGAGAATATCATGAAGCCCCGGTTCGAACTTTGCGCGTAATGCCGCACTGTCAAGTTCCGCAAAATCATATGCCTGCGGATTGAAACTGTAACTCAGAACAATATACGGCACTTCTATTGTCATGGAGGTTATAACAAGGCTGTCGCCGTCAATATATTGCGGACATCGCGAATTTTCATTTGCGACAAGCGATTCAAGACGTTCCATATCGCTCAGTTCGCGTTCGGCGTCGGCGGCTATGGAAATGATGTCATCAGGTACAAAATCAATATCAAGGGTGTCACCGGTAATCTCGCCGATGAAACGCACGCGCATTTCAGCCTTGGCCTCAAGCAAGAGAGCAAGCAGTTCGCCAAGACTCTCGTTGCGGAAATTCTGACCTATTATACGCCTCAGCGGTTTCTCGGCAGTCCGCATAGAAGCAACTGTTCCACCAAGCTCTCGCACGGAATAATTCAGAGTGAACACGTTACAGTCCTTTGAATAGTCATAATCGGTAAGAATCAACTCGCCATCTACAACCTGCGGACAAGATTTATTCTGCAACTCTGCATAAGCTGCCAAACCGTCTTTACCATGGTTCGAACACGCAGCAAGAAAAAAGAGCGACAGCAAAAGAGCTGCCATGGAGAGATTTTTTTTCATTATTAAGGACGATATATTAAAGCAGCCGGCTCGGCAAGAGCGGTGGCCAATGCAGTAATCTGCGAAGACGTGACAGTCTGCACAGCCTCAAAAAGGGCTGCATCTGACGGAAGACAGTCGTTATACAATACAAAACGGGCAAAGGCCATTACTCTGTTCTCTCTGTTTTCCGCCGCAATCGCCATCTGTCCGAGATACTGGCGCTTAGCCTTGACAAGGCGACGTTCAAGAATTTTTTCAGGCGTATCGGCGAGGCGTCGGAGTGAATCGGCACACAGCCTAAGGCAGCGACGACAGTCCTCGGCATCGCAACCGAAATACACTGTTAACAGACCGGTCGTAGAAAAATGCGTCACTCCGGCCTCAACAGTATATACAAGGCCGCGGCGCTCGCGTAACTCCACATTCAAAAGCGAGTTCATACCTGGACCTCCAATCATGTTGGCAAAAAGAGAGTCTGCAAAACGGTTTTCACTATAAAGAGAAGCGGCGGGAATCCCAAGTATGGCATGTACCTGATGGAGACCTTCGATTTCTGTCTCGCGCCATCCCGGAGTAAATACCGACGGCGCCTGATGAATATTTGACTCTCCAACGGCCAAAGCGGAGAAATAACGGCTGACGAGAGCCGCAATACGGTCGGCGCTTTGAGGTCCGCTATAAAAAGCCACCATATTAGAGGCAGTATAATAGCGGTCAAGAAACTCGCGGCACGTCACACTGCCAAGTTCACGCACCGACTCGGGGCTACCAAGAATATTATGGCCAATCGGACTGCCGGAAAATACGAAATCCTCGAAATCATCGAATACTGCCTCCGACGGCGTGTCGCGATATGAATATATCTCGTCAAGAACCACCTCGCGCTCTTTCTCCAGCTCGCGTTCCGGAAAACGGGAATTAAGCGCAAGGTCGGCTATCAACTCTATGGCACGGGCTGCATTACCGGACGGGAAAATGCTATAGACCGTAGTTTCTTCCTTGGTGGTATATGCATTAAGTTCACCGCCAACAGCCTCCATGCGGTTTATGATATGCCATGAGGAACGTTTCTCCGTTCCTTTGAAGATAGTGTGCTCCACAAGATGCGCAAGACCGAAAGATTCGGAATCCTCGTCCGCGCTGCCCGCCCGCACTACTATTCCAAAAATGCCCGCCCCGACACCGTGCTGATGAATGTGCACCAATCTCAGCCCGTTGTCAAGTCTTATCATCGTTGACGGAAACGTCTTCATCTGTCGCTTTCTTTCTCGTACCACTGGCCGTCGGCGACAAGAAGTTCTTTAAGTCGATCGACCGCCTCTTCCTGCGGGATATTCTTGACTACGCATTCCGTACCGCGGTAGAGACTTATTTTCTGCGGCCCCCCGCCGACATACCCGTAATCGGCACCGGCCATCTCACCCGGGCCGTTAACAATGCAACCCATTACGGCAATTTTCAGATGCCTAAGGTGTCCGAACGTATCTTTTATTCTGTCGAGAACCCCCGGCAACTCATACAATGTACGGCCGCAACCAGGACATGCCACTATCTCGGCCTTGAAACGGGCTATTCCGGTAGCCTGAATGATATCATGCAACACATCGACGGCTTCCGCTTCCGAAAGGAGGGGTGAACGCAGTTCCACACCGACTACATCTCCGTCAAGCAGCAGCGAACCTAAATCGATAGAAGCCGTCACAACAAGCATATCCCTGTCATTTATTTCAGGATACGACATTACGACAATCACAGGCCTGTCGCTTGCCGCTATCGCCTTGCGGGCTTCGCTCAAACGGCAAGCCTTGTCGAACACCATACTTACTGCGCCGGCAGGAACCGCACCGATTGCAATTGTGCTTCGACGCAGACGCGAACGGCGCATCGTACCGTTTTCATAATTGGCACGCGCGTTGGCATCCGCATAATCGGCAATCTGACGAGCTACAGGAATTTCATTCTCGGGAGCTTCACTCAGCGATACGCGTATAGTATCACCTATACCATCGCTGAGAAGAGAACCAATTCCGACTGCCGATTTTATACGACCTTCACGGGCATTACCTGCCTCAGTCACCCCGAGATGTATAGGATATGGAATTCCTTCCTTATCCATCGACTCGGCAAGAAGGCGCACCGTATCGGCCATCAAAAAAACATCTGATGCCTTGATGGAGACAACAACGTTCCCGAAGCCATAATCGCGGCATATGCGCAAAAACTCCAATGCGGATTCTACCATGCCTTCCGCTCCGTCGCCGTAACGGCTCATGATGCGATCCGACAGCGAACCATGATTGACACCCACGCGTATCGCCGTTCCCTCACGGTTACACAGGTCGAGAAACGGCAACAATTTCTCCTTTATTCTGGCAAGCTCGGCAGCATATTCCTCGTCGGAAAATTCCATCTTCAGGAATTTACGACCCGGATCGAAAAAATTTCCGGGATTGATACGCACCTTCTCGACATGTAACGCGGCTTCGAAGGCCGCAGCCGGATTAAAATGGATATCGGCGACAAGAGGCACGTCGCAACCGGCGGCGCGCACGGCAGCCTTGATATTGGCAAGATTAGAAGCATGAGCCACTCCCTGCGCGGTGAGACGCACAAGCTGAGCTCCGGCTTTTGCCAGCGATATAGTCTGCGCAGCCGAAGCCTCTGTATCGAGAGTCGCTGTGGTAGTCATCGACTGGAGCACTACAGTATATGGTGCTCCGATATGAAGATTGCTGACAAGCGCCGGGTGCGTCGGACGGCGGTATTCTGCTGTATCCACTCAGTTAGTCTTGAATTTATATTCATTTATTGCTGCAAGCTCAGCATCGGCTTTGCGTACTTTTTCGGAAAGCGACGCACAATATGCGGCATAACGCTGAGCCAGAATTTCGTCTGAAAGCGAAAGAATGCGGACTGCGAGGACAGCCGCATTGAGCGAACCGTTGATACCTACGGTTGCGACCGGAATACCCGGAGGCATCTGAATCATCGAATACATGGCATCAACACCGTCGAGAGAGGCAGCAATTGGCACACCTATAACAGGAACTGTAGTCATTGCCGCAATGACACCCGGGAGAGCCGCTGCCATACCTGCGGCTGCAATAATCACTTCCACTCCACGACCGGCAGCATCAGAAGCAAAAATCTCTACCTCACGCGGTGTGCGGTGTGCGCTAAGGGCATGCAGCTCGAAGGGCACCTCCATCTGTTCAAGAAAATCGGCAGCCTTGCGCATCACAGGAAGGTCTGATGTGCTGCCCATTATTATACTTACTTTGCAATTCATAACGACTGGTTTAAAATATATTAGATGCAGAGCACTGCATATTCTACTGCGAAACCGACAACTGCGCCGGCAAAAACCTGCAATGGCGTATGACGGTCAAGATATAGACGCGACCATGCAACAATACCGGCAAGAACGACAAATGCAGAAAGCCAGAACATCGGAGCCTCGAGCATTCCGTTATAGGCAAGCCAGTAGACAATGCCGACAACACCGCTTACCGCAGCGACATGTGCACTTATCTTCCATCTAAACAAAGAGGTTACCACAGTCGCGATAACCGATACACACGCCGCACCATAGAAAAAAGCCGGCATCCAATGCGGTGCATGAAGCGCCTTCAGATAAAGCCCGGCTC
This sequence comes from uncultured Muribaculaceae bacterium, assembly GCA_910576775.1. Taxonomy (GTDB): domain Bacteria; phylum Bacteroidota; class Bacteroidia; order Bacteroidales; family Muribaculaceae; genus CAG-873. The sequence goes on along the minus strand of CAJTJV010000012.1, from coordinate 56,321 downwards.
CTATATAGCAGATTATTGACGTAAGGTAAGGCCAAAAACGTTGGGTACGGTCGGAAATGCTCGTATCCGATACACGGCCGGCCTTTATCAGTGCGAAAATTGTAAGGAATGGTATTACTGCGCTTATAGCGAACACGCCGAGCAAGGACCAAAGGCGCGTACTCAACGGAATAAAACGCATCACAGTGAGCCACAATGCCACAGCCATTGCGACGGTCGGCATCAGTATTGGCGAAAATGTGTCGCTTATTATATGCGCCACTCCTTTAAGCGCTTTATTGCCTGTATTGTCTTGTGTTGTCATACTATAATAACAATCTACGGGCTAAAAGTTTCTTCTCAGACGTCCGACAGGGAAGCCAAGAGACTCACGGTATTTCGCCACCGTACGGCGTGCGATATCAAAGCCCGCAGCCTTAAGCAGCTCGCACAATGCGCGGTCGGAGAACGGATGCCGCTTATCCTCGTTGTTGATAATATCCGTAAGTTTTTCCTTTATATTCAGGGAGGTAATATCCGAACTATCATCGACGCGCTCATTGAAAAGCGTTTTCATAGCAAACTGGCCGTGGGGCGTAAGGATATATTTACCACTTGTGGCGCGCGAAATCACAGAAGGATCAAGTCCGGTTATACGCTGTATATCTGCAAGAATCATCGGCTTCATATCAGTCTTATCACCGGTAACGAAGAACTCACGCTGCAATTTCACGATAGCCTTGCCAACCTCCATCATCGTATTGCGTCGCATCTTCACAAGTTCGATAAAGCTCTGCGCACGATCGCGCTGTGTCCTGATAAATTCCGAAACGGACGCTCCTTCTTTTTTCAGCAATGCATCATCTATACGAAACGACGCTTCGATGGCAAGCTCCGGATTATTACCTGAGAGGCTGAGGGTAAACGTATCAAAATCGGCGTCATACGTCAGAATATAATCCGGATAGACAACAGGGGCCTTATCAATCGAATTCCCGGTCTCTATAACCGATGCCGGACGAGTGTTGAGTTTCCGGATCATGCGTAAAGCATCCTCCATCATCTCACGACTGGCTCCAAGTGCCATCTGTATGCGGTCGAAATGTTTTTTTGTGAACAAATCGTAATAATCACGTACTATTCTGCGGGCACAATCGGCAGTCTCCGAATCCGGCATACGATTGAGTTGCAGCAACAGGCAATCGCGGAGGTCGAATGCAGCAATCCCTGCCGGATCGAGAGCCCTCACATAGTCCAATACAATCCGCACTTCGTCATCCCTCACATTGACACCATCCTTTTCGGCGATATCATCGGCAATCTCGCCAACAGAGCGTGTGAGATAACCGCTTTCGTCAAGGTTACCTACGATATGTTCGGCGATACTCTTTTCGGAGTCGGAAAGATTGTGGTCGTAAAAAAGCCTACGCAGTAAAACATCGCTTATCGTATCACCTTCATCGGGTGCATATGAGGCAGCATCTACATGACTGTCGTCGGCGGAATGATTGCGTGCAAGATATACCGGCATGTCATCCTCGTCGGCATAGTCGCCACGCTGGATATCTTCCGGCGTCTCTATGGAGCTGTCTTCATGGTCTCCGGAATGGCTGTCAAGATCCTCGAGTGCCGGATTTTCATTCAGCTCCCGCGCGACAGCTTCCTCGAATTCGGGCACATTCATCTCCAGAATCTGCCCCAGACGCGCAAGCTGCGGGTTCAGACGCTGTCCGAGCGTCTGGACCTGTTCTATTTTCAGACCTTCGACATTCTTCGCCACGGTACCGGTAATCAGAATTTACGTATTCCCATTACATGGCGCATCTCGGATAGAGTCGCAGCTGCACGTTCGCGTGCACGTTCGGCACCGGCTGCAAGCACTTTCGCCAGATAGCCGTCATCGGCAAGAATATCATTCACTCGCTCGCGAATCGGAGTTGTGACAGCGAGAATATCTTCGGCAAGCTGCTTCTTGAGGTCACCATAGCGGATGGAACAGTCGGCATATGCCTTACGGAAATGCTCCACAACATCGGGAGTGGATGTCAACTCAAGAAGAGTGAAAAGATTTGCAATAGGTTCACTCATCTGACTGTCAGGAGTCTGTGGACCTTCGTCTGTGACAGCCCGCATCACTTTTTTGCGAAGCACTTTAGGATCATCGACAAGATATATACAGTTGCCCTCGCTCTTACCCATCTTGCCAGATCCGTCAAGTCCGGGCACCTTGATGGGAGCACCGCCGAAATCAAAATCATACGGTTCCGGAAAAAGATCAACGTTATAGAATGAATTGAAGCGGCGGGCAAATCGGCGCGTAAGCTCCAGATGCTGCAACTGATCCTTTCCGACAGGCACTTTAGTAGCCTTGTGGATAAGGATATCAGCAGCCATCAATGTCGGGTAAGTAAGAAGGCCGGCATTGACACGTCTGCCGGTATCGCTCCCGCATACCTGTTTCTCTATATCCTCTTCATCATTTTCAGGTGAAAGACCGAGTGCCTTACGCGCTTTGTCCTTGAACGATACCGTACGCATAAGTTCCCCGATACCTACGTGCATGTTCAGCAGAAGATACATTTCCGTTGTCTCCGGTACATCGCTCTGCACATAAATAGTACTCTTTTCCGGATCGAGCCCTGCGGCGAGATACTCGGCCAGAACACTCTTCACATTTGCATGAAGCTGCTCCGGATCGGGATTTGTGGTAAGGGCATGAAGGTCGGCAATGAAGAAATTGCAGTCATAATCATTCTGCACGGCAACAAATTTGCGGAGAGCACCGAAATAGTTGCCAATATGAAGGTTACCGGTGGCCCGGATACCACTCAGTATAATTTCTTTCTTAGGTTCAGTCATTGTTTAATCAGTGTTTTTACAATATGCAAAATTACGCATTTTTCTTCAAAGCCTTTTCATTATATATAAAATATCGCTAAATCATGTTATGAAACTACATGAAACAGCCATTTCTAAAACGACAGCATCGCAACCACAAACAGAAAAGGAACCCGGCCTCGCGGTCGGATTCCTTTTTGTGTATGAAATAGTCTGTGTTATTTCTTTATAATAATGTAAATTGCGCCGTTCGGATATTCCGGGATATCTTTGCGGACAGATATCGACTCAATGGTTTCCGGGTTGATATCATTCAACGCATCGGAAGATATTTTCTTTCCGTCAACAAATACCACAGGCTCACCTTTAACCGTTGTCGTATTTGATTTATCCCTCATTTTGATTGTGATAGCCGTCTGAGAAGAGTCTGACGATTCTTTTTTTATCGTGCCATAGCCTACAACCTTTATGTCATCCAGAACCTTGGCTCCGTCCCTTGCGGCAACGGCTTCGGCTGATTCTGCGGATTTTTCTTCTCCCCCCATAAGTTTGAATTCAACCGGAAGAACATATTGGGAAGCCACTGCTACCCCATCCTTCATAGCCGGCTCCCATTTTGGCATGGAAGCGATAACACGTGTTGCTTCCTGATCGAGAAGCGCACCTGCACTCTTTACAACCTTGAAGCCCGACAGACTGCCGTCGGCCTCAACGGTAAACCCTATTACCGAGCGGCCCTGGATATTTTTTTTCATAGCGGCAGCAGGATATTTGACATTCAGCGCCAGATAACGGAACATTTCTTTTTCTCCGCCAGGGTAGGTTGCAAGCTTTTCTACCGCATCTACTTTTCCTGCCAACAGGGAGCCTTCCGTGTTTGCCGGATTTTCACTAACTTTGTCGACGGTTACCGGAGCCATGCTTTCTGCAGAACCTTCAATCGAAGCTTCACCGAGATTTGTGATAGCGGAAGCTACAGCCGGAATGTTAACCACTGCCAGCGCCATTATCGGCGCCAGGCCCAGGACAAGGCCGCGGAGGCGGCGCAGTCCTCTGTTTTGTTCTCTGTACATCATAGTTATACGTTGTTTAAGTTTACTGTGATTCAGGCTGTTGGCAAGCGACTGGAAACGAATGCCCACAGCCTTTTTTATTAATAGCATCTGATATCGACGGGCGTCCACACCCGAGGTAATGACAGCTCCGTCGGCCTGATATTCATGAACACTTTTGAGTTCCTCACGCATAAGCCATGCCGCAGGGTTATACCACATAATGATACATACCAGCTGAACGGCAAGGAGGTCGTAGCAATGTCGGTAATGGATATGAGCGGCTTCATGTGCAATTATCAGCTCTCCGGCGGATGCATAGTCGGCCTCCGACATCACAATATAGCGGCTCCAGCTGAAAGGAGCAACATCGGGACGAGACAGGAGCACGAGCGTATAATCCTGATGACGGACACGGCCACCGCTGTTTATAAGTATCGCCAGACGTACAGCAACAACAAGTGTCCAAATCAATACTGCCGCAAGCCCCGCCAGATAAATCATAAGCAACACTCTTGGCCACAACGGGACTGACGTCCCGGCCACCGAAACGAACTCAAGATTGCCAAATTCCAACGCCGATATGGATGACTCTGTTGCTCCGAAACGTATTCGCGACAAAGGTTGCGCGGCAAAACTCAGCATGTATATACCAATCAAAACACCGCGGTTGAGCGAACTTTGTTTCTCCGAAGCCATTATCCATTTGTAAAGGAGATAACCGGCAAGCAGAAAAATACCGGAATAGACCGTATAGGCCAGAAATGCGCCCATTTTACTTTGCGTTATTGCGTTCTACCATGTCGATAATCTCGCGCAGCTCGTCAAGCGAAATTTTTTCATCTTTTACAAGAGCCGACACTGCCGAACGATAACTATTGTTGAAATAGCTCTTTACAATCTGTGCCAGCGACCGCTCCGCGAATTTCGACGCATCGGCGATAGCACCGTATGTATAGGCGCCATTGTATTCTCCTACATGCGCCACATATCCTTTCTGTATAAGAATACGCACTACTGTCGCAACAGTATTGAAATGCGGCTTAGGATCCGGATAACCCTCAAGGAGCTGACGCACCGTAAGAGGACCTTTCGCCCAAAGGCGTTCCATTATTTCCGCCTCTTTTTCTGTGAGGCTCTTTGTTCTCTGTCTTCCCATAATAGTTTTTCTTATCGCTGCAAATATACAAACTAATTTTTTAGTGCACCAAATTTTCAACTAAAAAATTAATTATAAAACATACTTTTTTATTTCAGGTTAAACACAGGACAAAAAAATCCGGACCGCGAACGATCCGGATTCTTAAAAATAGTATTCTAAAGATTATTCCTCAGCTGCTGCATCAAGAACAACCATACGGAAATTATTCTGATCAAGAACCTGTTTGATGAAATTCTGAACTTTTTCAACGGTTATTGTCGGGATAACCTCACCACGCTCCATGAACACATTGACTCCATTGATATCTGTCGCAACCATGTGTCCTATCCACTCTTCATTCTGTTTCTTGCCCTCCTCGTTAGTTTTGGTAAGATATTCGATTGCGGGTTTGATTTCCTCAGGAGTGATATTCTGAGTGGCCTCGACGAAAATTTTCTTGATTTCTTCGATGGATTTTTCCTTGAGTTCGGGATTTACAGGAGCTGCCACCTGGAACATTGCGTTAGTCTTGGAGATACGGCTCACATCACCCTGGGCACCGATAGAATATGTAGCGCCCATTTCCTCACGTATTTTGTCGAGAAGACGCTTGCTGAGAACCTGCGAAGCGACATTGGCAAGGAGCTTGTTCTCGGTGGTGAAAGGCATCTCGCCGGAGTAGGCGAAAAGGAGCCATGACTGTGGAGTCTGCATCTTGGTGGTGAAATTATTGACACCACTGCCGGCAATAACTTCTACGTCGGGATTGACAGTATAGGTTTTCACAGCTTTCTTAGGATTAGCCGGAAGTGTTGCGATATACTGTTCCATAAGAGGCTTGAATGTGTCCATATCAATGCTACCTACGAAATAGAAAGTATAGTCGGCGGCATTGGCCATCATCTTATGGATAAGATCGATGATAACCTGACGGTCGGCGGCCTTGATATCTGCGGATGTGATAGCCTGCTTGTAAGGAACCTTGAAGAGCGATTTCATTGCATCACGCTGGAAAATATACTGAGGATTGCTTTCCTGATTGGCAAGCATGCCGGCCATTGCGTCGCGATTGGCGACAAACTCTTCTTCTTTGAAATTATAACCGGTGAAAGTGGCGTATATAAGCTCCATAAGGGTGGGGAGATCCTTCACGGTCGTATTTCCCTCGAGCGCACGCATGTAATCGTCAGCCGAAAAGCTTACTGAAGCCTGTTTGCCCTGAAGATACTTGTTCACATCGGAATTGGAATAATCGTTAAGCGCACGATTCATCTGTGCAAGAGGCATATAGCGTACTGAAGCTGCATCTACATCGGTATATTCGCTCAGACCTCCGCCAACAGCGTTGGCCATGAACATAATTTCGTTGGCCTTGAAATCTGTCGGCTTTACAACAACTTTAACGCCGTTGCCAAGGGTAAATACAGTAGCGCTCCAAGTCTTGTCCTCTGTTGTCTTGGCAATTTTTCCGGGTTTGGGAAGATTGGGAATCAGAGGATCGGTACGGACTTCGTCCTTGTAAGGCTCAAGTTCCTCTGCTTCCACTGCGGCTATTCCTGCCTCAAACTGCTCTTGTGTAGGAACGGGGAATGCTTCAGAATCGGGAAGGAAAGCCACAAGCACACGGTTGTCATCATTTATGAGAGCGGGAAGGAGCTGATTTATCTGCTCTACGGTAATCATATTGGCAATCTGGTCGTATGTCTGTTTCTCGACAGCAATACCCGGCATTGGCTCGTTATCAATGAAATGACGGACGATTTCACGGGAATATGCCTCAGACTGCACATCGTTACGGTTTTCATATGCACGTTCGATGCGAGAAAGGAATTCGGCACGGGCACGCTCGTATTCACCGACGGTGAAACCGCCGCGTACTGCACGAAGAAGTTCACGGTAAACCTGTGTGAAAGCGGGAACCACGTCGGTATCCTTGGCTACAACCTGTATCGTGACGGCGCCTTTGGTTTTCGACAGGAAGAATTCACCGATATCCATACCCACCTGCGCATATTCTGTCTCAGGCTTGTTCTGTAGGTCGTCAAGACGATTCTGCAACATCATCGTCGCCATAGTGGTGAGATAATGCGTTGGGAAATAAAGAGCGGTATTGCGATATTCCCGCGGAAGAAGAGCGTCGTCGCTCTTTACCATGAAGAAAACAATCGGAGCCTGCACCTCGGCATCCTTGTCGATGGCGAAGATTGTCCCGGGAGTATCTTCAACGCTGAAATATTCGCGCTCGGCCGGATTCTCGGGCATCTTTATGGGAGAGAATATCTCCTTGATCTTCTTTTCAATATAGGCCGGATCGATGTCACCCACAACGATAATACCCTGCTGATCCGGGCGATACCATTTGTGGTAGTAGTCTACGATAGCCTGAGGATCAAAATTGTCAACGACTTCCATAGTACCGATAGGCAGACGATAGCCGTAACGGCTGTCGGGATAAACCGCAGGCAGCTGACGCTCGAGAATACGCTGGGTACCGACGTGTGTGCGGCGCCATTCTTCGTGAATCACACCACGTTCCGAATCGATTTCCTTAGGATCGAGAGTGAGGGCACACGACCAGTCATGCAGAATAAGAAGACATGAATCCTGAACACTTTCGCGCGCAACAGGAACACTGGAAATATTGTAGACTGTTTCGTCAACGCTTGTGTAAGCATTTAGGTTGTAACCTAATTTCACACCGATGGATTCGAGCCAGTTGATGATACCTTTACCGGGGAAATTCTCTGTACCGTTAAAGCACATGTGCTCCAGAAAATGGGCGAGACCACGCTGGTGATCCTCTTCAAGAATGGATCCAACTTTCTGGGCGATGTAGAAATCAGCCTGTCCCTTGGGGGTGTCGTTATGACGGATGTAATAAGTCAGGCCATTGTCGAGAACGCCTGTAACTACGGCGCTGTCGAGTGGCAGCGGTGGAAACTGCTGCTGGGCCATGACGCCTGAAATTCCTGCAAAAGCGAATGTCAGAGCCAGTAGGCCGCGCATGATTGTCTTTTTCATATATAATTATGATATGTTGGTAATTTTCTGCAATATTAGACGCAAAGATATACAAATATTTACTTTTGGGATTGTTAAAAATATCAAATTCAGCATATAAAAAACCCGGAACTTTTCAGTCCCGGGGCAGATATCATATTAACTGTAAAGCGTTAAGCGAAAGTCTTGATGGCCCAGTCGGTAAGCCAGATCCAGAACGGACATGCCGCCATAAATATAAGGGTACTTACTGCGAGGGAAGATGTACCGGTAGCTACATATGTGTTGTAGCGGCTGGCTATTATGACTCCGGAGAAAGCCGGCGGAAGGGCAGAAGCAACAACAAGCATCTTTATATTCTCAGGCTGCATATGGACAAGCAAAGCCACGACAAGAACAGCCAGAGGCATGATTACAAGCTTCAGAAAAGTTCCCATGAACACCTGTCCGTTGAAAGTCACCTTTACTGACGAAAGGGTGATGCCCGCGGCAAAACATGCGATAGAAGCATTGGCACCGGAAATCAGTGTGAAAGAGGGGTCGAGATACGACGGCCATTTCAAACCGCAGAGTACCAGTATCACCGCAAGTATAGGAGCCCAGGCGACAGGTTGCTTCAGCGCATTTATGACAGGCACCCACGGGTTGGGTTTCTTGCCTCCATTCTGTGCGGCGGCAGCTTCCGCATTGCCTGCGTTGAGAAGGCTAAGCCCGATAGGTATACCGATGGCATTTACCTCAATCGCGACGATGGCGATTACAAGACCTACCGCGGCTGATGTGCCGAATATCGGCTGAAGAACAGCGAAACCGAGGAAACCGATTGTAGGAGAACCGCTGATAAGAGCTGACACCGCGGCATCAGCCTTGGTGTTGCTCTTATACATTCTGAATACAAAATATACCAGAAAGAAACATGCTATGAGCACGACAAAAGAGACTATAGTCAGTTTTACGTCTACCGCAAGCATCTGGCGATTTGCCTTTATAATGGAAATAAAGAGCGCGGCAGGCAATGCGTAATTAAGTACTACCTTATTCAGGGTACGCGCGTTGTCTCCTGAAAAAGCTCCCGCTTTTCCTGAGAAATATCCCAAAGCCATTACCACAAAAATAGGCACGATGGCATACAAAATGATGTGGAGCATAAATAGTCGGATTTATGGTGAAAGGAAAAGGCGCTCCCCTCCTGACGGGAAGCGCACGGAAAATTTTATACCTTAAAGGTTTCTAAAGGTGCGGGATTGAGATACCCGATGTGACCCGATTCCTTGCCGGAGTCAGCTGCAAGCTGAACATCTATAAGGGTCGGTTTGCGCGATGCAATAGAAGCTGCAAGGGCTTCCGACAGTTCGTCGGGAGTGGTGACATAATAAGTTTCGGCACCGAATGCCTCGCCAAGTTTGTCGTAACGTGCCTTTATATCGAGAGTGGTCGGAGCCGGGTCTCCGCCTCCTGAGGCATTGACACCGATACCGTTATATATCCCACCATTGTTGAATATCACAACTGTAACAGGTAGATTGAAACGGCATATTGTCGAGAAATCCATACCGGAGAAGCCGAAGGCGCTATCACCCTCAATCGCAACGACGCTCTTGCCGGTAGCTACCGCCGCTCCTACAGCCGACCCCATGCCCATACCCATGATGGCCCAGGTTGCACAGTCTATTCTGTGACGCGGGAGCTTCATGTCAAGAGTATCGCGGGTGTCATCGAGAGTATTGGCACCTTCATTGACGAGTATGACGTCGGGATTTGCGGCCATAATGGGTTTTATAGCGTCCAATGCCGTCCAGTGATTCATAGGTGATGCTGTGGCATTAGCTGCCAGTCGTTCGGAGAATTTGGCATTCTTGGTTTTTGTCTGAGCCTGTAAGGAAGCAAGCCATGTCGGGTCTGCGCTCATCTTTCGGGTTGACATTTCGGCGAGGAATGCATCGAGAGAACTTGCCATATCACCGACTACAGGTGCGGCGATTGCCCTGTTGCTGTCGATTTCCTGCGGATCGATATCAAACTGGATGAACTTGGTATCCGGACTCCATTTACCGTGACCTCGCGACAGCAGCCAGTTGAGACGTGCGCCGGCAAGTATCACAACATCGGCATCCTCCATAATTGTGGAACGACATGAAAGCGCGCTAAGAGGGCCGTCATCGGGTAAAACACCTTTACCCATCGACATCGGGAAATAAGGTATATCATATGTCTCGACAAGTTTTTTCAGCTTGTCCTCGACACGGGCATATGCGGCTCCCTTGCCTATGATTATCGCAGGTTTCTTAGCAGCCGCGAGAATATCGGCTGCCCGTTTCACAGCTTCCGGTGCCGGAGGCATAGACGGACAGAGGTCGACAGGTTCATAGAAAAGCTTGTCGGCGTCGGCAGCCTGCATTATAGCGCCGAGACAAGGAGTTGTAACATCAAGATATACCCCACCGGGACGACCAGAGATAGCGGCCCTGTAGGCACGGACTACGGCCGTAGGAATATCTTCGGGTTTGTTGACGCGGTAAGCGGCTTTTACAAGAGGTTTGGCTATATTGAGCTGATCGAGACCTTCATAGGTACCTTGTTCGAGGTCGATAGGTTCCCGCACACTCGAACCGCTTATCTGAATCATGGGATAACAGTTCACTGTGGCGTTGGCCGTTGCGGTAAGGCCGTTCATGAATCCGAGCGACGACACCGTAAGAAGGACTCCCGGAGTATGGGTAAGATATCCGTGAGTGGCTGCCGCCATACCGGCCTGCTGTTCATGGCGGAATCCGACAAAACGTATGCCTCGTTCCTGTGCCAGATAAGCCAGCTCGGTGATAGGAATGCCTACAAGGCCGTACATCGTATCGATACCGACCATCCGGAGCGCACGTACCAGAATATCCATACCCGTCACCTGCTCCGGATAATGGGGTTGCATGGGTGCGGTATTTCCGGTTGTTGTGGTTGTAGTTGCCATATTTGCTGTATGTTATTATCGTTTAATTTATTTAGCAGCAGTCTTGGGCATCGGAGCTGTGGTGCCGTTGGCTTTGAATTTTGCGATATCGTCAGCCGAATATCCAAGAGCTGCAAGCACTTCTTCGGTGTTGCCGCCAAGAGTAGGACACGGACCGTATGTAGGCTGATAATTCGAGAATGTGAACGGAACACCGACAGTTACAAATTCGCCGATATTGCCGCCCTGGTTGATTTTTACAAGTGTATTGCCGTCATAAAGACTCTGATCGTCCATGATTTCCTTTGTAGAAAGCACCGGGGCACATGGAACACCGGCGGGGGCAAGAAGTTTGACAATTTCCATCTTGTCTTTGTCAATAGCCCATGCCTGTACTCGGGCATATATCTCCTGTTTGTGACGGTCGCGGGCATCTGCGGTGTTAAAATCAGGATTGGACAGCCAGTCTTCGAATCCGAATGCCTGACATGCTTTCTCAAAATCTTTCGCTCCGCGCTGGAATATTATATATGCGTAAGCATTCGGATCTGTTTCCCAGCCCTTACATTTATAAGTCCAACCAAGCACACCTGAACCTTCCTGATTGCCAGATCGAGGTACGAAATCGCCGAATTTCTCATTCGGGTACTGCGGGAACTGGGTTAGATATCCGAGTTTTTCCAACGTGAGCTGGTCTCGTGTCTTGATGCGGCAGAGGTTAAGGCATGCGTTATGCATAGACTGATATACATATACACCTTCGCCGGTCTTCTCTCGCTGCATAAGAGCGGCAAGAAGGCCGATTGTCATGTGCATACCGGTATTAGAGTCACCGAGAGCAGCACCGCTCTGTGTAGGAACGGCATTGTCGCCTTCCCACCAGCCTGTTGTGGATGCTGCGCCGGCGGTAACCTGTGCGACAGGCTCGTAAGCTTTCAAATCCGCGAATCGCGAAGACGTCGGGAAGCCTTTTATTGTACCGTAAATACATCTGGGATTAAGTTTATGCACAGCATCCCAGCTGAAGCCAAGTTTATCCATAGCTCCGGGATGGAGATTTTCGATAAATATATCCGCCTGCTGAATCAGTTTGGTAAGAATTTCCTTGCCGTCCGGAGTCGCGGCATCGAGAGCGAGAGATTTTTTATCTGAGTTAAGCTGGAGGAAATAGTAGCTTGGTTCATTAGGGTCGAACTGAAGTTCATTTCGTGTGGCATCGCCTGTTCCCGGCCGCTCGATTTTGATTACATCGGCACCGAGCCATGCCAAAAGCTGTGTACACGACGGGCCGGATTGCACATTTGTGAAATCGACCACCTTGATTCCTTGAAGAGGAGCGTAGTTCATAAACTAAGGGTATTTAAGTTAAGTTCTATGTTGTCTGTTTAAATTCTGTTTGCATAAAGAACAATACCGTCCCCCCTTATGTTCATCGCTAAAAGCAAAAAACGTCAAGGTCGTGTGGCCTTGACGTTTTTTGCTTTTTATAAATGCTTATTGATTATGCTACATTGCGGAGGTCGGGATAATCATCCTCACTTGTAGGAATATCTGTATTGACATTCTTGGAACCTACAAGAGCATAGAACAGGATATAGGCGGCACAGCCGATAACAACCCAGTAGCTCATCATATAGCTTGCGGTGATATCAGCAACCCATGCCTGTATAGCAACCATTACAGCACAACCGAATACCATCGTCATGAATGCGCCGGATGCGATTGCAGTATATTTGCCAAGGCCTTCCACTGCAAGGTTGAAAATACCGCCCCACATTACCGATGTACAGAGACCGACAAGGATGAATGCGAGAATACCCACGGGAACCTCGGCCCAGATAAGATTGACATTAGCCCAGTCTATACCGGGAATGTTTACACGCCATGCTTCGGGTGCGAACATACCGAAACCTACAAGAACTATAGCAGCTGTAGCCACAACCGTAATCATTGCTTTTGACGATACCTTGCCGCCAATGGAGCTGCCAACAAAACGACCGATAAGCATCATCAGCCAATAAACTGCTACAAGCTGGCCTACGATATTGGCATCCATGCCGAGACCGGGAGTCGCAGCATCGGGCGATGCGGTGAGATACTGGAGAATATATGTAGGAGTACCTACCTCAAGACCCATATAAAGGAATATGGCGAGGATGCCGAGACGGAAATGACGGAAAGAGAAGGCGCTGTGAGAATCCTTTACAGCTTTTTTCTTTACCACCGGCTGGGCGGGTTCTTCAATATGTGTGAACAGAATCACAAAGAATGCGACGATAAAGATACCGCCGGCGATAAATAGAGCCGGTTCTGCGTCGCTTACGGTAGCCTTGGCGGCGTCACCGATCATGGCGCCCATAAGGATATAGACAGCAACAGCAGCGGCGCTGTTGAACACACCACCGGTCTGGATAAGCTGATTGCCCTTGTTACCGCCCCCGCCGAGGATATTGAGCATGGGGTTGACAACTGTGTTAAGCATACACATGCAGAAACCTGCGATGAATGCGCCTACCAGATAAACTGCGAAAGCGAAATTCGCCATACTTTCCCAGCCGCTCATCCATTGTACGAAAATACCGAGAATGCCCACCAGCAGTGCAAGAAGCGCTGTTTTCTTATAACCGTAGCGCTTGATAAGCATACCGGACGGAATACCCATTACGAGATATGCGATAAAGTTACCGTAGTTACCGATCTGCGATTCCAGGTTGCTGGCTCCGAACTGGTTTTTAACGATGACTGCCATAGGTGAACACAGATTGGTCACGAAAGCAATCATTGCGAACAGGGCTATCATTACAAGAATAGCGCCCCATTGTTTAGCTTGTTGGCTCATGATTTTAGATTTATGATAATTGATTGTTATTGATTATTCCTAAAAGCGAATGATGCTGAGTGCAAAATTAAATATAATTCCGCAAAAAGCAAACTCGACGGCTTCAAAATACAGACACCCATGATTAAAAATTTAATTAAAACCCTATACTGTCGAGCCAGTCGGCGATGGTTGTGAGCGTTTCTTCCGATATATCTTCCGCTATCGCAGCATATTCCTGCACCATACCGGTGGAGCAGCGTTGGAACAGATGGTTATGGTCTTTCATAAGTCGCCTGTCCGCTATCGGATTGAGATTGCCTATAGTCTCAAGGTTTGCCGGGAGAACCTGCATATCTTTGTCTCCATTCAGCGCAAGCCACGGCACGGCGACCGCCTTTATGTCTTCTGCCGGGTCATATTTCACAAGACTTCGATAAGCCGGCGTACTCATCATATCGGTCTGAATACGAATCTGCTTCCGGACCTCATTCACTCCGGCGGCATCGCCAAGGTCCGAGGCAATTGCGGTATATAGAGCCGTGCGAAGAAGAATATCCGGCATATCGGACATCACCATGTCAAGATAGCGGCGCTGCATTTGTTCGCCTTCCCATCTGCCGCCGGTCGCGAGCGCCATCGCTCTTGCCTGGGACATTATGATAGAATCGCCACGCCAAGCCGGAGCACCCAATGTAACTACAAAACGGCACAAGTTTTTTTTGCCGGCAAGAAGAACAACCGCAGACCCGCCCTCAGAATGTCCCAGAGCTCCCACCGGCACATTCAGACAAGAATCAAGAAAAACCATCGCACAAGCCAGATCTCCGGCATAATCATGTACCGTAGTCTTTTCCGGGTCGCCGCCGCTTCCACCGACACCCCGATCATCAAAGCGCAGCACAGCATAGCCTCGTTCGCCAAGAAAATCGGCAATGCGCTTGAAAGGACGGTGACCTAAAATTTCCTCGTCGCGGTTCTGCGAACCACTTCCGGTCGCGAGAACAAGAGCCGCTTTGATTTTACCATCCGGCTCGGTAAGTGTGCCGGCAAGGGTTATTCCCGCTTCGCGATTCTCTATAACCACCTCACGTTCTGATGCACCGCAGAATAATAAGGATAATAACAATGCGCTGACAACAGCAATAGTCCGTAGTATTTTCATAGTTCTGCAAAAGTACTAAATAAAACCGAATGCAGACCGAGGACGTTTATGTATAAAACTAAAAAATGATGAAAGTCAACAGAAAAGCGGGACGACTCCCGATACTGATAATTGTAATACTCGTCTTTGCCGGAATCGGAATAATGCGACGCTGTACTATCGAAGATTCCACTCTTGCCGACGATTATATACGTCCCGGACACGATACAATAGCGGTCGCCATTGAAATGTCACCACTCACATACACTTTGAGACATGATACCGCATCGGGGTTCGACTACGACATCCTGTGTGATATTGCACGTACCCACAATCTGCATCTTAAATTCCATCCTATAAGCGACCTCGACCGCGCGTTCCGCGATCTTGACGCCGGCAAATACGACCTGCTCGTAGCCTCAATGCCGTCGACATCTACACTCAAAGAATATTTTCCCTTAACTGAACCTGTCTATATCGACCGCCAGGTGCTCGTCCAGCGTCGCGACACAGACAGCATTGTAGCCGTGACTTCACAGAAAGAGCTTCTTGAAGATACCGTCTGGATTCCGGACGGCGCACCATACCGCAGCCGTCTCAAAAATCTATCAGCCGAGCTTGGGGGCAATATTTATTTTGAATCCAAACCCGAATATTCTGCCGAACACCTCGCAATAATGACTGCTCTCGGCACTATTCCGCGCGCTGTAGTAAACGAGAATATCGCACGTCACCTTTCTGACGAATACCCTCAACTCGACATCTCTGTGCCTATCAGCCTAAACCAGTTCCAGGTATGGGCTGTAGCCCCAGGCGACAGTATCCTGCTCGATTCCGTAAACACCTGGCTGCTACAGTTCAAGCAAACCGCCGCCTACGACTCACTCTCTACGCACTATCTCCGATAAACACAATTTCCGTTTTTCGTATTTGCCATGACATATGCGAAAATTTGCACTTGTTTATTACATTTGAGAATTTTGCCGTTTGGCTTTTTTAGAGTAAATTTGCTCCGTAGAAATTATAAAAAAGCCACGATGCTTACATACAATAACCGTTTGAAGCAACTTATCCTCCCGGAATACGGACGTAACATACAGAACATGGTGGACCACTGCGCCACCATTGAGAATCGCGACGAGCGCAACCTTTGCGCCGCCACTATCGTCGATTCCATGCGCATATTATTTCCACCGACAGGCGACCCCGAAGAGTATGAACGCAAACTCTGGGATCATGTCATAATAATGAGCAATTTCACGCTCGACATCGACATGCCATACGAAGGCGTAACTCCCGAGACATTTGATCAAGGGCCGGAACCCGTACCTCTGATGCGTACCGAACGCCTGTCATACCGCCACTACGGACAACTGATCCCGCGCCTTATCGACACTGCCTGCTCGATGGAAGACTCGGAAGAGCGAACAGCTCTGATAACTCTTATCGCCAACCAAATGAAAAAAACGCTGCTTGCCGCCAATCCTGAAGGCGTCGACGACAGCCGCATATACAAGGATCTCCGCAACCTGTCTCACGGCGCCATCAATGTAGATGCCGGACAGATCCGTATCCACGAATACAAACAGGCTCCGACCCCTTCTGGCAAAAAGAAGAAAAAGAAATGATTGATCGAGAGGCGCTCCGCAAAATAGGCACATTCGGTAAACCCGTAGGTTACAAAGGTGCCGTATGTCTTCACACGGATTGTGATATCAAGCCCGATTCCTTTGTCTTCATGATGATGGATGGACTACCTGTGCCTTTCCGCATCACGGAAACAAGGCCCAAAGGAGAAGATCTCGTTGTCGGAATCAAAGGTATATCCGACGACAAGGCAGCATCAGTGCTTAGCGGAAAAGACGCCTTCAGCGACACTCCGGCTGAAAACCATGACGACGGAATAATATATCTCTCCGACCTCGGGGGGTTCCGAATCTTCAACGACGACAATGAACTCGGCCTGATATCATTTGTCGATGACAGTACCGAAAATGTGCTCCTTTATGTAAAGACCGACAGCGGAAACGAAATTATCATACCGGCCGCCGACGATTTCATCGTCGGAGTGGATCCGCAGAACAAAATACTCACAATGGACCTTCCCGAGGGTCTTATAAATCTGAATGACTGATATGCAGGATTACGATGACAATAAAGCGATAAAAGCAATGTCGGCCGTCCTCGATGAAAGCCGACGCAACGAGGATGCCATATATGAGGTACTTGATCTTATTTTCGACTATTACGAAGAAAACGGCGAATTCGACATTGATTTCAGCGAAGAAGACGATTTCGACGGTGATGACAATGGCGTAGACACCGCCGACATGGTAGACTATATTGCAAAATACCTCAAGAAACACCCTGCCGAAATCCTCTTCACCAAAGATGAAATACTGAAAATGGTGGAAGCCGAACTGGCATATGAAGAGACCCTGATATGAAACCGAAACGCATCCTTGCCTCATTTCTCCTGGCAGTGAGCGTCGCAGCATCGGGAGCTGATAATAATTTTGATCCGTATTCGGCCAATATCGAGGAAAATATCGCCACGCCGGCCGTAAGCGCCAAAGCATCGCATGCCGTAGTGAACGCAATGTCACAGCTCGTAAAAACACTCCGCGGAGCAGGCTATAAAGTCGATGCAGTCCGCAAGGGAGAGGTAGCGCTTGTTACCATTCCTTGTACGGAACTTTTCAGTGCCAACTCCGTCGAACTCAAAAAGGATGCCTCCAGACGCCTGTTACCGCTCTTACCATACATAAAACGTAGCGACAATTTCAAGGTTATCCTCGCCGTCCATTCCGACAATACGGGCGACGATCTTTATGCCGAACGTCTTACAGCCGACAGAGCCAACGCCATAGACGAATTTTTCTTTCAGGCAAACGACCGGCAGGACACCGGTATCATACCATATGGCCTCGGCGCAGACGAACCTATAGCACCCAACAGCGGTATAGGCAATCGTGCAAAAAACCGGCGCGTCGAAATATATTTCGTACCAACCGAACTGCTAATCAACAAGGCGCGTAAACGCTGACATTCATTATCATGGACTCCAACAATACTGAATACCGTCGGGACAAGCGCAAACAGACTCCGGCCGCCCTGCCTCCTGAAATTGCAGGTCGCCTCGTACCACGCGCAGTCGAGACAGAAGCCGCTGTACTCGGAGCTCTAATGCTTGAAAAAGAGGCATTCTCACTCGTATGCGACCTTCTAAAGCCTGAAAGCTTCTATGAACCACGCCACATAATAATTTACCGTGCCATACAAAGCCTCGGCCTCGCCGACCAGGCAATCGATATGATAACAGTCACCGACAAACTCCGCCGTGAAGGCGAGCTGGAAAAAGTCGGAGGACCGGGCTACATAGCCACCCTTACAATGAACGTCGTTTCAGCTGCACATATCGAAACACACGCACGCATTGTCGAACAGAAACATCTTGCCCGTGAGCTTATCTCCTTCGCTTCAAAAGTGGAGAACGGAGCATTCGACGAGAGTAACGACATCGAGGATCTGCTCCAGGATGCCGAGCGCAGTCTCTTTGAAATCTCACGACGCAATATCAAGCGCGATGTGGTTCAGATTGACCCTGTCATCGATAGCGCACTCGAGCAGATTGAACGCGCCTCAAAACAGAAATCCGGACTCTCCGGTCTTGGGACAGGCTTCCACAAACTCGATAAAATCACTGCCGGCTGGCAGGCTTCCGACCTTATCATCATCGCAGCCCGCCCGGCTATGGGCAAGACCGCTTTCGCACTCTCTATGGCTCTCAACATAGCACGGCAGGGCAACGGCGTCGCGGTGTTCTCTTTGGAAATGAGCGACAAGCAGCTTGTAAACCGTCTTATCGCCAATGCCTGTGAAATTCCGGGAAGCAAAATCCGAAGCGGCGACCTCTCGGAACTCGAATGGACGCAGCTTCTCAACCGGATTCAGGAACTGCAAGGACTCCCGTTCTATGTCGACGACACCTCGAATCTTCCTATCACCGAGCTTCGCTCCAAGGCCCAGCGCCTTGTCCGAGAGCACGACGTGAAACTGATTCTCATCGACTACCTCCAGCTTATGACTGCCGGCCAGAAGCTCGGCTCACGCGAACAGGAAGTAAGTACTATCTCCCGAAGCCTCAAAGAACTGGCCAAAGATTTGAGTATTCCCATCATTGCGCTCTCACAGCTAAACCGAAAACTCGAAGACCGCGGCAACAAGGACAAGCGTCCTCAGCTGAGCGACCTCCGTGAATCAGGCGCCATCGAACAGGATGCCGACATCGTATGCTTCATCCACCGCCCCGAGTACTATACCCGTTCAGACATTGACGAGAACGGAAACAACATCAAAGGCAAAGCAGAATTCATCCTTGCCAAACACCGTAGTGGCTCAATCGGAACTGTCGATATGTATTTCCGTCACGAATATGTCCGCTTCGAGAACTGGGACGACAACATGAACCAGGGCGAGTTCGGGCTCCGTGAAGCCAGCGACAACATGGCAACGGCAGTACCACCGGCAGATGCGTCCAAAGCCCAATCAGATCTGGAAGCTCTTGGAATCGGAGGCGGACAGGTATCCTTCCAAGGCGCCGACGAACAAGTGTTCTGACGCCTGCCTCGCACTCTTTTAGCTTTTTTAGCGCCTTTTTGAGCGCTCAAAATTGATTTATAAAAATTTAAGTGTTAATTTTGCACACCAAAACGCGACGAGCGTTTATTCATTGTAGATAGAATACATAAATTAGAAACACATAAATAGATGGAAGTAACCCTCGAAAAGACAGGCGAGCTCGAAGGCCGTCTTGTCGTTAACATTCAGGAAAGCGACTATGCTGCGCGTGTAAAAAGCGAACTCAAAGAAATTGGCAACAAGCGCCAGATTCCCGGATTCCGCAAAGGACACATCGACATGGCCCAGTTGCAGAAACGTTTCGGCAAACAGGTAAAATCCGACGTTCTCAACGACATTTCCGCCGACGCAGCTCTCAAATATCTCAAGGACAACAAAATCGACACTCTCGGACAGCCCCTGCCCCTCGTAGTGAAGGAATTCAGCATCGATGACAAAGATTTCACCTTCAACTATGAAATCGGAATGGCTCCCGAACTCGATATGAAATTCGACCAGACCGTCGAGCTTGATTTCTATAACATAGCCGTTACCGACGAGATGATTGCCGAGCAGGACAAACATCTCCGCCAGCAGGCCGGCGAACAGGTTCCTGCACAGGAATATGCCGACCGCGCACTCGTCAAAGGAAGCATCATGCAGCTCAATGAAGACGGAAGTGTCCGCGAGGGCGAAGGAGCAATCCAGGTGAACGACGGAATCCTCGCACCGTTCCTGTTCAAATCACAGGACGAAGCAAAGAAATTCGAAGGTACCAAAGTAGGTGACAAAGTCACATTCGACGCTTTCGCTACTTGCGACGGCAATGAGGCAGAAATCAGCAGCATGCTCCACATCGACCGCAATCGCGTAGAAGAAGCCCGCGGCAATTTCGTAATCTCCATCGCCGAATTTGTTGTAAACAAATCGGCTGAACCCGGACAGGAATTCTATGACAAAGTATTCGGAGCAGACAAAGTACACAACGAAGAAGAATACCGCAACGCAGTGAAAGAAATGATTGAGCGCGCTCTCCAGCCCAACAGCAACTCACTCTTCGTGCGCAATACAGAAGACTACCTGATGGCTACTTACGGCAACATGCCCATGCCTACAGGTTTCCTCCGCAAATTCCTTCTCCGCACCCAGACAGAAATCAAGGAAGAGGATATCGACAACTACATGAATCAGGTAATGCCACGCATCAAATGGGACATTATCGAAAACAAAGCAGCCGAGATTCTCAACGTATCCGTCAACGAAGAAGACGTCAAAGCCGCAGCCCGCTTCATCGCCATCGAACAGCTCAACCAATACGGCATGGGGCAGATGGCCGACCAGATGGCCGACTACTACGCCGAAAACATGCTCAAGGATGAAAACCAGCGCCGTCATTGCGCCACTACAGCTTTCAACAATAAGCTTATGGCTGCAATCCACAACGCCGTAAAACTCAACGAACACACTATCAGCCTCGACGAATTCCGTTCGATGGTTACAGCACTCAACGGCTCCACCGGAGAACAGGTGGCTATGGAAGAAGCTGCGGAATAACCACACAGAACAATAGTATGCAGGGTCCGGATTCGAAAATCCGGACCCTATTTGTGTATGCCCGGCGCGATTCCTTAAAATAAGTGAAACTTTACGAAATAATCGGACAGAGTCAAGCAGATTAATGTCATTTTAGCTAAATTTGTAAGCTATGACAATGACTGTATTTCAAATATTATCCATAGCGCTGGCATCTATAGCTATTATTACATGCTTCTACCCGCGCATTCCCTCTGTTCTTGCCTCATGGCTCGGTATGCTGTCGGCACATTTCGCCGGCGCGGCTTACATAAATGGAAAAGTACTCCTTTTCTGGGGCATAGCTTCCATGATTGTGCTTATGCTGAATTATCTCCAACCCAAGGCTCTCTCACGTACACGAGCCGGAGTGCCATATGTCGTTACCGGAACCATCGCAGGCATAGCCGTAGGTTATGCCTGTGCGCCTACTGCAGCTTCTTTCATAATCGGAGCGATTGCAGGTGCATTCCTCGGTTCAGTCGCTTTCATGACTCTTCCCAAAGGACCCAAAAAGAGTATCGGCTCACCCGAATTCCTCCAATACCTCTGCGCCAAGGGGCTGCCTGCTGTAGTAAGTTGCTCGCAGGCAGCTATCGTACTCGCCACCGCATTATGAAAAAGTTCGTCGCCACAATATTTATTCTTGCATCTTTCCTCTCTGCATTCGCAAAATCCAATGCCCGCACGGAGCTTGGACCGCCGGACATAAGTAAAATCGCCAAGGAATCGGTAGACCCCGAGTCAAAATACTATTACCCTACCCTGCTGAAATCTTTCATGGCCAACGATACTGTCATGACACCACAGGATTTCCAGTATTTCTATTACGGAACAATGTTTCAGGAGGATTACGATCCATACCGGGAAGCACCCAACCAGGCTCTTTTTCAGGAACTGATTCCCATATACGCAAAAGCCAAACGCACACGCGCCGACAGAGGCAAAATGCTCGACTATGCCTTGCAGGTGCTCGACGATAACCCGGTAGATCTGAGACAACTCACCAACCGCATATATGTCTACGAGCAGAACGGAAAATTCGACCTCGCCAAAATATGGCAGTACAAGCTCAACCATCTGCTTCTCGTAATAGCCGCGTCCGGCACCGGCTCCGATCCCGACAACGCCTACATGGTAGTGTATCCACAGCATGAATACGATTTTCTTAATCTTTCCGGACTTACGGCCACAAGCCAAAGGTTCGAACCTCCACATTACGATTATATTGAAATCAAGAAAAGTGATTCGCAACCATCATCGGGATATTATTTCAACATCAACGAAATGCTGAACCAATACTTTGAAAAGCATCCTTCAGAAATGAAAGATGAAGAGCAGTGACAGCACACCATTTATCTTCTGCAATGAAAATAAGAATTATCGCCGCCGTTATGTTATCGCTCATCGGAGCCTCGACGGCATTTGCCATTCCCGCCAAGCGCGTCTTTCGTACAATAGTCCAACCCGACGGCAGTATTGTCAAAGCCATGCCTGTCGGTGACGAATACGCTCACTATTACATTGACGAGGACGGAACTCCTATGGATTTTGATACTGAAGGCACACTACGCTATATAAAGGCTGATGCTTCCGGTGACATTCTTTTCAGCCCCATGGCTGCAACAGGAGCTTCTGCACGAACCACAGAAGCGAAAGAATTTGTCCGTAACATCTCAACACAAAATCTCGAAAACGTCATAGCTATGCGCAGCGCCAAAGCGCGTATATCGAGAATACAATCGCAGCCGCAGGTAAAAGCCACAACAAAAGCACCGGCCAACGGAGTGCCGCAATACGGTATGGGGCTTTTCACTTCCAATTATCCCCGCACAGGTGACGTACGCAGTCTCGTATTCCTTGTCGAGTATCAGGACGTGAAATTCCGCGTACCAGACGCACATCGTTTCTTCGACGACATGCTCAACAAAGAGGGATTCAACGAATACAACGGCACAGGCTCAGCCCGCGACTATTTTCTCGAACAGAGTCACGGTAATTTCCGTCCTCATTTTGATGTCTACGGTCCGGTAACATTGCCGAACAAGATGGCGTATTATGGAGAGAACCGTTACGGCCAAGACCTGCGTCCGGAAGAAATGGTTCTTCATGCGGCAGAAATTTTAAAGGATCAAATCGATTTCTCCATATATGATTACGACAATAACGGCCAGGTCGACAACATCTACATAATCTATGCCGGCCTCGGCGAAAACAGCGGCGGACATTCGACATCTGTATGGCCGCACTCCTACCAGATCAACAACGGCCCGGAATACAATGGCAAGAAAATCTACGCGTACGCATGCTCCAACGAGATTACCGACGGAAAACCCGACGGAATCGGTACCTTCTGCCACGAATACTCCCATGTGCTGGGCTTGCCTGATCTTTACGGAACCCAGTATACACTCTCGTGCACCCCGAAATCATGGTCGGTGATGGATTACGGCCCCTACAACAATGATAGCCGCACGCCCCCGAACTACAGCGTATTCGAACGCAACGCTCTCGGGTGGATCCAGCCTCTTGTGGCCGACGGTCCCGAATCGGTGGAACTCGACGCCATCCACGTCAGCAACCGCGCATACCTTATCCAGACACAGAACACCAATGAATTTTTTCTTATAGAAAACCGCCAGCAAGACGGATGGGACAAATATATCCCGGGGCATGGAATGCTGTTGTGGCATATTGATTTCGACCAGCTGAAATGGGATCAGAATATAGTCAACAACAACAGATACCACCAGCACGTGGATATAGTAGAGGCAATCGGGCGCACCGGCGAATCCTCAATTACCCTTGCCGGTTACTCTTTCCCGGGTACTACCGGAAAAACATCTATAACACGCGACACAAATCCGGCTCTTGCCGACTGGAACGGTACAGGTATCGACATGCCGATTACCGACATAACGGAAAACGAAGGTCTGATTACCTTCAACCTGCTCGGTGGCGCCATAGAAATAGCCGCTCCTGCCAAACCTGAACTCAGTGCCGGCAACATAGGCGACGTCCACGCCACATGGGAGACTGTCGAAGGCGCGACATCATATCTTGTAACTTTCTATACACGCGACATCGACAGCAATATTGCTATTGTAAGGGACTATAAGGACTACAATGTCGGGAATGTACTCGAATACACATTCGACAGTCTGCAAGGCAATACCGAATATTTCTGCACTGTCCGCGCCTGCATTGGACGCAACATTTCAGATCCTTCGGAAGAAACATCAATAACTACGCCGAAAATCGATTTTATCTATACCGCGCCGAACGCAATATCCTGCGAACGCTCCGGCGACAATGCCATCCTTACCTGGGAAGCACTCGAAGGCGCTGAAAAATACCTTGTGACTGCGGAATATGAAGAGCTTGCCGATGATATCAGAACCAAAATCGCCTTCGGCGAAGCAACCGATACGGAAATTACCGTACCGGAAGGCTGGCAATGGAGCGAAGGTGCAGAACACGGCTATTTCAGTATCTCCACAGGATTTTTCGGCGAGGCGGCGCCCGCTCTCAAATTCGAAAACAACAATGCTACCCTCACATCTCCGGAAATCGAACTCGACATCAAGAATATCAGTTTCTGGTTAAGGGGCGCTTCGGTAGCAGCTGCTGCAAAACTCGACCTTCAAGGCCGTTATTCCGAAAAGGACAACTGGCGCTCCCTGACGCTTTTCAACGCGCTCAACGTCTATAACTCCCGCGGGAAAACACTTGATGCCACAATTCCCACCGGTATCCACCAGCTCAGATTCGTATACACATCAACAAAAGGCGCTATCGCTTTCGACGACCTCACCATCACAACCAGCGGATATGTATATCTTCCGCTTGCAGAAAGTGCCGACGCCGGTACAGCGCTCAACTATACTGTTGAGATTCCGTCCTCGGCCACAGGCATTCGGTTCAGCGTTGTCGGACTCGACAGTGAAGGACGCCGGTCGCGCCCGTCCAACCAAGTCTTTGTCCGCCTGGAAACAAACGGTATCAACGATGCCATAGCATCAACAAAAACCATATCAGCCAACGGTCGCACCGTACTGTACAGCGGAACACCCGGCGACATCGTTACCGTATACACTCTAAGCGGAGCTGTAGCAGCCAAAACGCAAGCCGGAACTGACGGACATGCCGAAATGGAACTACCCGCAGGTTTCTACATTGTAACCACTCCACAAGGCTCAATAAAAATAAATCTAAAATAGACCATGGACTCCCGACACGACGCTTATCTCCCCGGGGCAGGACTGATTATATTCCTGATGGCATCAGTCCTGCTCATTCCCTGGCTTGGCGAAACATTGTTCAATAGCAAAGGCGAACCCAGAGAGGCTATCGTAGCGGTTTCCATGATTCAGCAGGGCGACTGGATCCTGCCCCATAATTTCGGCACCGACATTCCATACAAACCGCCTTTCATGGCATGGATAATAGCCGTTCTCGCCATAATTTTCAACGGCGGTGAGGTAAACGAATTCCTTAGCCGCCTGCCGTCGGCTCTCGCCGCACTCGCAATGATTATGGGCAGTTTCTATTGGGCTCGTAGCGTACGCGGCACACGGTTCGGAATGATATTCTCACTCGTCCTGCTTACTTGCATTGAAGTATTCCGAGCCTCCGTCGCATGCCGTCTCGATATGATACTTATGGCCTGCATGACAGGTGCTGTATACATGCTCTATAACTTGATGGAGCACGATGGGAAATGGCGCCCAATGCGATATGCAGCTGTGATAATCCTTCTAAGCTGCGCCACACTTACCAAGGGTCCTGTCGGGAGCCTTCTGCCGTGTCTCGCCATGGGTATCTACGGTCTTTTGCGCGGACGCCGTTTTTTCCCCACGTTCTTCCGCATGCTTGGCATCGCCGTTGCTTCAATGGTTATACCCGCGCTCTGGTACTATGCGGCATACCTTCGTGGCGGCGATGGATTCCTCGACCTTATGATGGAAGAAAACATCGGCCGTCTGACGGGGAACATGTCGTACGAGAGTCATGTCAATCCTTTCTGGTACAATTTTGTCACCATAATTCTCGGTCTGCTACCCTGGACGGTGCTGCTTATCGCCGCATTGCCATCGGCAAGACGCTTGAAAGACATCCGTCTGACACCCGCAGGAAAGCTTGCACTTACTGTTGCGGCGACAGTCATAATTTTTTATTGCATTCCCTCGAGTAAACGTAGCGTCTACCTTCTGCCTGCATATCCTTTCCTATGTTATGGCATCACCGCGCTCCTTTGTGATGACTCTTCCGCAAAAACAACACGTTTCTTCACATGGATGATGGCAACTATCGCCATTCTCGCACCAGCATCAGCTGTAGCGATGCAATTCTATCCGATGAAATTTCTGCCTATGGATACTTTGGAATGGTGGCAGTATATCATGCTGGCATTTCCGGTGATATTCGGATTAGCATGGTTCATAAACCGACACAGCCCGGTAGGCCACCTCCTACTCATCATATGGGGACTATACCTGGCCTATGCATCTGCCATAATGCCGGCAGTATTGAATCCAAAAAGCGATACTAACGTGGTTCCTGAACTGATGAAAGCACCTGCCGTGCTATGTACCGAAAAGTTCAGACCATATACCGCCAATTTCTATCTCGACAACAAGGTGAAACCAATCAAATCCTTCGGAGAACTGACAGAATATCCAAAAGGAACAATTATTCTGACAGACGTACGGCCTGAAACGCTCGATATTCCCAACGGATTTGATACAAAACTGCTGAAGCAGCGCTCCTGCGATCACCGCACTCCTATGTATGCGATAATAAAAAAATAGTTCCAAGCTCCCATGGCCATGCCAGAACGCCCCGGAAGCAATAATAACAACATAAATCCTATATTTTAATCATTATGATTAGTCCAAAAATTCAAGACGCTATCAACGCGCAGATTAATGCCGAACTCTGGTCGGCATATCTTTATCTCTCCATGGGCATGCATTTCGAAAGCGAAGGCCATGCCGGAATAGCAAACTGGTTCCGCATCCAGTTCAAGGAAGAACAGGCACACGCCGAAATCTTCATCAACTATTTGCTCAGCCGTGGTGGCCGCGTGGAACTCAAGGCAATCGACGCCGTTCCCACAACATGGGAATCGCCTCTCGCTGCCTACATGCACACACTCGAACATGAAGAAAAAGTAACAGCGATGATTAACTCGCTTTACGCTCTCGCAGAGGCTGAACACGATTATGCTACCCGCGGCAAGCTCGACTGGTTCGTAGCAGAACAGGTGGAAGAGGAAGAAACCGCACAGGCTCTTATCGACCGCCTCAAACTTATCGGCGACAACGGTCTTGCACTCTATATGCTCGACCAGGAACTGGCAACACGCGTCTACAACGTGCCCTCTCCCCTCCAGGCAAAAGCATAAACCCTTAATACGTTATATTACATAGAAAAACAGGCGCGACAGGGATTATCCTGACGCGCCTGTTTTTTGTATGCAAGCGGCAATTACTGCATGCCGGAGACTGCTACAGAGGAATCGATTTTACTTACAAGACCCTGAAGTACTTTGCCCGGACCGAGTTCGACAAATTCGGTGGCACCATCAGCAATCATATTGCGTACGGTCTGAGTCCAGCGCACGGGTGCCGTAAGCTGAGCCACAAGGTTTGCTTTGATTTCCACCGGATCGGTGTGAGGAAGCGCGTCCACATTCTGATAAACCGGACATACGGGAACATGTACCTCAGTCTGCTCTATAGCTTTTGCAAGTTCGGCACGCGCAGGTTCCATGCACGGGGAATGGAATGCACCGCCGACCTTAAGTTTGAGAGCTCGTTTGGCACCGGCTGCCTTGAGAGCCTCGCAGGCGGCATCGATAGCAGCAACCTCGCCGGAAATCACGAGCTGGCCGGGACAATTATAATTCGCACAGACAACAACACCATCAATGCCGGCACATATTTCTTCAACTTTTTCGTCGGGAAGCGCGATGACAGCAGCCATTGTTGATTCTGTAAGTTCACAAGCCTTCTGCATGGCATTGGCACGGGCCGCGACAAGACGGAGACCGTCCTCGAATTTCAGTGCGCCGGCGGCAACAAGAGCGGAAAACTCGCCGAGTGAGTGACCGGCAACCATATCGGGCTTGAATTCGTCACCGAGACATGTGGCGAGAAGCACGGAGTGAAGGAAAATTGCAGGCTGTGTAACGGCTGTCTGGCGGAGATCTTCATCGGTGCCGTTGAACATAAGGTCTGTAATGCGGAAACCCAGAATATCGTTGGCTTTTTCAAAAAGCTCTCGGGCTTTCTCATTATTGTCGTAGAGGTCTTTACCCATACCGACAAACTGAGCGCCCTGTCCGGGAAAAACGTATGCTTTCATATCGTTATAATAAAAATGTCTTAAAAACGATGCAAAGATAGTGCTTTTTGTCGAATTATTATTAACTTTACACTCGGAATAATCATTACACACTTTCAAGCATGACACTTACAACATACATATTACCCGTCTTCCTCGGTAACCTGCGCGGTTGGGAATGGATTATAATCTTTCTGGCCATCCTTCTTTTATTCGGAGGCAAGAAGATTCCCGAACTGATGCGCGGCCTTGGCAAAGG
Organism: uncultured Muribaculaceae bacterium; assembly: GCA_910576775.1. Lineage (GTDB taxonomy): Bacteria > Bacteroidota > Bacteroidia > Bacteroidales > Muribaculaceae > CAG-873. The sequence goes on along the minus strand of CAJTJV010000012.1, from coordinate 27,610 downwards.
TGTCCACTCTTTCCGAAAAGGAATGCAGGACGCCAAACGCGAAATGGAAAAGCCCCTCGAAGAGGACGACAAATCTACCGAAACCGGGGAAAAGAACTGATAACAAACCGCGATGGATAAAGCCTCGTCGGAATCAGCAACTTTCTGGGATCATCTGGACGCTCTGCGCTCCGTCTTGATTCGCGTACTGCTGTTTTCGGGAATCCTTGCGGCGTGCAGTTTCGCCGCCATGCCATGGATTTTCGATAACGTAATCATGGCACCATGCAACAACTCGTTTCCTATTTACCGCCTTTTCGACAAAATCAGTACCTTAACCGGTAGCGTCACCCCGGGAGACTTCGATGTCGATGTTGTCAGTATCGAGCTTGCATCACAGCTTTTCATCCATTTCTCAGCCTCGTGCTGGACTGCTCTTATCATCGGATTCCCCGTAATCCTTTATCTGTTGTGGGGATTCGTATCTCCCGCTCTATATCCTAATGAACGCAAAGGAATACGCCGCGCTTTCTTCTTCGGCAACATCATGTTTTATCTCGGTGTCGCCGTCGGCTATTTCCTTGTTTTTCCGCTCGCTGTCCGCTTTCTGTCGACATATACTCTCAGCACGCACATCCGTCCTATTGTATCGCTCGACTCTTATATGGATAATTTCTTTACCCTTCTGCTCATGATGGGCGCCGTCTTTGAATTGCCATTGCTGGCGTGGCTTCTGGGCAAAATGGGTCTTCTTACACGCTCATTCTTCAAAAACTACCGTCGCCACGCCATTGTGGTGCTTCTGGTAGTAGCCGCCATTATAACACCGACAGGCGATCCCTTCACACTGATGCTTGTTTTCATTCCGATTTACGCGCTTTGGGAGGCTTCCGCCCGTCTCGTTCCACCAGACAGACCGGAAGACGATGAAGACTAAACACAAACCCGGCCTCCTTGGCCGCATAATAATCGCTATAGCCCTTGGCATAGGATGCGGATTTTTCTTTCCCACGGCATTATGCCGTGCTTTCGCTACTTTCAATTCGATTTTCAGCGCCTTCCTGAATTTCACGATTCCCCTTCTCATAGTGGCCTTTGTCGCACCGGCAATAGCCGACATAGGCAAACGCGCAGGTTCCATGCTCATTACCACTGTGGGAATCGCCTATCTTATGACTTTCTGCTCGGGAATGCTTTCATTCTACACCTCAGAAGCCATATTTCCTTCTCTGCTCGGCGACATAAGCCTGCCACGCCTCGAGACAGCGTCCGGAGCACCTGAGCCGTTCTTCACAATAGACATGCCACCTCTTATGACTGTCACATCGGCACTCGTGCTTGCTTTTGTCCTCGGATTCGGATGTGCCATGCTACCGGACATGACATCAAGGCTAAAAGGAATCCTCGGCGATTTCTGTAACCTTATAAAATATGTAATCAACAGGGCCATAATACCACTCCTGCCATTATATATCTTCGGAATATTTCTTTCTATAACAGTAGAAGGTACTGTTGGACCGGTTCTGTCAACATTCCTGACAATTATCGCTGTTATCTTCGTACTACACATCGGTGTGCTTCTGCTCCAATATCTGATTGCATCGATATTTTCCGGCTACAACCCATTCAAGGCACTCCGTACGATGCTTCCTGCCTACGCCACAGCTCTTGGAACCCAGTCATCCGCGGCAACAATTCCCGTAACTCTCGAACGGACAATACGCATGGGAGTGAACCGAGACATAGCCGGCTTTGTCATACCCTTGTGCGCCACTATCCACATGTCCGGCTCGACACTGAAAATTGTAGCCTGCGCCGTCGCTCTTATGCTTGTCAACGGCATGCCCGTCGATCCCATGACATTCGCAGCATTCGTCGCCATGCTCGGCATCACCATTGTTGCGGCTCCTGGAGTCCCGGGGGGCGCCATAATGGCATCTTTGGGAATCCTCTCAAGCATACTCGGATTCACGGAAGCTGACAACGCCCTAATGATCGCGCTCTACATAGCAATGGATAGCTTCGGCACTGCCTGCAACATTACCGGCGACGGCGCTATCGCACAGATTGTCGACCGCGTATTCGGCAATGCGCAAAAGGAAACCGTCTCCGGCTCAAGCTCGACTCCGGAAATCGCCGACTGATTAAAAGAGTATCTGCCAATCCATATACACCATATATCATGAAACTATCCGTACCCCTGTTATTGTCAACCGTGTTCCTGTTCTCCTGCGGACTATTTGCAAACGCTGAAACCAAAACAACATATCACAGCCTCGCCGAAATGCCGACATACGGCACACTGGTACCCGATGCTGAAACGAGATATACACGCCTTCCCGATTCACTTCAAGGTAAAATCCGTCCGGATTTATGGAACCTCGGACAGAACTCTGCCGGTATGGCAATACGCTTCCGCACAGCTTCTCCATCGGTAAAAGCACGCTGGCACGCCCGCTTCCTCAACAACATGAACCACATGACGGCAACAGGTATCCGCGGTCTTGACGTTTATGTTCTTGATGACGATAACAACTGGACTTATATGAACAGCTGCCGCCCGGATTTCTACAATAAAAACAGTGAGACCACCGTGATGAGCGGCATGGAGCCACGGATGCGCGAATATATGCTGTACCTGCCGCTCTATGACGGCGTTGACAGCCTCTATATAGGCACTGATTCGGAATATGCCGTCCTGCCGCCGGCTATAGACCTGCCGCGCAAAGGAAAACCTGTCATAATGTACGGCACAAGCATTCTACAGGGAGGATGCGCCACACGCCCCGGAATGGCGCATACCAATATCCTCGAACGAATGCTTCAGCGCGAGATTGTCAACCTTGGGTTTAGCGGCAACGGCCGTCTTGACTACGAGGTGGCACAGATAATAGCCGACAACGACGCTTCCGTTATAGTAATCGACGCATTACCGAACGTAAATGTACAGGAGATCGACGACAAGATGATTAATTTTATCCGGATTATACGACAGAAGCATCCGGCCACTCCGATAATACTTGTGGAAACACCGATGTTCACACTGTCACGATTCAAAAACGAAAGTTTAAAGTATCTTACAGAGCAAAACGAACATCTCGACGCGATATACCAGTATCTGAAAGACGAAGGCGATGATAACCTGTATATTTTCAGAAGCGAGGGTATCCTTGACGGTCAGACCGAGACAACTGTCGATGAATATCATTTCACCGACATGGGTTTCAAAATATTCGCTGAAAACATGTACCCTATGCTGCGGGAGCTTCTTGACAAGCAGGGTCTTTGATTATATTTCAATAAGTTCGTCAGGGAGGAAATTTCTTGATGCCCGCATACCGATAATCTCATCCCACCGCATAGGCGATATGCCTCCGCCCGGACGCTTGACGGTGATATTCCCATCCGTAAAAAATTCGCCCTTGGCTATGGCCGTCGCGGCAACTATGCTTTTACGAGCTACAGCGACATTGCATTCTTCAGCAGCAGCCACATGTTTGACGCCATCGCCGAGAGCGGCCTCTATATGGCGGATTCTGATAACAAGCTCCTTTAATTCATCCGGTTCAAGGGATGCTTTATGATCGGGACCCGGAAGATTCTTGTCGAGTGTAAAATGTTTCTCAACTATCACCGCACCTCTCGCTACTGCGGCAACAGAAACCTCTGAGCCTACTGTATGATCGCTATACCCAACTCCGGCACATCCGAGAGTAGCAAGAGCATCCATCGCACGAAGATTGACGGATTCATAAGGAGCCGGGTATTGGGTAGTACAATGCAACAACCATATTGATCTACGTGGCGTACCGGCTTTCTCAAGTATTTCAACAGCTGTCGCCACCTCCCCGAGCGTCGACATGCCGGTCGACATAATGACACGCGAACCGAGGCGTCCGATTTTGCGCAGATACGGAAGATTTGTAATCTCGCCCGAAGGAATCTTCCAATAATCCATATCAAGATTGGCAAGACAATCGATAGAAACAAGGTCGAACGGAGTACTCATGAAACCTATGCCTACCTCATCGCAAAGGCGCTTCAGCCCCGCATAATCGGAAAGCGGCAGATGGATAGCCTTGCACATTTCGAGCTGACTTTCGTCTGCACCGGTGGTTTCCTTCTGATATTCCGCTTTCGGGGCAAAAGCGGATATAACAAGTTCGGGAACGGCAGTCTGGAATTTTACATAATCGGCACCGGCTTCTTTGGCGGCATAAACCATGCGGCGCGCCATCTCAAGAGAACCGTTATGGTTTACCCCGGCCTCCGCTATTATCATTACTTTATGTTTCATCATTTTTCAGGATAAAAGACAACATCTTCAAGATAGCGCACAGTCTCAACACCCGGAACAGGCACGCACTCCGAGAGCTCCCGGCCGAGAGCGTCATCTATGATAAGCCCGGGTAAATCCACAGACGCATGCACCGATGCCACAGCACCACCGCCAAGGCGCGGATTGATTTCCATAACAAGCAGGCGTCCGCTATCAAGGTCGCGCAGAAGCTGCACGGTAACAGCGCCCCGCAGCCCCGTCGCTTCAAGCACACGACGAACGAGAGCAATAGCTTCAGAGTCATCGACAGTCTCCGTTCTCACGACCTCACCGCCGGACACCTCGCATCGCAGACGCGGACTGACAGCGGCAATAAAACCGTTTCCGACACCTACATAGCAGTCCACTGTTATTTCCTCGCGATTGTCGATACGCTCCTGAATCAGATACTTTCCTTTATTTATCTCGTAGAGTTTCCCGAGACTGTCGATGTTGACTATACCTTTAGACGCGGAACCAAACCGTGGTTTGGCAATCAACTTTCCACATGGCGCTCCGGGCTTGTATGTAACCGGGACGGGAAGGCCAAGGCGTTCGAAAAACTCAGCGGCAGCTATCTTGTCGAACATCCTCTCCACAAGAGCGCGCTCACTTACCGGACAGAATACCAGCCCGGAGCCATAACGATTGACATATTCCGAAGCCACCCCGACTGCACCATCGACAAAAGGCAATATTATATCTACTTTTCTTTCATCAACCACCCTGTCGATGTCGTCGAAAACACCGGTATCGCCCCAACGGAGACCCTCGCGTATCTCTGCCTCGCAGGCAAGGGCAGAATGGGCATCAAGCTCGTAACCGGTGATGTCACATTCAAAACCACGCTCGGCGCAAGCCTTTCTCACCATTCTCGCCATAGCGACGCGTTTGGCCCCCCCGAGAAAAAGAAATGACAGACGCCCTGGAGTCTTACAGCTTATCATCGGTTGTAAATATCAGGTTTATATTTGGCAAGATTCTCGGGCTTACAGAACCAATCGATTGTCTTGCGGAGACCTTCCTCGAATGAATAACGCGGCCGCCATTCTGTTAGACTTGTGATCAGAGTATTGTCGCCACAGAGACGGTTAACCTCGCTCTTGGCGGGACGCAGACGGTCCGGGTCTACAACACTCTCTATATCAGCTTCCATAAGACGTGCTATTGTCTCAAGTGTATCAGCCATGCTCACTTCTGTCCCCGTGGCAATGTTTATATCAAGCCCCTCTATTCCGGCCGTCTCGCCGAGAGCGATAAAACCGGCCGCCAGATCAGCCACAAAATTGAAATCGCGCGTCGGGGAGAGATCTCCAAGCGTTATTTTATGCTTGCCGGATGCAATCTGAGTGATAATAGTAGGAATAATCGCGCGTGCGCTCTGGCGCGGACCATAGGCATTGAATGGCCTGGCCGTCACCACCGGTAGTCCGAAGGCGTTATAAAAACTCTGTGCGATTGCATCGGCTCCAATCTTTGTTGCCGAATATGGCGATTGGGGCTGTCGAGGATGCTTCTCATCGATAGGCACATACCTGGCGGTGCCATAAACCTCACTTGTCGAAGTAACGACAATACGGCGACATCCTGCATCGCGCACAGCCTGACACATGTTGAGTGTTCCTTTTATATTTGTATCGACATAACTGTCTGGCGCGACATAGCTGTAGGGAATGGCGATCAAAGCCGCAAGATGATATACCGTATCGATACCATCGCAGATTCTGCGGCAAAGATTGGGATCGCGGACATCGCCACAAACCACCTCCAGCCGTTCGTTTTCTGTTATATCCTCGAGCCAGCCCCAGTTGTTGAAAGAGTTATACTGCGAGAGAGCTCTGACATGATAGCCTTTGTCGAGCAACGCTTCCGTAAGATGGGAACCGATGAAACCGTCGGCACCGGTAACGAGTACTTTTCTTATATCCTGTGTCATATCAATATGTCTTTCTCAAAAAATAGCCAAATACCTTGCCTTCATTGTCCACATAACGCAGAACCATGCTTTTATTAGTTTTTTCGATATATTTAAGCATAATATCCGCCTCTTTAGGCAAACCCATCCATTCAGGCGGGTCATAGGCGCTTTGCATGTCGCCATTCTCATATGTATAGCTGAAATCAAGTATCAGATTGTCATCATTCTCAATCCATGTGCCATAGGTCTTGTAGACTGAATGATAATCTTCCTCTATAGTAATCATTATCAGATTACTCTGAAAACTCCAGAAAGCATCACCATACGTGGATATATCGACAGCCTCGCCGTCGCACGTCATCTCGTAAAGATACCAGGATCCGAACAGACGTCCTATATGGCCGTGATTCTGCGTACATGCGGTTGCTGTCAATGCAAGTATCAAAATTATGATATTAAATTTTCCTGTCTTCATCTTTTGAAATTAAGTGACCCTTCATATCTTACCGCCAGCATCGCGCCAAAATTATCACCACGTAGCTTTCCAAGGTCGAAAGCCGCATCAAGTCCCAATGAAAGGCCTCCTACCTTAACCGGCATCGGCTGCCAGTCCACATGCAAACCTGCCGAATAATCTTCATATGCATGAGCGGAGGGAGTGCGGCCGTCGCGCCAGGCAATCTGACTGCTGAATTTGAAGCGGTAGCTGAGATTGGGAAGAACCGTACCGCCAAACGCTGCATGAAAACCTCTCGTACGACAGTTCGCGAAACTGTAATATCCATCAAGATTATAAATCGGCGATTTCACAAAGGGCGTTCCTATAGCCATACCGTAATACGCATATGGGCCATATCTGTCGTTGTTGTAATAGTTATCCGCACCTCCGACTTTCACATCCAGATTTGTACCGGGCCAATCCGTAGGCCAGTGATGCGCCGGACCTGCCTGATTTGTGAAATCGAGATATTCAACAACGATATTGTCGACAGGCGCCGCCTTCGGAAATTTCAACTGCACGCCCCAAAGGCCATCCCATCCATTCCTTTTGGAGAGACCAGAGCCATCCTCCCAGAACCACTGAAAATACCCCGACAGCTCATAACCGTTACGGAATCGGTAGCGGGCACGCAAGTCCCAGGACCCCAAAGAACTACCAATAGCGTTTCCTTCTCCATTGTTATATTCGGCAAAAAAAGCATTCCAAAGGTAGGATAATTTAAAACCGCGATAATCGGTAGCAGTCTTTCCTCCCTTGAAAAAAAACTCGGTAGAGCCGCCAAACAGACATGCCTCCTGAACACCTACAGTGACACTGAATGGCATTGACGGCTTCGTACGAAAATAACAATACTTATAATGATAATATAAATTCTGCGGCAATATATCATTATAATGATTCATCAGGCCGCTTGCCAAAGCGGAATCAAAAAACTTTCCGTACATCAGCTCACCGTTTATCTGCACCCAACCTTTTGTAAATGGAATATCCTGAAAGTCCACGAATCCGGCTGAGATTCCCGGTATCGGACGCGCATTGGTACTGCGGACAAGGTCGCCCATAGAATATTCGTCATCCACGATTTTCGATTCACGCACTTTGGCTCCAGCCTGAAGGAATACTCCGCGGTATTTAATTTCTCCCCACAGCTGTATCAGTCTCACAGAACTTTGGCGGATATATTCAGATCCCCATCTGCCGTCGGAATAATGCTCATAATCAGCACCGGTTCCATAACCGGCGATATATTCTATTCCGGCGCCCCAGTTGAAACGCCGGTCAAGAGTCATCTCTTTGCAAACCATTCCGTCCTGCCATATACCGGAAGCACCTATGATGCGTCCCGAGTTCCACGAACCAATCATGTATGGTGCAAAATTACCGGTTGAGCCGTTACCAATAAGTTCAGCTCTATAATCGACACGAATGCTGTCGCGCGCAGCCGATGTGAACACGGCTATAAATGCGACTGAAGCCAATAATATCCGTAAACGTATCATAATGCAAAGGTAATATTTTATTCCCGATTAAAGAAAAACGGAGCAGATATGAACTGCCCCGTTCTGCAAAATTATGGATGTTGTCAAAAACTGTCAAAGGAGAGATTCATGCAAACCTTATATCATGCAGCGAAAGCGAGAATCCCGAACACTGCCGTAACGACGAACAACACCAGACCTACTATTACGATTGTTATTATTGCAGACTTTGAAAAGCTCTTCATGTGGAAAAGCACCGATGACGCGCCATATCCGATGGCTCCTGTAACAAGCGAGCTCAGAAGCAACCCACTGATAATCGCATATATATTGGAGATAGCCAGATGTCCCATCTTTAGATTGTCAAGAATGGTACTGTCAAGGTAAAATGCCTTGGCGAGCACTCCGGCAACAACAGCCACAAGAGCGGCAAGACTTATCAGACATACAAATATGGCAAGAATACCGAATACTGCCATTATCGTCTTTCCAACTATCGAAAAGAATGTGCTCAGAAAACTCGCGTTGTCCTCGGTATATGGAGGAGGTGCCGCCTGTGAAGCTATAACGGCTTGGCCGAGAGTATCTACATTGCGCGGCGTGCCGTTCATTTCAAGAATCTGCGCCGGAGTGACAGCCGCAGGTATCACCATCCAGGCAATCATATATATACAAGGAAATAGCCAGAATGTGACAAGGGGCGCCAGCATGATTGTGACTATTATGGTAACAAGGCGCATGATGTTGGGTTGCCATCCCAGATAAACGGCCAACCCTCCGATCACACCGCCGAAAACCTTATTCTTCATATTGCGATATAGACGCTTATGCGCAGGAAGATTTATGGAGAAGAAAGGAGGACGGTGACTCTGTGACGCTTCAGCTCCGTTATCATCCGCATTTTCGTCGTTTCCTTCAAGATCTTCCGGACGTCCCATCGTCTCGATAACATTATTTACATCCGTAATGGTTATCACATCGGCACCGGCATTCATCCGTTCGTCAAAAAGCTCGCGGATACGGCTCTCTATATCGGATACAATCTCGTTACCTTCACAACCTTTGAATGTCTGATGGAGCTGGTCGAGGTAGCTGCGCAGAAGAGCATAGGCATCTTCGTCTATATAAAATATGCGGCCGTCTATATTAGTTGGGTATGTTCGTTTCATTTTCAGATTGTTGGTTGTCGTTGTTTTTATTCAGATGGTTGATGGTGTGGTTAATTTCCACCCACGATTCCTGAAGCTGGCCGAGAGCCATCATTCCGGTCGGGGTAAGCGAGTAATACTTTCGTGGAGGCCCGGATACGGACTCTTCCCAACGATAAGCCAACAGGCCGTCGTTTTTGAGTCGCGTAAGCAAAGGATAAAGAGTCCCCTCCACCACTATAAGGTGGGCTTCTTTCATCTTTGCGATGATTTCCGAAGCATACGCATCGCCGTTTCTCAGCAATAGCAGCACGCAGTACTCCAGCATCCCCTTGCGCATTTGCGACTTTAGATTGTCGATGTTCATGTTTGATGTTCTTTTGTTGATTGTAGATTTTGGAGGGTTAGCCTTGTTTTTACGCAGCAAAATTAGCAAACCCTACAGTACCTTGCAATACATAGTACTATATTTTAACATTATTTTTAGTTTTTGGGCAAAAAAAGCTCCTGAACCGCAAGTGTCAGGAGCTGTACAATATCAGTATGCAGAATTCTCAACGGCAACATCCACAACATTCCGGACATACACCCTTAAGTGCATCCAACTCTGTCTTTGCTTTTAAAAGTTGCTCGCCAAAGCGTCTGTCGGCATGCAGTCGGGCAACACCTGCCGAACTCATAACCCGCGCCATATCGACATCACTTTGCCAATGGGCGCCTACAATTACACGCGACTGGCCGTATTCGAATCCGCGGTTCAGAATCTCTTCCTGCCGATCCGGATTCAACTCGGCAAGGACAAGGGCGAGTGCCCATCCTCGAGCCGTATGCCCCGACGGATAAGAATAGTTTGTCCGCATACCCTCTTCCTGGTGTGGTGTTGATGTAGGTTCCCCATGATCCATGAAAGGACGTGTGCGTTTAAAATGCTGCTTTGCCTTACGTACGGAATACGAACCGGCATCAAGTTCCACCGCTTTAAGCAGTTTGTAAAGTTCGGGCGTCGTATCTTTTGATATCTCATAGCCAAAAGGTTCGCTGAAAACCTGACAGAACCATCCTTCACCAAGCTCGGCGTCTGCAACTGCCATATGACCGCGTGGAGTCTCTCGTATCGACTTGCCCCACTGATACTGGGCCTCATCGTAATCTTTGCGTGCTGTACCGTCGGCCGGTGGCGCCGGAATAACCTTACTGCCATCCGGAAGATCCCCTACCGAAAGATAATATTTCGGACTCTTGGCATATACCCCTGCTGCCAGTGAAAATGCTACAAGAAGCAGGAATGCGCGTCGCATTGCGGCATATATATTCATAATAATATTATTTTAGATTAATATCAGCAAGCCTTGAAACTCATGTCAAGACCTTTGACTGAATGTGTGAGAGCGCCGACAGAAATAAAATCCACGCCGGCCTCTCCATAAGCACGGAGAGTGTCAAGAGTGATTCCACCGCTTGATTCAATCTCCACGGCCGGATTCTCCGAACGGATAAGTTCTACAGCTTCTTTTGTGCGTTCAGGTGTGAAATTGTCAAGCATTATGCGATCGACACCGGCTGCGAGAGCCTGACGGATTTCTTCAGTATTGCGGACCTCAAGTTCTATTTTCAGATTCTTGCCATTCTCGTTGCAATAGTTTTTGGCTGCCGCAACAGCCTTATCGATGCCACCGGCAAAGTCCACATGATTGTCCTTTATAAGAATCATATCGAAAAGACCTATACGGTGATTGGAACCTCCGCCAATCTTCACCGCATCCTTTTCGAGAATTCGCATCCCCGGAGTTGTCTTGCGGGTATCAAGAACCTTGCAGTTAAACCCCTCGAGGCGACTCTGATATTTTGCAGTCATAGTGGCGATGCCACTCATACGCTGCATGATATTCAGCATCGTACGTTCGGTCTGGAGCAACGAACGCACAGAACCTTCCACAATAAAGGCCGTATCTCCGGGCTTCACATGTGCGCCATCCTCGATAAACACCTCCATCCTAAGTGACGGGTCGAATTTTTCGAAAACTCTTCGGGCAATGTCAACACCCGCAAGGATGCCTTCTTCCTTTACAATAAGACGCTGACGCCCCATCTCCGTCGCAGGAATGGTGCTTAGGGTGGTATGATCGCCGTCACCGATATCTTCAGCGAAAGCAAGGTCTATAAGTCGGTCGATAAGTTCTTCTCTGGTTGTCATAATCATATAATTTCGTTGCGCAAATTTAAGCAATTTTTTCCTCTTTGCCACCCTATTGAAGCAACCGGAAAGTCTTTTTTGAAATTTTTCTTATATGTGCGCGACTTTTGAGTAATTTTGAGTAATTTTGCAGACTGAAACAATCCAATAGAGTATGCAGAAAATACGCAACATCGCCATCATCGCGCACGTCGACCACGGAAAGACGACTTTGGTGGACAAAATGCTTCTTGCCGGACATCTCTTTCGTGAGAATCAGAATACCGGCGAGCTGATTCTTGACAACAACGACCTCGAACGCGAAAGAGGCATTACAATTCTCTCCAAAAACGTATCCATCAACTACAAAGACTATAAGATAAACATTATCGACACCCCGGGACACGCCGATTTCGGCGGCGAGGTGGAGCGTGTACTTAATATGGCAGACGGCTGCCTGCTTCTTGTAGACGCTTTCGAAGGCCCTATGCCTCAGACACGTTTCGTACTCCAGAAGGCTATAGAAATAGGACTCAAACCCGTTGTCGTAATCAACAAAGTAGACAAGCCCAACTGTCGTCCCGAAGAGGTGCAGGAAATGGTATTCGACCTGATGTGTAACCTCGACGCCACAGAAGACCAGCTCGATTTCCCCACCCTATACGGCTCTGCGAAACAGGGCTGGATGAGCACCGATTTCCGTACCCCGACCGACAACATACTCCCGCTTCTCGACGCGATTATCGAATATATTCCGGAACCGGCCGAAAACCCCGGCGAAAGCCAGATGCTTATCACATCGCTTGATTTCTCAAAATATGTAGGCCGCATAGCTATCGGCCGCGTACACCGCGGCTCTCTGAAAGAAGGCCAGGAAATAGGCCTATGCCGCAAAGACGGAACGGTGTCCCGCCAAAAAATCAAGGAGCTTCACACATTCGAAGGCATGGCTCGCAAAAAAGTCAGCGAGGTAGAGAACGGCGACATCTGCGCTATAGTCGGCCTCGACGGTTTCGAAATAGGCGACACCGTGACTCTCTATGACAATCCAGACCCACTGCCCCGCATCGCCATCGACGAACCCACAATGTCAATGACTTTCACAATCAATGACAGTCCTTTCTTCGGACGTGACGGCAAATACGTAACCTCACGTCATATCGGCGATCGTCTCACCGCAGAACTTGACCGCAACCTCGCTCTCCGCATCGAGAAAGGCAGCAAGGAAGACGTATGGCGCGTATTCGGCCGCGGCGTCCTCCATCTCTCCGTACTCATCGAGACAATGCGCCGCGAAGGCTATGAACTTCAGGTAGGACAGCCTCAGGTTATAATCAAGGAAATCGACGGCGTGAAATGCGAGCCTGTAGAACAATTATCGATAAGCGTTCCCGAGGAATACGCTTCCAAGATGATCGACATGGTTACGCGACGCAAAGGCGATCTCATTGCCATGAACACCAAGAACGACCGCGTGCAGCTTGAATTCCAGATTCCCTCGCGAGGCATCATCGGTTTGCGCAGCAACGTTCTGACAGCATCCGCCGGCGAAGCCATCATGGCCCACCGTTTCCTCGACTACCAGCCGTGGAAGGGCGACATCGAACGCCGTACGAATGGCTCGCTCATCGCCATAGAGAGCGGCACCGCATATGCTTACGCCATCGACAAGCTTCAGGACCGCGGCCGCTTCTTCATCTTCCCACAGGAAGAAATCTATGCCGGACAAGTTGTAGGTGAAAACGCAAAGGACAATGACATTCCTGTCAATGTAACAAAAAGCAAGAAGCTCACCAACATGCGAGCTTCCGGCGCCGACGACAAAGCCCGTATCGTACCGCCGGTAGTATTCAGTCTCGAAGAGGCTCTCGAATATATCAAGGAGGACGAATATGTCGAGGTAACCCCTCACCACATCCGTCTGCGCAAGATTATTCTTGACGAAACAGAACGCAAGCGAGCCAACCGCTGATATTCCTTTCGAACGCCATGACACCTTTCAAGCCTTTCAGCCTCAATATACGCGGACGGTTACTTACATTCAACCGTCCCGCTGTCATGGCGATTCTGAACGTAACCCCCGACTCTTTCTATGCGCCATCACGAACTGCGGTTGCCGCCCTTGGAGATAAAGCGAAAGCCATGCTCGACCTGGGCGCCGACATGCTCGACCTGGGCGCGTACTCGTCACGCCCCGGAGCAGACATTGTACCGGAGAATATCGAGGAAAAACGTCTCATCGACGGCATTCAGGCTATCCGCGAAGCTGTGGGCTACGACATTCCTCTCTCCGTCGACACTTTCAGGTCGTCTGTGGCCCGAAAGGCTATTGAAGCCGGTGCCGACATCGTAAACGACATCGGTGGCGGAACTCTCGACGCCCGAATGTTCGACACCGTAGCCGACCTTTCAGTTCCATATATACTTATGCACATGCGCGGCACCCCCGCCACGATGCAGACACTGACTGACTACAAAGATGTGGTCGCAGACGTCATAGAAGACCTTAGCCGCAAACTCGGCATACTTGAGGAATCCGGTGTAGCCGATGTGATAGTAGACCCCGGCTTCGGGTTCGCCAAGACCCTCGAACAGAATTACCGCATGCTTGCGCACCTCGAACGCTTCGCTATTCTCGGCCGTCCTGTGCTTGCCGGCATGTCGCGCAAGTCAATGCTTACACGCCTGCTCGGCATCGACGCCGAATCCGCAGGTGCCGCTACCGCCGTTGTAGGCGCACTCGCCCTTGAACGCGGCGCCTCCATCCTCCGGGTACACGATCCGGCGGAAGCCGCTCAATCCATCGCAATTATAAACGAATTACAAAACGCCGCAAAATGTTCAGCTTCGGAGTAAAAGATGCAGTCGACATAATTCTTTTTGCCGTCCTCCTGTTCTATATCTACAGGCTGATGAAAGAGTCGGGAACCATCAACATTTTTTACGGAGTACTGTCATTCATTGTAGTATGGGCATTGGCATCGGAAATCTTCGAGATGCGCCTTATCGGCACGATCCTCGATAAATTCATGGCCATAGGCCTTATAATTCTGGTTATATTGTTTCAGGAGCCGATCAAACGTTTCCTCGTTGAACTCGGCTCCCACCGTCGATGGCGTTTCCTTCGAAATTTCTTCCACCACCACAAAGAAGGAATGGACGCTGACGCCCTTTCGTGGGTTATGCCTATAGTATATGCATGTATGAGCATGTCGAAAAGCAAAACCGGCGCATTAATAGTCATTGAGCAATCCATATCCCTGAGCAATTACGCCGCTTCCGGCGACATCATTGATGCAAACATCAACACCCGTCTGATAGAAAACATATTCTTCAAGAACTCGCCTCTACACGACGGTGCTATGATAATTTCGCATAACCGCATACGCTCTGCCGGCTGCATTCTTCCCGTGAGCCATGACAGCGACGTACCCCGCACACTCGGTCTGCGTCACCGCTCGGCACTCGGCATAGCCCAGGCCACAGATGCCATGGCGATTGTCGTGAGTGAAGAAACAGGCAATATATCCGTGGCGCATCGCGGCAAATTAGCCACACGTTTGAGTTCCACCGAACTGGAACACAGGCTGAACGCATTGGCAATAACCGTATCAAAATAGCATAAACAAGGCTTTTTTAACTTATATTCCGACAGGAGGCAATCCCCTTGCCGACTCGTATTTGTTTATATTGGTGAAATGGCTTAATTTTGTCATTGACTTTAACTAAAACTATTCCGCCATGGAGAACAAATACATTCTCGCGCTCGATCAAGGCACAAGCAGCTCAAGAGCAATCATATTCAGCCACGACGGCGCAATCTGCTCCGTTGCTCAGAAAGAATTTACCCAGTATTTCCCGCAGTCGGGCTGGGTTGAACACGAGCCTCATGAAATATGGTCGAGCCAGGCGGCGGTAATTGCCGAAGCAATATCAGCCATAGGCATAAACGGGCTGAATATCGCAGCCATCGGCATAACCAACCAACGAGAAACATCCATAGTGTGGGACCGGGAGACAGGCGAACCGGTCTACCGCGCAATAGTATGGCAGGACAGGCGCACATCCGATTATTGCGACAGCCTGCGTGAAAGAGGCCTCGACACAATGATTCGAGAAAAGACCGGCCTAATCCCCGATGCATATTTCAGCGCCACAAAAATCAAATGGATTCTCGACAATGTGCCTGGAGCCCGAGAGCGAGCCGAAGAAGGCAAGCTGATGTTCGGCACGGTCGATACATGGCTTGTTTGGCGTCTGACACGCGGCACAGTACACGTAACGGATGTTTCAAACGCCGCCCGTACCATGCTTTTCAATATCAATACCCTCGAATGGGATGACGAGCTTCTGAAACTCTTCGACATTCCATGCTCCATGCTCCCCGAAGTAAAACAGAGCAGTGAAATCTACGGACATACCACAAGCACACTCTTTGCCCACGAGGTACCTATCGCCGGTATCGCCGGCGATCAACAGGCCGCTCTATTCGGCCAGATGTGCATTGAACCGGGTTGCGTCAAAAACACCTACGGCACAGGCTGTTTTCTTCTTATGAACACGGGAGATAAGCCAACATTCTCCGACAACCGTCTGCTCACCACCATAGCATGGAAAATCAACGGCAAAGTCAATTATGCCCTCGAAGGCTCGATATTTGTAGGCGGTTCTGTAGTGCAATGGCTGCGCGACGGTCTGAAATGCATCGAAAGCTCATCGGAAGTCGAGGCATTGGCATCTTCCGTTCCGGACACAGGCGGCGTATATTTCACACCGGCGCTCACCGGTCTTGGCGCCCCCTATTGGGATCCAGAAGCCCGCGGCCTGATAACCGGAATATCGCGCGGCACAACCACAGCACACATCGCCCGAGCAGCTCTCGAAGGTATAGCTTTCCAGACCTACGACATTGTCAAGGCAATGGAGCGCGACTCGAAATTACCTATCAAGAACCTGAAAGTCGACGGCGGAGCATCACGCAACAATCTGCTGATGCAGTTCCAGAGCAACATCCTCAGTACACAGGTACTCCGCCCTAAAATTACAGAAACGACAGCCTTGGGCGCCGCATATCTCGCCGGTCTTGCTGTCGGATACTGGAAAGACCTCGATGAAATCCGCTCGCAATGGCAGATTGACAGGGAATTCAGCCCTTCGGGCGATTCCGCCGCTGTAGCACGTACTCTTGCCGGGTGGCGCGACGCTGTAAAACGCACCCTCACTGCCACTCACCACTCAAACAAACTTTAAAATCACCTTTGCCATGCAACCGTCACTTTTCATGCAATGTGTCTTTGAGTATCTCGGCACACTCGTTCTTATTTTACTTGGCTGCGGTGTCGTAGCCTGTGTATCTCTAAAAAAATCCAAAGGCGAAGGTGCCGGGTGGATAGTGGTGACATTCGCCTGGGGTCTTGCCGTCACCGTAGGAGTTTGGATTGCAGGTCCTTTCACAGGTGCGCATCTCAACCCGGCTGTATCCGTAGCCTTGGCAGCCTCCGGAAAATTCCCGTGGACTTCCGTCGCACCCTACGTGTTATCCCAGATACTCGGAGCAATTTCAGGAGCCGCGCTTGTCTACATTTTCTATAAGGATCATTTTGACGCCACTGACGACAAATCAGCCAAACTCGGCGTATTCGCAACGATACCTGCCATAGAAAACAAATGGCGCAACATGGTTAGCGAACTTATCGGCACTTTCCTCCTTGTTCTTGTCATTCTCTTCCTCGGCGACAAGAACAACAGCGCCGAAATTGGTCTCGGCACTATAGGAGCTATCCCGGTAGGTCTGCTAATCGTCGTTATCGGTATGGCATTGGGTGGAACCACCGGCTATGCCATCAACCCCGCGCGCGATTTCGGACCTCGTCTGGCACACAGCCTTCTGCCTATCAATGGCAAAGGTTCAAGCCAATGGAGCTACTGCTGGGTACCTGTCGCAGGCCCCATCCTCGGAGGCCTGCTCGCCGCCCTCGTCTACTGGATGATTGTACGCGGTCTGTCCGCATGATCCTTTTTGGATACTTAATCATATAAAAACCTCGTATGATAAAAGTTATTGGTGCTTACTATGGCAACTCGGGAAGGATAAAAGGAGCCGAGAACGGAAGCCGTAAGCTCAGAGACGCTCTTCCGGATGAAGAAACGAAGACGGAGGACGGAGGCTATATCGACGATTTCCTGCATTCCGGACTCCATGGAGCCGACTGTCTGCCGGAAGTCGTCGCATTCAACCGCAAACTCAAAGACAAGGTGATCAGCAACCTCGAAGGAGGCTGCAAAGTACTCACTATCGGAGGCGACCATACAATTGCATTGGGAACAATGTCTGCCTCGGCGGAAATAGCGAGACGGGAAGGCAAACGGTTCGGTGTGCTATATATCGACGCCCACGGCGATCTCAACACTCTTGAAAACTCCCCCTCCAAGAATCTGCACGGCACCACCCTTGCGGCATTCTACGGTGTCGGAGAGCCATCCATGACGGCTCTGAGTGACACCAATCCCGACATACGGAATCTTATACTTATCGGAACCCGCAGCCTCGACAAGGGCGAAAAACAGTTGATAGAAGACCGCAGAATAGAGATCCTTGATGCTCAGACAATAAAAGAAAATATCCTGAGATCCGGAATACAACCTATCCTCAGCCGCTTAGACAGTTTCATGAGCCGGAATAGGCCCGAGCACATACATCTTTCGTTCGATATCGACGCCATAGACCCTTCACAGGCACCGGGAACGGGAGTTCCCGAAAAAGACGGACTCGATAGCCACGACACTATCGCGGTTATAAACCACATCGTAAGCCACTATCCCGTCCGCACTGTCGACATTGTAGAATTCAATTCCGAACTCGACGAGGATGAAAAGACCTTCCATATCTGCCGCACCATCGTTTCCCAGATTCTTAAAAACTGGAACTAATATGACTGTACGCAATATCCTGACAGTTTTCTTCCTGTGCATCACTCCTCTTTCCGCAGTATCCCGGGAGATTCCCGACGACGAGGAAGACCCTTATTTCATCCTTACAGGACAGGCCGCAGAGGCAATCGACTCCTGCGACTATGAGAGTGCCGCGGCGCGTCTGCTTGAGGCGATGTCGCTGCGACCGGACTCTCCCGAAAATGTCCTGCTTATGTCGAACCTCGGTATGGTATATTCATATATGGACAAGGACTCACTTGCCCTTATAACTCTCAACCGTGCCTTGGAGATAGCGCCGTCGATGCGCACTGTACTTGCCAACCGCGCCAACGTACTACTGAAAATTGGCCGCAACAAAGATGCATACCGCGACCTCGACGCCATAATATCCATTGATTCTGTAAACATTGATGCCCGTTATCTCCATGGCCTCCTTGCAATAGGTTTCGGCGACATACCGCGTGCAAAAGCCGATATGGCAGTAGTACACGACGCACAGCCCGACGGTCTGCCGACAGCGGTCGGGATGTCGGCAATTCTCACCCTCGAAGGCAATCACCGTGAAGCGCTGTCCTATCTTGAGCGTCTTGCCGCCGAATCGGGACGTGAAGAAGACTTTGCTGCGCTCGCCGCATGTCAGCTTGAACTCGGCAGGCTATCCGACGCAGGCGCCACCATAGCCAAAGGAATGGGGAAATTCCCCGAAAGCGGAGAATTGTATTACTGCCGGGCACGC
Organism: uncultured Muribaculaceae bacterium; assembly: GCA_910576775.1. Classification (GTDB taxonomy): domain Bacteria; phylum Bacteroidota; class Bacteroidia; order Bacteroidales; family Muribaculaceae; genus CAG-873. Next base: position 8,425 of record CAJTJV010000012.1, on the reverse strand, counting down.
CTCAACCGAGACCGCTACGACCGTAAATCAGCTGAAACGGATGCCAGGCGTGCGCGCCAGCTTGGCATTGAACCGGCGCGCATAAAACTCCTTGGTTTTTAACTGTCGGTATACTCCTTAGTCCTCCCCGCTTTATAGTGATATATTAAATAGTGTTAAATAAATTGGGGGGGGTAAAATTTTTCATAAATTTGTCGGACTAGAATCACGGAATTAATCCGACAAATTTATTGTATTTCATCCGACTGACATTACAAACCATTGTCACAGCCATTATAACGATGTGTTTATGCACATCCCTACAGGCAGAGACCTTCACCGATAGCGTAACTGTTTATTTCCCTTTACAGAATGCCGACGTTGATGCTGACTTTATGTGCAATGGAGACGCGATGGAAGCATTCAGCAACCGCCTTAAAGGATATCTCACCGAACACGACGGTAAAATAGAATCTATAACAATCCAGGGCTTCGCATCGCCGGAAGGGCCACAATCTTTAAACAAGCGCCTCTGCACCGAAAGAGCAAACAGTCTCCGAAAATTTGCGTCATCGTATATTCTCCTTCCGGGAAACAACATCACCATACAGGGCAAAGGTATTGACACCGAATCCCTGCGCAATCTCATAAACGAAGACCCATTCATATCCGACAGAGAGGATATCCGGCTGATTATCGACCGTATTAACAACGATAATACCTCCGAAATCCTCTCGACACTTTTCTCATATCTGGACGGAGAACCTTATCGTTATCTATCATCGCGTATTTTTCCTTGGATGCGTAATGCCCGTATCATCACAACCATTGTACGCCCGGATGACGAATCCGAGCAGGTAGTTACTGTGCCGGAGCCCGAGCCTGTCTGCGAACTCACTGAAGATAAGGCTCCGCAACAGACGCGAACCGAAATTTCTGAAACGAAGAACCCGGAAAAACCATTCTACTTGGCATTCAAGACGAACATGCTTTACGATGCCGCACTGATTCCAAATATCGGAATTGAATTTTACGTCGGAAAAGGGGCGAGTATCGGAGCCAACTGGATGTATGCATGGTGGAGCAAAAACGCCACACACCGCTACTGGCGCACTTATGGAGGCGATATTCACATGCGGCTTTGGCTTGGAAAAAAAGCAGAGAGAAAACCTCTTACGGGTCATCATCTCGGCATATATGCACAGATGCTGACATACGATATCGAATTCGGCGGCAAAGGATATATGGGTCCTCGCTGGAGCTATGGAGGAGGATTGGAATACGGCTTCTCGTTACCGGTAGCAAAGCGACTCAACATCGATTTCAGCATCGGTGTAGGATATCTCGACGGATATTATTACAAATACCTGCCTATCGACGGACACTACGTATGGCAGTCGACAAAGAAACGCCATTGGATAGGCCCCACAAAGGCAGAGATTTCTCTAATATGGCTTATCGGCCGCGGCAACTGCAACAACAGGAAAAGAAGGGCGAAATGAAAAAGACATTTTATCTGTGCCTTGTCCTCTGCATAGCAGCCATGCTCTGTTCCTGCGAACACAAGGAACTATGCTACAACCACCACGAACACGCCTCGCGGTATGAAGCTGACGTAGCTGCAACATATACGCTCGCATGGGAGATTCCCTACAATAATCTCACCGATTACATACATAACTGGCCTTCCGGACTCGGGTTCAGCTATAATTCCCTGTTGCCGGAAAAACCAGAAGGCCTCCGTGCGATTTCATACGCCGACGACCGTCTCCCTGCTATCGTCAACATGCCGGTCGATGGAGGTGTTGCTTCTCTGCCATATTCCGTTCAGTCGCTATTATTCATCAACAACGACACTGAATATATCCGAATCGTCAACGACGATTCATATTCCGAGGCCATGGCTACAACGAGAGGTCGTTCACGTTCAAGCTACAACGGGAGTCCCTATATCAGCCGCAACGAGACTACAGTTTCGCCTCCCGACATGCTTTTCGGTGCTGCGATAGGTTATTTCGACAATATCCGCAGCGCTACTCCAAAACAGTTGCCTGTCGATATGCAACCGCTCGTGTTCACTTACGTAGTGCGATGTCCTATCACACACGGAGTCGAGTACGCAGGCCTTGTACGCGGTGCCCTTGCCGGTATGGCTTCCGGAGTAAACCTTTCTACCGGCTCCACAAGCCAGACTCCCGTAACAATCCTATTTGACGGAGATGTGACAGGAAACGCTGTAACTGCACGTATCAGAAGTTTTGGCGCTCCGGGCTTCCCTTACCCGGAATATTCACGTGCCGAAGGAGTTTATGCTATCAATCTGGAAATCCTGCTTAAAAACGGAAAAACCGTAAAATATGATTTCGACATATCCGGTCTTATGAACAAACAGCCACGGGGTGGAATCATTCAGCTTCCTGGCATTGAGATTTCAGATGAGGCAGGAAGCAGCAACGGCTCCGGTTTCAATATTTCAGTGGATGACTGGGGCGACGAACAGGACATCGATATTACAATGTAATTAATAATCATTATTATAAATCAAACCAACAGACATGAAAAAGTTATTTCTCGCTGCATTGCCGGCATTCATACTGACCGGATGCTCGACCGACGAGGTTATCGACACGCAGAAAACGGCGATAGAGTTCAACAACGTCTTCATTGACAAAAGCGGACGCGCCGCCAATCTTACAACAGACAATTTTGGCAATTGCAAAATATGGGGTTCGTCAAGTGTCGCCGGAGCATACATCTTCAACGCCACAGCACTCAACATCACCAATGCTTCTACTGTAACATACTCCCCGAAACAGTATTGGACTGCCAATTCAACCTATTATTTCATGGCGATAGGCTCCACCACCATTTCCGCAACAAATGCCGCATGGGGATTCACAGCCCCGGCTACCATCCCCACCGCAGAGGGTACTTTCGGAACTCTCACTTTTGACAACACATCTGCGGCCGGCGCTGTAGACCTCGGCTATGCTTCCGCATCGCGCGTTCAGTCAGCCACTATTGATGACGCGGCCGTAACTCTGAATTTCAAGCATGCCTTGAGCCGCACCCGTTTCCAGTTTACAAACGCAATGGGTGTAAACTACAAAATCAAGGTGTCGGGTGTGACAGTAAGCAAGACACCGGCCAAAGGTACTCTTGACTTATCGCAGGTTGAACCGGAATGGGTAAATACCGATGAAACGACTGTGACATATATACTATCCGGTGACCAGGCAAATTCATTTGACAATGGCGCAAGCGTTAATACCGACCGTATGTTCCTTCTCCCCGGCGATACAGGCTTTACCGTAGACTTTAACATTGATCTTTACACTATTGTCAATGGCGAGGAAATACATGTCAACGGCTCAACACCTTTTCACCACTCCGTATCGGTAAGCCAGACTCTTGCCATTGGTACCGCATATCTCTTCAAGACAACGATAGGCTCCGAGAATATAGACCCGGACCAGACACTTAAACCTATCGAATTCTCGGTTGATGTCAAGCCATGGGATACACCTGTCGACGTACCTGTTGAGGTAAAGCCTTGATATCCTAATTATCCTGCGTACAGAATCCGACAAGAGACTTTGTCCGCAAGTCTGAACAATTTTTCATTCTTCTCTCTCCTTCCTCTCCCCGCTATTGAATCCTACAATTCATCCATATGTCTTTGAAAACGACATACATATTATTTATCTCAGCTATCGCCGCAAGCCTGACTGCATGCGATGAGAGCACCTTCACACCCGACAATTCCGATTCTTGCGACGGCATCGCTTTCAGCATCTCTGAAAATATAAGCCGTGCCGACAGCAGAGAACAACATATACTCTCCCTAACAGAATTTTCTCTCTACAATACAAACAATGCCTCCGACTCAATCCGGTGCACCGTTACAGACACCAAAGGCATAGACCTCGACGATATACCCGCCTCGCGCGGCACAATGATTTCAGAAGCCGGAAGAGTCAACGACTTTGCATGCTATGCCTTGATGAACAGCACCGGGAAATACCTTATGGCTGACAAGCTATATCAACGCGACGGCAGTGTATTCTCCACTAATCCGATTGTCTATTGGCCTGGCAGTCATACCAATCTTGATTTTTACGCCTATACTCCGGCCGAGACCGAAGGCCTTGTCCCTGATAATACAAAACACTCTTTCACTTATACCGTACCGACTAACGCAAGTAGTCAGATCGACCTGATGACTGCGGCAAACACCGGTATCGCAGGCAACTATAACCGGATCGTCCCCCTTAATTTCAAACATCTGTTGTCGGCAGTGCAAATTGTCACCGATATCGGCTTTGAAAGCGGGACTGTCACGGATATAAGAATCACAAATGCGCTCAACAGCGGCACAATGACTATCAGCAGCACCCCGTCCTGGGAACTGGCTGCAACCCGCACCGATTTCTCAATTACGGGAAGCGCGAACACCAACGTGGAAACCGGCTCCGACCTGACAACGGGGAACCGCACATTCCTTCTTCTCCCTCAGACACTCACCGACGACATGACGCTTCAGATTACTATCAACGTGGACGGAACTGTCAAGACAATGTCGACCCCGCTCAACAAAGGCTCGGTAAAAGAATGGGTAATGGGACATATGTATAAATATCGTCTGCGCCCCGACTATACTCTGGAATTTGCTACGGTTCCCCATGCGAATCCCGATGCCCACTACGTAATCGATTCGCTTGATATCCATGCCGACAAGTTGCCTAATGGCAGGAACTGGGTTCTCACTGCGTCGGCAGACGACGGCGCGGATGTAACGGTTCAGCTGCGCTCCGATGTCAACATATATGCTCCCCAAGGCTTCTGGACGTATAATTCCCGTGGTACCAGAAGCATCACCGGCTCCGGCGACCAGCGCGTATATATTTTCTATCCGGAAAATATCAGCACTCAGAATCGAACTGTTACTCTTACACTCAATGTAGATGGGTTACCAGCCCAAACCGCTGAAACCCATACTGTAAGCCAGTATTGCCCGGCAACCGGAGGCTGGGAACAGATCAGGGAATCCGAAAACTCCCCTTACGGATTCGACTGGAACCGCAAAGCCTATATTATTTATGCGTACAATATAAAACTTACAGGGCAATATACAGAAAATAGAATCCGAGCTCGAATAAATAGTATTATATCGCGATACAATGCGGAAGCTTATACTTCAATACATAAATATTGGGCTTGGACTTCGGCCGGTAATCGCTTGTATATCGAGATTGATTACGAAAAACTATCAAATACATTTATTGATGCAAGAAGTAGCTCCGACGGCTTGAGTAACACAAAAAATCTTTTTACTGTCGGCGGTCCAGCGGCAACTATGTCTTTTGAAAATGCATTGCTTAACACTATGAAATTCGAGCAAGGCAAAGAGACCGAACCGGCCTACCGCTATCCTGATAATTCATCAAATGACAGCGAGGTTCCAAAGCCCTCCGGCGAAATTAACATGAACTCCGGCTTATTATCCAACATTCTGAAGAAGAACCGATATAAGTACGAGGAAATCATAGTCTCGGGAACAGGCAATATACAGCGCCGTGTCTCCATCGACCCTAACGACATTGTATGGTATGCACCGGCCTACGGTGAATTTTCCTCTGCCCCTTCCGGTATGATAGTGCCGGTAAGCCCCAATCAGACATGGTCGAGCACAATAGCCGGCTCCCCCAATGCGTATCTTGGCAATGGCACTCAGGCAGACCGCAGCACAAATTACCGTGTCCGCGCCCGCCGCACCGGAATGTAACGCGCTAAAGAGTCGCGGATTATCGGATTTGGCCGCTGACGGGTTTTCGCATCAGCGCCCATACCACCAGGAACACTCCGGCAAGTGCGAAGGGGATGCTCAGGAGCTGCCCCATATTGAGTGCCATATCTGCCTCGAACGCAACCTGATCATTCTTGATGAACTCGATAAGAAAGCGTGTCGCAAAAGTTCCGATAAGGAAGGTTCCGAAAAGGAGACCGGGACGATTGCCGCATCCTTTCTTCCAGTACATCCACATCATCAATGCGAAAAGCGAGAAATATGTCAGCGCTTCATAAATCTGCGTCGGATGGCATGCAAGACCGTAATAAAGCTCATTCCACTCGGGAGAACGGACAAACTTGAATCCCCACGGAAGGTCGGTGGGATAACCGAAAATCTCGCTGTTCATAAGGTTACCGACACGTATAAGACCGCCGACAAGCGCAATAGCTATCGTCAGACGGTCGAAAGTCCATAACGGATTGCGTTTTGTAGTAAATATGCTGAACAGAATCACCGCCAATATGATACCTATAGCACCGCCGTGACTTGCGAGACCGCCCTCCCAGGTTGCGAAAATCTTCCACGGATGGGCACTGTAATAATCCCACTGATAAAAAAACACATGTCCCAGACGGGCACCGACAATCGTCGCTATGGCAACATATATCAGAAGGGTACCTACCCAACTGTCCGGGGCACCGTCATGCTTGAAAATCTTGGAAACGATGTTAAAACCAATCCAGAAGCCGATGGCAAACATCAGACCGTACCAACGTATGGTAACGAAGCTGTCGATGACAGCGGGATTTACATCCCATGTAATAAATTCGGGTAGCATTTATTTTTCAGACTTTTCTTTATCGAAATATTCTTTTGTAGCCTTGCGCACCTTCGGACTGAGGAACAGCAACGCCGTCATTGTGGGAATGGCCATCAGAGCGTAGAACAGGTCACACGCACCGACGGCAGCCTCCAGAGGCACTACGGCGAATACCACGAGTGATGCCAGAAAGAACCACGAATACCAACGGGCGCGTTTACTACCGAAAAGATAACTCGCACAGGTAGTACCGTAAAATGAATAACTGAACATCGACGACATGGCGAAACACACCACAATGCACATCAGCAGGATGTCGCCCGCCGGAATAGCGTTGCTGAATGCCTGCATGGCGACCTCAAGACCTTTCACACCTTCCACATCAATATTGCCGCATAGAAGAATTGCGACGGCGGTAAGGGTACATACAAGCCCGGAATCGATACTCGGACCGAGCATGGCGATAAGCCCCTCCCTTACAGGCTCGTTATTTCGCGAGGCTCCATGCATAATGCTCGCAGTGCCTATACCGGCATCGTTGACAAGTGCAGCGCGACGCGCGCCAATGATGGCAATGCCTGCCAAAGCGCCAAAACCGGCACGGAGATTGAAAGCCTCGGTGAAAATACTTTTGAAAACAGCGGGAACGCCCTCAATGTTCGTGATGATTATAAAAAGCACCATTACAAAATACAGCCCCACCATGAATGGCACCATGACTGTGGCGACCTTTGCTATACGTTTTATTCCTCCGAGGATGACAATACCGACTATCATGGCTACCGCAGCTCCAAAAAGCAATCTGTAGACCCTTATATTCTCAAGACTGATTATAGAACCTATTCTGCTGAGAAACTCGCTGCCGGCGATACCCTCCGGAGTGGTGAACGTTGTCATGAATGCCTCGGTAAGCTGATTCGCATTCATAATACAGAGAGTGCCGAAGAGGCCGGCAACGGCAAAAAAACGTGCCAACGGTTTCCAACGGACTCCAAGACCGCGCTCTATAATATGCATCGGACCTCCCTGCGGAGCTCCTTTGTCGTCCTTGCCTTTGTACATTATGGCGAGCACACCCTCATGATATTTGGTGCACATGCCGACCAATGCGCTCACCCACATCCAAAATATAGCACCGGGTCCGCCCATGACAAGCGCAATTGCAACACCGGCTATATTTCCAAGGCCAATGGTAGCGGCCACTACCGAAGCAAGAGCCTGCACAGATGAAATCTGTCCGTTATCGGCCCCGTCGGAAGGCTTGCGCCGCAACTCCTTCATGGCAAAAGGCAAACGTCGGAGCGACACCGCCCCTGAACTTATGAATAAATATAGACCGCCGCCAATAAGCAGAAAGAACAGAGGATACCCGCAAAGGACCTCAGCGGCATCTATTATGAATTGTCCTATTTTTTCAAGCATAATGCAAAATTACTGATTTTTGTACAATGGGCAATTTATTCCGCTGCAGAATTCGATATGTTATCCACGGCTCTTTCATTTAAAATTGCGTTGCCATGTCAGGAGACATGCTATTTTATAGCCGGATTAAAATAGTTGCGGATAGACCTTTTATTCCTGATTTTCAATAAAATAAGTGCTTTACAAATTTGGCCGAGTGACAGATTTTTCGTAACTTTATAGGTGATAATCAATAAGTTATGAATATAATCAATCCACTTGGCCAAGTCCGTTCGAAAGGCGTGTGCAAGCCTGATCGCACAGCAAAAGTACACAATAAATCCGACAAAAGAAGCAGCATTCTGGAAGAATTGAGAGCGTTTGCGCACGGCTCTTTCAAAAATGCTTTGAATATTTCAATTGCGATGTACTCG
>CAJTJV010000011.1 GCA_910576775.1 uncultured Muribaculaceae bacterium | reverse complement strand
TCCGCAACTATTTTAATCCGGCTATAAAATAGCATGTCTCCTGACATGGCAACGCAATTTTAAATGAAAGAGCCGTGCAGATTTACCAATAATTTACGCCAAATATTTTTCGAGGAACGTAATATTTATTAACTTTGGCGAAGCAAACCGCTTGCAGAGTCCGGTGTTCGGGTTCGCGGGAGGGTGGCAGACATATTGAATAGCGTTTATCGACGCTTGTTCTTGATAACCGGGAATCTCGCAAATTCTTAATCTAAGTCAAGAACGAAGCAGCGGTAGATGCCTGCGGATATGTAATACCCGCACCGGCTATCATATCGGAGGCCGGTGTCTATTACATATATAAGCGTAGGCTCTGCACGTTGCCGTTCTACTTAGATAGGCAATGCGAGAGCCTCCGGTTAAGAACGGCAATGGTAAGATTCCTACGCTTTCTTTCATTCACAAAAAAAGAACCCGGTTATCAGAAGGAATCATGATAACGGAATTTTCCAAAATGAAAAACGCATTAGCCAGAATTCTGCTTATTGCTGCGACAGTATTTCTGCCAACATTGCAAACAAGCGCACAAATCGGAACTCAAACAGTAATTGATGGCGTCACTTATACCGTAAGACATTTTTCAGAAGGCAATACTTATGAAAGTGAGGCTATCGGAATTGATTCTTCTATGAAAAAAGTCACTATCATCGGGAATTACAGTCTCAATTTCAACGGAGAGACCTGTAATTGCATCGTAACATCTCTTTTTTTCAACAGCGAGAATCTTGAGGAACTGACAATTCCTTCTTCTGTACTGACTTTCGCAAATATCGTCAATAACGGAGAAAATCCAAATCTCAAAAAAGTTACTTATTCCGATTCATCAGATTACTGGTATATCTACAACGGCAACTGGCTGCGGATGACACAAGATGATGCAACGGTGAAAGATTCATATATTTTTACAAATCCTGTCACGCTACCGTCTACAGTCATTACTATCGGTTCGGGCGCCTTTTCCGGCCATGCATGCGCCAATATGGATTCTATCGAACTCGGTAATTCCATAACCGAAATTGAAGATTACGCATTCCGTCAATGCAAGAAACTCAAATCTATCAAACTTCCTGCCGCCCTTACCAGAATTGGGGCTGACGCATTCACATTATGCGAAGGTCTAACATCCGTCACATTTCCCGAATCACTCACTGAAATTGGTAATTACGCATTCAGTGATTGTAGCGGTCTGAAATATATTGATCTTCCAAACTCGATTACTCAAATCAACCAAGGAGTATTTTGGGGCTGTACAGGTTTGACAAAAGTTGTCGTCCCCCCTTTTGTCAAATGCATTGGAGATAACGCATTTTCTAAAATCAACCTCATATTTTATCCATACGATGCCAGAATAGAACTTTCCGGACGCTATAATCTTCAATCATACAATACACCGTTCGCCTTATTCGAAGATGGAGTTCTATACTCCGGCGGTAATGAGCCGGGAAAATATGAATTAATAAATGTCCCAATATGGAAATCCGGGAATTTCACTATCCCGGAAAGCGTACGCAGTATTAATATCGGAGCTCTTGCGTTCTGCAATTCCATCGACACCCTGATTTGTACATCTTCGGAAGCACCTTATTTTGGTGCCGATATTTTTAAACTAAAAAATAATATAAATTTTGATATAACTGTACAGACTCCCGTAGATGCGGTAGCGAATTATGCCAACACCGAAATTTTTTCTGATTTCAAGCGTTTCACTACACCATCGGGCAATACGAAAAGAATAAACGACGGAACCATCAGATATTTGTGCATAGAGGAAAATAAAACTGCATACGCTCTTGGTGCTGTCGATAATACAACTGCATTCATCGACATTCCTCGCAGATTAGATATTGATGAGAATGGCCGGACAGTATTTTATACAGTCAAGGGTATCGCAAATAATGCCTTTAAAGAGAACAAAAATATTTCATATTTACAGATGTCCGATGGTATCGAATATATTGGTTTAAACGCATTTCGTGAATGTACCGGACTCGAAATCCATAAATTATCATCTTCAATCAAAAAAATAGATACATCGGCTTTTACAGGATGTTCCGGTATCACAGAACTCATATTGGATGAGTGTCCTGAACTCGAAAGCATTGGAGTCCGCGCGTTTTGGAAATGTACCGGATTGAAAAAAGTTACAATTCCTGCATCTGTAAAGTTTATTGAGGATTATGCTTTCCGTGATTGTTCGAATCTTTCTGACGTAACTCTCAATAATGGCCTTGAAAATATAGGATCTGGAATGTTCTACAATTGCGACAATCTATCTACAATTGATATTCCTTCATCGATTAAGAATATTGGTGCCGGGGCCTTTGATGGATGTGATGCGCTATCAAAAATAAATCTTCCGGAATCATTACAATCCATCGAAGCCAACGTATTCAGGGAGTGTCCCAATTTATCTGAAATTGAGATTCCATCTTCTATAAAATCAATCGGCGTATGCGCCTTCTATAAATCCGGTATCAAATCTATCAATCTGAACAACGGGCTGAAGGAAATCGGATTGCGTGCATTTGCCGAATGTCCTCTTTCAGAGATTTCTATCCCTCAAACGGTTAAGACTATTGGAGGGTGCGCATTCGAAAATTGTAAGAATCTAACCTCTTTTTCTTTAGTAGACTGTAATGAAACTATAACTCTTGAGAATCCTAAAATTGGAGGAATCCTTAACAACACACCGGTAAAGACAATGTATATAGGACGTAATTTTACACCTACCCCCCTTGGCAACTCCGGTTTAGAGTCTCTTGTCATTGGAAATACTGTTACTGAAATACCATCTGATGCATTCGCAGAATCTCCAAATCTCGCAAATCTAAGTTTTGGAGGGAAACTTAACATTATAGGTAAAAATGCATTCAAAGGATGTTCATCACTTACAGACATAACAATTCCACCGACAGTAACAGTAATAGAAGCCTCTGCTTTTGAAGGAGTCGGATTGAAAAGTGTAGAAATAGGCCATAGCGTAGAGTCTATCGGAGAGAATGCGTTCAACGACCAAAACAAAATTGAAAAAATCTATATTACGACACCTGTACCCCCAACGGCATACAACAACACCTTCAGCAACTATAGGATTCCTCTATATGTTGTACCCGGCTCAGTAAGTAACTACGAAAATACAGCTCCATGTTGGTATCGCTTTTACGACTATGGTTCAATTCATGAACAAATTCCTGTAGAGGAAATCAAATTATCACATCCCGACATAACAGACGTGCAACCCGGAGACCAGTTTCAGATTACAGCGGAAATTTTACCCAATAATGCCACGCTCCAACAACTTTTCTACTCTTCGTCAAACCCGGATGTAGCTATTGTCGATAACAACGGCATTGTAACCATCGTTGAAGCATATAAAAATGAAGAGGATATGGAAACTCTAAAAGTTCCGTCTGCCTCAAACGCTGAAATTAACGTATACTCAATGTATTCAGACAAGCCAATCGCCACAGTAAAAATTTCCGCTACAACCACCTGCACAGAAAACCACATAATCAATGATTCCCAAAACATAGACTATTCCGCACCATACCAAATATATAATATTCACGGAAATTTAATAGGAACCGATAAAGACAGCCTCAATACCGGCATATATATCATACGTCAAAACACTTTGACAGAGAAAATATTCATCAGATAATCCGATAAACTAAACCAAGCTGCCGTGCATTGCATTTTCAATGTTCGGCAGCTTGATTATATTTACCGTGAGATTCCGGATTACACAAAAAAGACTTACATCTCCGTTTTTAATTTTTCAGTCCAGGCTTTGATGCGGCCGGCGCTTAGTTCAGGATGATTGACTTCATCAAGCACAAGGCCGCGCATAGTCGCACCGTCGGAGGCCGTCGATTTGTCAAAGGTATATCCGTCGGCAGGATATTCACCGATGAAAGTAGCACGTGTAGGTTGCAGGCGTTCATAAAGGGTACCGACAGCATTGCAGAATGTATCAGCCATCGTTTCATCGCCGCAACCGAAGAGTGCGACTTTCTTTGCGGAAAGGTCGAGAGCCTGCAAACCGTCGATAAAATCATACCAGTCTTCTTCAAGCTCACCGCCACTCCATGTCGACGAGCCAAGAATGAGAATATCGTATTGAGCGACATCCGCCGGCGCTGACGACGCCACGTCGCGGACATCCTTGTCCTCTACTCCGAAAGCGGAAGCTATCCTGTGTGCCACACCGGCCGTTGTGCCGGTAGCGGAGCCGTAAAATATGCCAATGCGTTTCATATCATTAAGTAGTATTCAGATATAAAACACACCGACGCGGATGTTGTTCAATCGTCTGACTCGACATTGAAGCGCGCGGGCATCTGCTTTTTCACCTTCGCACCGAGCTGGGCAAGCTTTTGCGAACGGCCTATAAGATTACCGGCACCGGTCGATAGTTTCGTATATGCGGAATTCCATGCATCACGGGCCTGTCCGAGCGATTTGTCAATTCTATCGAGATCTTCAAGGAATCCTCTGAATTTATCCAGCATGCGTCCCGCCTCCTCCGCGATTGCCACCGCGTTGCGGTTCTGCTTGTCGTTGCGCCACATCTGCTCTATCAATTTCACTATCGCCATCAGATGTGTTGGCGATATTATAAGCACATGGCTGTCGTAAGCCGTCTGCCATAATTTGCTGTCAAGATCGAGTGCGGAAAGGAAAGCGCCTTCATTCGGAATGAACATCAGCACGTAATCATATGTGGAACCGATCACGGCATCCTGATACGATTTGCGGCACAGTTCGCCTACATGCTTTTTCACCGACGAAAGATGCGCGCGGGCATAAGCCTCGCGTGCACTCTCGGTCGATGCCTCTATCATGTTGAGATAATCCTGTATCGACACCTTTGAATCGACGATAATCTTACGGTTGTCGGAATAATTTATTATCACATCGGGACGCAGACGTTTGCCGTCGGCATCCGTCACTGATTCCTGAACCTCATATTCATAACCCTGACGGAATCCCGCCGCGCGCAATATATTCTCGAGAATCATTTCGCCCCACTCTCCCTGCACACGCGCATTACCTTTGAGTGCCGCAGTAAGCTTCGCTGCCTCTTTTCCTACAATACGATTCACCTCTACAAGTTCACTAACCCTCTTGTCGAGAGCAAAACGCTCGCGTGCCTCGGCGTCATAACGCTCGGCGATGCTCTTGCGGAACGTCTCAATATTTGCCTGCATGGGAGCAAGCACCTCCGCGAGCCCGTTTATATTCTGGCGGCGGAGAGACTCCGCATTCGAGGCCAATGCTTTTGCCGCCAAAACCGAGAACCGTTCCTCGGCAGCCGCACTGCTGCGCTCATATTCTTCTTTCTGACTCACAAGGGCGTTGCGGGCATCACTCAAACGCCCGCGCAACACGAATACCGCGCAAAGAGCCGCGGCGAGCCCGAAGGCAAGTAACACTGCTATTATTTCCATATGACAAATATACACTTTTATCGCCGGCTTCCGAACAAAGTCGCCGATAAAGTTATTGACAATCGTACAAGTTATCGACAGTTCCGGCATATTCGTGGAACAAATCATTGTATGTTTCACGAATTTTATGTTACTTTGCAACACAATCACTCACAAGAATATCCTATGGGAAAAATTATAGCCATAGCCAACCAGAAAGGCGGTGTGGGTAAAACTACAACTACAATCAACCTCGCCGCTTCTCTCGCCGCCGAAGGAAAAAAAGTACTTATCATCGACGCCGACCCCCAGGCAAACGCAACGTCGGGATACGGAATCGACCCTCGCACCATGTCATCATCAATATATGAATGCATGGTCGACAACTATCCTCTTGACGGCTCGGAGGTTCCGACATGCATGGAGGGTCTCTTCCTTGTAGGCTCCCGCATCGACCTTGCCGGAGCGGAGATTGAACTTATTTCGAAGCCCAACCGTGAGCGTGTGCTCCAGAACATGCTCGCACCGGTAAAAGACAAATACGACTACATTATAATTGACTGCTCTCCTTCGCTCGGACTTATCACCGTCAACGCCCTCACAGCCGCCGACTCGGTGATTATCCCCGTCCAGGCCGAATATTTCGCTCTCGAAGGTATCAGCAAACTTCTGAATACCATCCGCATAATAAAATCACGCCTTAACCCGTCGCTGGAAATCGAAGGATTCCTGCTGACAATGTACGACGCACGTCTGCGCCTCGCCAACCAGATTTACGAGGAACTCAAAGGACATTTCGCCGATATGGTATTCAACACTGTGATTCCCCGCAACATACGTCTTAGCGAAGCTCCAAGTCACGGTCTTCCCGCGATTCTCTATGATGCGGAGAGCCGCGGCGCGACAAGCCATATACGGCTTGCCAAGGAACTGATTTCCAAACATTCGAGGCAGCAACGAGCAAAGTGAACCTGCTTTCGTAACCTTTATCCAAAGTCATGACATCACCGAAAAAACGCAATGCCCTCGGCCGTGGTCTCGACACTCTGATTCCTATGGATGACGTGCCGGCACGAGGAACATCAGCTATCAACGAAATACCTCTCGACTCCATTTCGCCAAATCCGGATCAGCCACGCACATCATTCGACGACGAAGCACTCGAGGAACTCGCCATGTCGATACGCCAGTTAGGCATCATCCAACCGCTGTCGCTCCGCAAGACAGGCCCCTCGACATATCAGATTATTGCCGGCGAACGGCGTTACCGCGCCGCACTGATGGCGGGTCTAAACTCAGTACCGGCTTATATCCGTAACGCAAATGAAGCGGAGCTTACCGAAATGGCGCTTATCGAGAACATACAGCGAGAAGACCTCAATGCCATAGAAATCGCCCTTACCTTCCGCAAGCTTATCGACCAGTATCAACTCACACAGGAGCGGTTGAGCGAACGTATAGGAAAAAAACGCGCTACTATAGCCAATTTCCTGCGTCTTCTGCGCCTGCCCGCAGAAGTACAGCTTGGCCTACGCGACAAACACGTCGACATGGGCCATGCCCGCGCTCTGCTCACGATATCCGACCCGGCCATGCAATTGAAACTATATAACGAAATTCTCAAACAAGGGCTTTCGGTGCGTCGGGTGGAAGAACTTGCCCGCCAGTATGAAAACGGAGACGGTAAAAAGACAGAAACAAAGCCTGCAAAAAGCGTCTCCGCCGACTACGATGTCCTGAAAAATCATCTGTCGTCAGTATTCCGTACGCCTGTGCAATTCGCATGCAACAAACAGGGCCGCGGCAGCATAACATTCAAATTCAAGGACGAATCGGAACTTGAGAGACTTATAACTCTTTTCGATTCTCTGTCGCATCCAAATGACTGAAAGGCTACCTGCAAATTTCAGATCTGTCGTACACAGGCTTTTGATGTGGGCGACGTTAATGTTGTTACCCGCTATTGCAGTCGCTGCCAATCCGCGTCTGCCAATCCGTCATAGCCAGCATAACGCCACCGACACAATTCCCAATGCCCCCGACAGCGTAGAGGTGACTCTGGGTCTTGCCGATTTCGCACCTCCGAAGCAAGGTGAAATCGATGTCGACTCCATCCTCGGCACTGTGCAGGAATCGCCATACGACAGATGGGAGGAACGCGACGTGGAATTCAATCCCGACCCCACAAGAGCCGTGTGGATGTCGGCACTTTTTCCCGGGCTGGGGCAGATATACAACCGGAGATATTGGAAACTACCGATAGTAATCGGCGGTTATCTCGGCCTCGGATATGCCACATCGTGGAACAACGGTATGCTAAACGATTATACCAGAGCATACCGCGATATTATGGACAACGATCCGTCAACTAACTCCTATATGAATTTTTTCCCGCCGACAACACAGGAGTCGGATCTCGACCGGACCTGGCTCACCAACATATTACAGTCACGCAAGAATTTCTATCGCCGCAACCGCGACCTGTGTATCATCGCAATGGTAGGAGTCTACCTTATAGCGATGGTCGACGCATACGTTGACGCCTCTCTCTCTCATTTTGATATCTCGCCCGACCTTTCCATGGACCTCTGTCCCGCCATGTTCCGCGACCATCCCAACTCCAGACCGTCGCTCGGGCTTGTATGGGCACTGAACTTTTAGACTATTATATACCACTCATGAGAACTCTTCATAAAATCCTCGGCATAGCAGCCATCTGTTTCTCACAGACCGTGAGCGCATCGATTCTCGATGTTTCCGACGGTTCGATGAATCCGAACATTATTCTGCCCGAAAGCTTCGAGACCGACACACACGAGATGCTCAAACACTGGTATCTCAAGAACTATGCCGTTCTTGATCACGAAGCCGACAAATACACCGGAGAAACACTCAGCGACGAGATCCTTCTGGAACGTCTTGCCTCCCTGCCTACAATCATAGAAATGCCACTCAACACGCCGGTTAAGAATGTCATAAATTTCTATGCCAACCGCAAGCGTCAACTCGTGGAGAACATGCTCGGACTTAGTCTTTACTACATGCCGATTTTTGAAGAAGCCCTCGAACGGCACAACATGCCGCTCGAACTCCGCTATCTGCCTGTCATAGAATCGGCACTTGTACCCCAGGCGGTATCGAAAGCCGGAGCCGCCGGACTTTGGCAATTCATGCCCGCGACAGGCAAAGGCCTCGGACTTGAAATAAACTCGCTTGTCGATCAGCGCCGCGACCCCTATCTGTCGTCCGACGCAGGCGCACGCTACCTCAAACAGCTTTACAATACATATAAAGACTGGTCGCTTGCCATCGCCGCCTACAACTGCGGTCCGGGCAATGTCAACAAGGCACTCCGTCGCGTCGGAGATGGTAAACACGATTTTTGGGATATCTACCCCTTCCTTCCCGCCGAAACCCGCAGCTACGTTCCCGCTTTCATAGCCGCCAACTATATAATGAATTTCCATAAGGAGCATGGCATCTCGCCGGCACTTGCCCGTAGGCCCGTAATAACGGATACCGTGCATGTCACACGACGGGTACATTTCGAACAAATCTCGGAGGTGATGGACATTCCAATTTCCGAACTGCGCGACCTCAATCCCCAGTTCCGCGCCGATGTGATACCCGGCGACATCCACCCATATGCTCTTGTCCTCCCCTCCCTACAGGCGCTGGCCTACATCGCCAACGAAGACTCAATAGTAAACCACAATGCCGGAAAATATGCGCGCCGTGGTGTTGTGGAACCGGCATCAGGTGCCGTTACCGGACGAGACAGCAATGGCGAATACTATGAAGAAGAAGTGGTAAAATACCATACTGTCCGCAAAGGAGAGAACCTCACCAAGATTGCCCGCAAATATGGTGTCACCGTCGGCCAGCTCCGACGCACGAACAAAATCGGCAAAAGCGTCAAACCCGGTCGCAAACTGAAGATTGTCACTACACAGCGCCGCTATAAACCGACTCCCGCTCCCGAACCGGAAATAGAAAAGACAGAAACGACCGAAAACACAGATAGTATAAGCTTCAACAACAACTCACTGCCTGCCTCGGAGAGCACTCCCGCCGACAGCATAGCTACAGATACCGTAGGCGTCACCCGCACACAGGAGGTAGCTTCCGCATTCTCCAATGCCGGAGATGTTGAAAAAACTGATACAAAGACTGATAACAAAAAGGTTACCTCTGAAAAAAACAATACCCGAAAAAAGACAAATACTAAGAAAAGCGAACAAGCGAAACCCAAAACCACCACACATACAGTCCGCAAAGGCGAGAATCTTTCCAAAATTGCAAAACGTCATGGTGTGAGCGTACAGGCTATCCGCAACGCCAATAATCTTAAAAACGACCGTATCAATGTCGGCCAGAAACTCAAAATACCTTTGAAATAATATTCATATCAACCAATATCTTTCAACTTGCACATGAAGAAATCAGAAAACCTGCCACCTCTTTCGCCCGCGGAAATCGATCCCGTCGATCTCCCAGAAAACGCGTTCAGAGAACTGGCGGCCGACGAGGAATACCGCCCCGTCATGCATCCGGCACGCGAATACCCGGAAGTAACGCCATATTCGCTTACCATGGGGCTCCTGTTAGCTGTAATATTCAGCGCTGCCGCGGCCTACCTCGGTCTTAAAGTCGGACAGGTATTCGAAGCCGCTATTCCCATCGCAATTATCGCCGTCGGCCTTTCGGCTCGTCTTAAAAAGAAGAACGCTCTCGGCCAAAACATTATTATCCAATCGATAGGTGCATGCTCGGGCGTTATAGTAGCAGGCACCATATTCACCCTTCCTGCACTCTATATCCTTAAGGACACACATCCCGAAATCACAGTCAATTTTCTCGAGGTATTCCTCAGTTCCCTCTTCGGCGGCATCCTCGGCATTCTTTTCTTCATACCCTTCCGCAAATACTTTGTGAAGGATATGCATGGCAAATATCCATTTCCGGAAGCAACCGCCACCACGCAGGTGCTTATCAGTGGCCAGAGCGCCGGAACCGGCGGACAGGCCAAGCTGCTTGTCATAGCATCGCTCATCGGCGGCGTGTACGACTATATCGTGGCAACTTTCGGATGGTGGACGGAGGCCGTCACCACCACAGCCTACAGCTGGGGACAGGCTATCGCCGACAAATTCAAATTCGTATTTTCCTGCAATACAGGCGCAGCCGTTCTCGGACTGGGCTATATTGTTGGTCTTAAATATGCCTTCGTCATATTTGCAGGATCTATTTTCGTATGGTGGATCATAATTCCCCTGATGGGCACCTACGGCGCACCTGAAATCGCTGCAATGTCGCCCGACGCCATCTTCTCCGAATACGCCCGCATGATCGGTATCGGAGGTATCGCCATGGCAGGCATCATCGGCATCGTCAAGTCCAGCGGAATCATCGCCCAGGCTGTAGGTCTAGCCGCACGCGAACTCAAAGGCGCACAAAGCGAAGGCAAGACTCCTCGCTGGCAGACCGACATCTCGATGAAGCACATTGCCTATTTCACATTCATAACACTCATAGGCGTACTTCTGTTTTTCTGGTTCGGCGTTATCCATACCTTCTGGCAGGCACTTATAGCATGGCTTGTTGTGACGGTAATCGCATTCCTGTTCACAACCGTTGCCGCAAACGCCATCGCCATTGTCGGCAGCAACCCCGTAAGCGGCATGACGCTCATGACTCTTATCATAGCTTCCGGTGTATTCGTAGCCATCGGCCTCAACGGCACGTCCGGTATTGTGGCAGCTATGGTTCTCGGTGGTGTGGTATGTACAGCACTCTCAATGGCCGGCGGCTTTGTAACCGACCTAAAAATCGGATACTGGCTCGGCTCCACACCAAAAAAACAGGAAACATGGAAATTCCTCGGCACACTCGTATCGGCAGCAACTGTAGGAGGTGTGATGCTGATGCTCAACAAAGTCTACGGCTTCACCGGTCCCCAAGCGATGGACGCTCCCCAGGCCAACGCAATGGCAAAAGTCATAGAACCGATGATGATGGGCGGCTCCACTCCGTGGATGCTCTACATCGTAGGGGCAATCCTTGCCTTGATTCTCAATTGGCTCGGAATTCCCGCTCTGGCGTTCTGCCTCGGCATGTTCCTGCCCCTGCATCTCAACACACCGATGCTTGTAGGCGGTCTCGTATCCTACTTTGTAAATCATAGTTCCAAAGATGCAGCCATCTGCAAGATTCGCAACGACCGTGGCACTCTGATAGCTTCAGGACTTATCGCCGGCGGCGCTCTCTTCGGTGTATTTGCCGCAATCACAATCTTCTGCGGCGTTCCAGTGCCTAAGAACGGCGGGGAATTCAGACCCCAGATTCTCGGCCTTGTGGCATATGCCGCTCTCATCGCCTTCCTATATATGGCGTCAAAAAAGACAGGAAAGGCATAAGTTTTGAAACACCGTCGTGAAATTCTCGCAATCGCCATTCCTGCGATTGTCAGCAACATAACGACTCCACTATTGTCGCTCGCCGATGTGGCTATAACAGGCCATATCGGCGCTGCCGTATATATAGGAGCAATAGCACTCGGCGGAACGGTATTCAACACATTGTACTGGCTGTTCAATTTTCTACGAATGGGTACCTCCGGTCTAACAGCCCAGGCTTACGGCGCCGGTGACAATAACCTGCAAAATCTGATTCTCTGCCGCAGTCTCGCTGTAGGTGCTATCCTGGGATTGTTTCTGCTTATCGTCGCCGGGCCACTCGGACATATAATTATTGCATTCATGGATTCGGAAGAAGCCGCAGGCACTCTTGCTCTGCGCTATTTCAACATATGCATATGGGGCGCTCCGGCAGTAATGCTGACTTACGGACTGTCAGGATGGTTTCTCGGAATGCAGAACTCCAGAGCGCAGATGTGGATGGCGATAACATCAAATATTGTCAACCTATGTGTCAGCCCTTTGCTTGTTTTCGGTTTAGGATGGAAGATAGAAGGTGTAGCCACGGGTACCGTTACAGCACAATATGCCGGTCTCGCAGTAGGCGCGATAATCGTCGTCCGAAAATATCACCCGGCGATATTCAGACTTGGGACAATTCTTGAACTGAATGCGCTTCTATCATTCTTCCGCATCAATATAGATATATTTCTCAGAACGGCGTGCCTCGTCACCGTCACTCTTTGGTTTACTCATGCCGGAGCGCTTCAAGGCACCGACATCCTCGCGGCAAACGCCCTTTTACTGCAACTTTTCATGCTTTTCTCTTATTTCATGGACGGATTCGCATTTGCAGGAGAAGCACTCGCAGGGAAATACTATGGCAGCAGAGACCGGACTTCTCTGCATAGCCTTGTTCGCCGTCTTATGACGATAGGATTATATTTCGCACTGGCTTTCGCCATTATCTACGGGCTTATGGGCGAGCAGATAATGCGCATGCTTGCCGAAGACCATAACGTTGTAGACACAGCTCGCCGATATATGCCTTGGGCAGTAGCAATCCCAATATGCGGTTTTTTGGCCTTTATCTGGGACGGAATATTTGTAGGCCTCATCCGCACCAGATCCATGCTTATAGCCATGGCCTGTGCTATAATAGCATATTTCGCAGTTTATTTTGCATTACGGAATACTCTTGGCAACGATGCCCTATGGACTGCATTTAATATATATCTGCTTCTACGAGGCCTCATATCCGCAATAATAGGCAAAGGCCTATGGATCACAAAACACTGACATTTATATAACATAGCATATATTACAAATATCTGTTAAACAAGCAAGTCGTAACATCCACGCATCCATGAACCCTCCAAAAAGCAAAATGCTACAGTTTAGCACTATTCAAGAGCAATAATTTGTCTACAAACACGATTTAAGCCTACACAATTGAAAATAGTGTTAAAAACAGAACTTTTTGCCCTATAAAATTTGCACAATAATATCCAATCCTATACCTTTGCAATGTGTTTTTCATGGTATAGATTTAAGGTTAACTGGATTGGTTGTCGGGAGACAATCAATTTTTTTTATGATCAACTCCAGACTATTTTACAAAAAAGCTGAGACATACCATATATGCCTCAGCCGGAGTATGGAGAGAGAGGAAAATGAGTCTATCCTTCCGAGTATATTTCTTTATGGAAACGTGGATTTTCAATTTCATCGGCTACGCGTTCCGGATAACTACCTTCAGTTGAGATAAATACCCAGTCGATATCGTCGAGGCGACGAAGATCGCTTACAAAGAATGCCTGAGAGTCGGGCGATCCGACAACTATAATGCGTGCGACTTCGGCTTCGCGTGCGGCATGGACTGTATCCACAAAGTATTTAAGCGTCAAATCGTTGGTATAGGAATCTGTCAGATCGTCATTATATGTGAGTACCACATCATGATATCCTTCAAGCATTTCTACTACTCTGGCATGCTCTTCAACCGGAAGATGTGTCACAGTGAGACGAGTATCTTCGAGCATCACTTTCTCAGGATAATCCACCATTGCATTGACACTTTCGCCTCGGGCGAGAAGAGCGCCCGTCACGTCGCCGAATACATGGTTGACAGTCCCCAGTAAGGCTATTTCTTTCATAGTTGGATAATTTTAAATCTTTGGATATACAACAACCGGCACACGTCAAGTGTTCACGTCCAATGATATTCATACGGACATAAAATACTTTACAGTACCGAATATTTGTACTACCTTTATCGTCAAAAACAAATGATGATAGATAATCTGCAAAAACTCGAAGACAGAGCCATCGATTACGGCCTGCTACCATTTTTCTCGAACACCATACCCGGGTTTTCTGTCGAGGAAATGACTGTTCCCGGAATGCTTTTCGGCAGCGACAACCAAAGCGAAGGCTGCTGGGAATGGAAAGGGCCTGTCATCCGACGCGAGACAACAGCCTATGGTAAATTTTTCCGACACAAAGCCGGCTTTGTAACACGTTCGCTTCTACCTGATTTCATAAATTATCGCCGGCATGCATACCCGGTGGTCGAAAACAGCATCGAAGATGAGTTGCTACGCTTGATAAGAGAATACCGGAATGTAAGTTCCACATCTCTCAGACAACTGATTTTTGGCGTGCCAAAAGGACGGCGCAGACCCGACGAACCGGTCGACACAATCGGACTTGAGCCTATTAAAATAAAACGCTCCTGCCTTGAGCGCCCGCTACAGAATCTACAGATGGGCGCACATATATGCATTGCAGATTTCGTATATAAACGAACCGGAAGAGGAGAGCGTTATGGCTGGGGCGTGGCACTATACTCTACTCCGGAAATAATATTTGGTCGTGAAATCAGCAAGTGCGACAACAAGCCTGAAGAATCATTCGGAATACTCATAAACACCGTCGCTGAGCATTTTCCATCAGTAGCGAGGAAAACTATAGAAAATCTGTTGTCCTAATGCTCTGACAATTTTACTTTTTATCTGCCGGACTATCGACTGCAGTACTGTCGGAATCCACTGTTTTCTTTTTCTTGCGGAGAAAAGACAACAGAGAGTCGAAATCACGACGGAACATGATTCCAAGGCCTTGTGTCGTCTGCGCCTGACGGACATAATAGTTTCGGTCGTTATAGCGGTTATAGGCCTTAAGACGCCATACGCCGCGTTTGTCAAGTAGATATTCTATATCAAAGTCGCCTATAAACTGGTTTGTATTCAATGATTTGTCACGATAGCCGAAATTGCCGTTAAATATAAGACGATTGTTAAGCAGCCGACTGCTGAGAGCCACATCCACCTCAACATCGGAAAAATCGCCACGATCACTTCGAAGATTCGGTGCGATACTCCAGTTGTCACTGAGTTTGCCAAGCATATTGCCCAGCTGACTTGAAATAGTCGAGGAAGCCACTGAGAACAGTTCGCTGCCACTTGTAGTACTCGCCATATAATCAGGCGTATAGAATCGATTGAGAGCCAAAAGATAAATAATCTGTCGGTTCATCATATCGGACGTGCTGACGATGCTTCTCACCTTACGGTATGTGTCCTGCGTCAGAGTGGGAAACTCAAGATCAAAGTCTATTACAGGCTGACGTATATCGCCCGAAACATTCATCAATGCATGCACCGGCACATTCGTACGCGCAATCTCGTTTTTATCCTCTCCGAATGATTCGTCGAGGTCTGTAAGATTGGCATTAGTGGCATAAAATGCAGACAGCGACGTTTTGACAGCATACGGGTCGCCGTCAAACTGTATTTCGCTTCCCTCCTTAATCGTAAAATCCTTGATAATGATATCCTGAAGTGTAAAGCGGTATTTTCCGGAAGCGACACGATATTTACCCCAGATATTCAGGTCGTTGTTAGCCGAGTGATAAGCCATGTGTATCGAACCGTCGCCCGTAGCCTTGATTTCATCTCCGCCGGCCGGATCCATGACAAGTGTCATGGTAGCTTCCGGCGTGGCAGTCACACGTATATCCATGTTATACTCCGACGGGGCATCCCCGGACTTATCGCCCATATTTTTTTTCATTTCCCGTATAAACAGAGGCACCTCATCATTGTCCGGTTCCGCAACACGGAGCGAATCAGGAGTAACGTCACGAAAATTTAAAAATGAATAGTCTTGGGCATCCAGACGATCGGAAAGCACAAAAGTAAACGTGGATCTTGCCCCTGTCGTCATGTCGGCATTGATATTCACAACACCCGGATAGCCCGAGATACGTGCGGAACCTGAACCATAGATTCTTCCATACCAGTCTGGATTCTGTTTCTCATTGACATTGAAACACAGCAGGTCGACAGCACGTGTAACATCGAAATTAAAAACCGGCCGACTGAAATATGTGTGCCGAACCTCACCGTTTAGCAATGCCGTGTTGCCCTCGGGATCTCGGACAGAAACCTTGTCGAGTGTTATAAGCCCGGGCCTCATATGGACGCTATCGGTTGCAGAATATACCACATTGGTAAAATCAACCTTAAGCTTCACATTGTCTGCGTAAACATCTCCTTTAATGTCGAGATCCTTGAATGTGCCGAACAGACGGCAGCGGCCTGAAGCCCGACCCGAAATATCGCTTGTGAAAGCAGCCATAAAAGGTTTGAGGAAGCCTACCGGAATGCTGTCGGCTTCAAAGTTCAGGTCGAGCGATTCCTTCATCGGGAATATATCCCCATAAATATGCGATTTCTTACCCTCGAAGCCATTGATATCGGCATCAAGGAATACCGAATTTTTCTCCGTATCCCACAGCGCACGGACATCGGCATCTCCGAAATAGCATTTATTGTATCCTATTGAATCCACATGCAATGCAGGACACCTAAGAGACGGCGCCGCTCCGAGAAGATTATTGGCCGACAGATTCCCGCTCGCAATACCGTCAATAAGTACATTGTTTATCTCCAGAGTCTCGAAAATCGGCAGCAAACGGATATCTGAAAGTACAACACTTATATTATCCTCTGGATCGCGACCAACAGTACCTTCTATATCAATACGCTGCTTGCCGGTATCAAGAGCGAAATCACTGACGGAAACAGTCTCGGCACTCATTTCAATAGACGAACGTTCTATACTCCACGTCTCGTCACCGAAATTGATTGTTCCGGGCAGAAAATCAAGCCGTGCGTCAACAGGGAAAAGCGCGCCTTCTCCTGTATCGATGGAATTTAGAGTAGCTTTAAGTTCCAGTGTGCCGTTTAAGGGGATGCGACGTTCCATCCCCCAGTCGATATTCGTATGCACCACGTTATTCGCGGCAGAGATGCCCACTGCAAGGTTCATATCACCCTTCTTTGTCGGGAACTGTGTCGTGGCATAAATCTGCGATTTATCCGAGGGAATATCAAGCTGGGCAAAAAGTTCAGTATTCTCTATGATTTTATCGCCCTTGGAAATATACGGCAATGCGATTTCCATATTTGCAAACCCACCGTTACGATCTACAACTCCCTGCAGAGAACCGTCATAGAGCACCGTTACGGGCAAATTAAAAAATTCCGACAGCACCCCACTCGGTTTTATTCTGAAATCAAACGTAAAGCGGTTGGCAAACATATCTTCCCGTTCGGCCTTCATCGGACTTTTCTGTTCATCTTTCGCAATAGCCGGCATGAAATGCTCAGCCATATCTCGCAGCTCTCCGGCAATTGTACGGAAATCGTAATTTCCACGAAGCGACCCCGTCAGAAACGGCGTATCGACGGAGAGTTCCGAAGAAGAATCACCTTTTCGGGCCTGAAACGACATATCGCTTATTCTCATCCCCTTATTATCCGGCGATAGCCAATAAAGATTACTTATGTCGACAGTTCCCGATAGCGCATTGAGCCTAACATCATCAAGAGACAGGTCTATATCAGCGCCAAAAAGATAACCTTCTCTGTCCTTATCGAACCCGAGAGCGTGGAAATCCACACCTGCAAGATACATACGAGCCTTCAACGACTGTGATGACATATCATAGCAACCGATTGTCCGAACCAGAGCAGAGGCGTCGGCAAGATTGAATTCAAAATCGGCTCTACCGTCTTCATGCAGTTCTAAATCGGCAGCAGCATTTTCATATCTGTATCCGTTAAGCAGTACTGAAGCAATATCGCAATTCACATTACAGCTCTGTAATCTATGCCCTATCGTAGCCGTACCTTGCACCCGGGCGTTTAAAGTTCCCAGCAGAGGATTGGCAGTCAGCAAGCCGAGGTCGAGCGCATCAAGAAAAAGATTAGCCGATATATTCGTAAAGTTACCGCGACGCCTATATTCGGCATTGGCTTTCACATCTCCCGCTGTTCCAGTAGAGCGCAATTTCAAAATACCTTTTCCTGCTGTCCCTGATGCCGTGACATTTGCAATAAGGACAGGAAGCCTGGACAGACTTTTAGACACTTTCCCATTTACAATGCCTGCCGCATGACGGCACACCTCCGCCCCGTCAATCATTACATGACAGTCTCCAAATTCATATTTGAAATCGTCCTTATTATCAAGATTCTTAGCCCATCCGCAGGCAGAAATCCCGAAGGCGTTGCCGTCAAGATCACGGAGTTTAAACGAACGTACATCCGCATCTTTTAATGAAAGAGATGCATCGAGAGTGAGACCTACATTGCGTTCAATATCACCGAGCGCGGGAACAAAAGCACGCAGATCGGGGAGAAATACGGTGTTGTCCCCATCTGTACTTATCCTGAGCATATATTTCTGCAAAGACGACTTGATATCTCTTTCTGCTTCCAATGGAAATTCAAAAGGAGCGAACGCAATCCGGGAATTCGGCAAACGAATCTCAAGACGTGATACAGTCATGGTATCAGGTTCGACGTCTACCCATGTCATAAGTTTTTCGAGTACAAAACCGCTACCTTCGACAAATGACAGGTGATCGAGATTCACTCGATAACTTTCATCGGAAATCTTCGGTATATAAGCGTTAACCGCGAGATCGCTGATACTTATATGGTTTGCATCAAAATGTGTGCTGTCC
This sequence comes from uncultured Muribaculaceae bacterium, assembly GCA_910576775.1. GTDB lineage: Bacteria > Bacteroidota > Bacteroidia > Bacteroidales > Muribaculaceae > CAG-873. Next base: position 58,543 of record CAJTJV010000011.1, on the reverse strand, counting down.
ATCGGTTCGGACAGCACATCATAATGCGCAGAAGAACGTCTCACTATTACAGTACTTATTTCAAGACTGAATTTTTTTTTATTGCCGTCATCTCCCTTCTTGAGTTTCCTCAATATCGGTTCCACATTCATTGGCTCCCCCGGAGAAGGACGGCTCACATTAAGCCACAAGCCGTCGACAAGAGCATAGTTAAGCACAAACTCCCGTCGGGCAAGAAGCGGATAAAGATCAAATCCGGCACTGACAGTAGAGACTCCGGCAAGAGTATCGCCGGCAAGCGAAACATTTATACCTTTGACGCTCAATCGCCTGAAGGGATGGATTTCTACACGCTCAATCCCTACATCGGCACCTAAAAGCGCCGATAACTGTTTCACAGCAGCATCGCGGAGATAGTTTTGTACCGGCTGTATAGATAGTAGGACATACACCGCCGCCGGCAGGATAACAGCCATCAGCAGAAGCACCGACATTACGGCGCGGAAAATTTGCCACACTTTCCTCATCCCGGATTTACCCCCTCGAACGGTCAATTTCAGCGACCTGAATTTTTCACTATTACGGCAACAGTCGCATTGAATTTCTCCTGCGCCAGCAAATCTTCGAGTGTCAGATGCATTCTATAGCGCCAATAATGACGGGGATTCGCAGGAACATTTATCTGCTCTTCCTCCGCATTGGCTCTGCGCAGACTACCGTCGATAGACAGCCAATCCTGTAAAGGAAGAATACAGAGCATCGACTTGGACTGAAGATTGAGATTTACAATACGCTCACAAATCCATGGTTCAGCCGTGGCCGGCGCCACTCCGCTTTCGTGGAGAACCTCATTGAAGAATCGCTGCGACACACCGGCTCGGCTCTCCCACCATTGGCGTATGCCTCCCATATCATGGGTCGATGTCGTACATACCGAATAATACGGATAATTCCAAGTATCACCGAAAGCCTGTCCTGGATCTTTGGGCATTCGCTGTATTTCAAGCGTAAGAACCTCAAGCTGCTGCAAGACAGCGGGAACGCATGCCGGTATCATGCCGAGATCTTCAGCACAAACAAGCATATCTGTGCTGTCTATGAGCGGAGGAAGCTTATGCATTGCCTTTCCATACCAGAAATCGTTATGACGATGATAGAAGAAATCATTGTACAGACGGTCAAAGCTCCAGCGTTCATAATCGTTCAGCGAACGATACACAAATGTGAACTGTGCAGCAATACGTGGATGATACTTGCCTTTTTCCACCGGATCCTCGATGAAAAGGACATTGTCGATAAGACCTGTCAGACCGTCGTACAGGCGGCTGTTCTTTTCATCTTTGGGCAACGTCGCAAAATAATCTGCAACTTTGCGCTGCGTGTTGTATTCTTCTTTAAGTTGATAGCGGTCGCCCTTTCTTTTCATGAATTTCTTTGCATCGTTGGTATACGGACCAAAGAAATCATTAAGAAAATAGTCCATTATAAACGGTTTGGTATGGCGCTCGGCATCAATCCAGAAATCATACTTGTAACGGAGTTCGTCGATCGAAAACGGCAATGCAGGGCTGAAATATCCGAGCAGCCCATGAATGGCTTCCATAGGAATCTGCCATATTCTGAAAAAACCAAGCACATGATCGATACGGTAAGCGTGAAAATATTCCGCCATCTTTCGAAAGCGAGCTTTCCACCATGCAAAACCGTCCTTATCCATCTCATCCCAGTTATAGGTCGGCAAGCCCCAGTTCTGTCCCAATACAGAAAAATCATCCGGTGGAGCACCGGCCTGACAATCAAGATTGAACAGACGCGTATCCACCCATGCATCAGCGCTTGTTCGCGATATTCCGATAGGTATGTCTCCTTTGAGAGCCACGCCCTGGCTATTTGCATAATCGTGAACAAAACGCATTTGCTTGTCAAGATGGTACTGTATAAAATATACCAGATTGATTTCTTCGGCAAATTCTTTTACGGCACCATCGAGTACCTTGGCGCTGAACTTGGCATATCTGTCCCATTGCGTGAAATCGGGCGTACCGAATTTGTCTCTCAGAGCACAGAAAGCAGCATACGGGCGCAGCCAATACTCGTTTCTTGTATAGAAATTCTTAAATTCTTTGCCGGCAAGTGTTTTCTTGCCGTCCTGAGCGAAAATTTCACGGAGATAGGCAAGCTTAACCTCGTTGACACGCTCATAATCAACCGTGTCAAGAGCATTGAGTTCGTCGGCGATGGCACGGTAATAGTCCTTCCGTGCTTTGTCCTTCAGTTCGCCTACAGCATTAACTCGCAGATACATGGGATGAAGCGCATAAATACTGTTTGCATTATACGGATACGAATCAGTCCACGTATGCGTCATCGTAGTATCGTTTATCGGAAGAATCTGAATGAAACGTTGTCCGGTAACAACCGCCCAGTCGATAAGCTTGAGAATATCATAAAAATCACCTACGCCCATATCGTCCTCGCTACGGAGCGAGAATACAGGGATAGCAGTACCGGCACATTTCCACAAACCACCGGAACCGATAAAACGCATACCGGCAATAACCGTTGATACTTCAGGGTCAATCTTATAACCTATGCGCCGGTTCTCTCCACCACCCCATTCCACGAGCGAGCCGTCATCTTTCCTTATAATTATGAATTTGAACTCCGTATCGGCATTGATATCCGCAACGGGAATATTGACTTTCCATACAGGGAACTCGCTATCACTCATCCGTAAAGACCGTTCAGGCAGCCACGCCCCCAATGTCTCACACGAACCGGTTACAGCAAGTACACACGACTTGTCTACCATCGGAGCGGCAACACAGAGTGTTATCATTCCGTTCTCGCTCACTACAGGAGCATCTTCCTTGTCGCGGGCACAGATGCAGTCGGTAATCGCTGAAGAATAAAACGGTTTGTCATATGGCAGCGACTGCCATCGGTCGTAAACTGTAATTTCAGAAACGCCACGTTCTATACGCAGATTATTGCCATGTCCCCATTCAGATTTTACAAAACCCTCTTCATTGAGTATCACATAATGATATTGGATACCGGTGGTTCCTTCGGGAAGATCGATGGCAATCCACCAGAAATCGTCACCGACAATATTCAATTTTAAAGCTTTCGATAAATCATCATTACCCAGAGCTTCGGCATTTCCGGTGATATATACTGACTCACCCCAGTTGGCACGATAGGTGATATTGAAAATAAGCTTCATATAGAGTGTCGTATTTGTATGAAAAGTCAATGTAAAACCCGGCGTTGCGACTACCGGAATTTTTATTTTACAAAAATAGCTAAATTCCGCCGATCTGAATCATTTTTATTATTAAATATGCTCAAAAACCATTGCCATGAAGCTTCTGTGAACGATTTCAGTCTACTTGGCATAGAATATGTAAGTTCCGAGAGCTTCGGCTTTTCCGGTAAGTATGCCCTTGGCGACTTTGAATCGCAGGCCGCTGACAGCATCGGGATATTCGCCGTCAGGCAGAGAACAGGGAATCTTCACTTTCTGATTCTTCTGCGAAAAGTTCACCAGAACAGCACCTTTGTCACCACGCTCGACCATTGCCAAGGCCTTGTTATCACCGAAAACCAATGTTTCAGGCTGCCCCGACATCTCATGCCGGAATTTATTCACTGCTACTACGGCAGGGTGAAAAAACTCGTCATTGCCTTTGTTTCCGATGCGGTTCGTACCCCAGTAATTACTCCGTGAGCTTCCCTCCGGACGACTGAAAAAAAGAGGACGACCGGAAGCTCGAGAGGTAAGGAAAACCCATGCGGCACGGATCTGTTCATCAGTAAGATCAGCAGATTCATGCGCATTGCAGTATGTATCGTGGCTTTCCACCCATGTAACAAGATGCCCCGGAGCCGACGGATGGTGCCAGTCGGAGAGATCGTCGACTGTGACATCCTCGGCCTCGAGAACCTGTCGGAGTGCGTGCCCATAAGAGCTTGCAGTAAGATCCATATAGTCGTCGTATTCCGTTTCCTTCACATTGCGGTCCTGAAGCACCTCTCCATATATGAACAGACTGTCAGGCATCAGCAGAGAAAGACCTTTTACACCCTCGCGACCGGTTGCCACATCCCAGAAATTATTAACCTTGGCTTTGGGATCGAGCGGATCTGACGGAAGACCTATGTGCTTGGCAGTATCGTAGCGGAATCCTCTTGCTCCAAGATTGATAAGATCATTGACATACTGGAGATAATAATACTGAAAATCAGGATTCTCAGTATTTACATCTGGAAGACCGCCCATTTCGCCCGTCGTACACTCAAGACGGTCGTTATAATCCCGGATTGGAGTAAAGCCATTGGCATGGAAAAGATTCTCATGGCCACCTACAGCATTGTCGAGACCGGGGAGCACTGCGGTATGCTCTACAGCTGTATGGTTAGGCAGCACATCAACAATAACTTTTACGCCATATTTATACGCACTGTCACACATCGCTTTGAAATCGTCGCGGGTACCGAGCATATAATTGCCTATAGTCCAGTCGGTAGGCTGATAGTAGTAGTACCACTTGCCCATTACACTGTCGCCCTTCTGGCTATAGAGTGCACGGCCGCCTCCATCACCGACAAAACAAGCCTGTACAGGCGAGGTCTGTACATAATTATAGCCCGATTCGGCAATTTTTTTCATATTGGAAGCGATAGTATCAAGGCTCCACGACCAGGCATGCAGAATCACCTCGTCCTGCGCTCCGACCGGACGTTCCGCAGCTAACATAGGCAATGTTGCAACTGTCAGACTCACAGCCGCAAAAGATGTTTTTAGTTTTATCATGTGCTTTGTGTTTAAGATGAAAATTTCGGTTATCTATAATACAACGTTTCGACTCACAAAAATACGGTCATCCGTATTCTTTCCGATGCAAAGATACAAAATATATAATTCCAACTGCAATATTTTTTCTGTTAATAAGCATATTTCAGCACTTTGTTTCCTTCTTTGTTTCATATTATTAAATTTTTATTTCGATTTATAGAAATTAATCCGTAATTTTGTAAGCAATCTTACCATAAAACTATGAAAAAAAACATATTAATCCTTGCAATGGCAATCGCCGTCTCTTCTCTCATTTCCTGTGGCGGCGATGGCAATGGTTCGGAAAGCACAAAACAGATTGACTCCACCGCAGTGGCAGACTCTGCCTTCGCTCAGATAGGCAAGGTGCGTGATCTGGCACTTATATTCCAAGGCGGCATGCATCGTATTGACTGGAACGAACAACAGATTGCACCATACGTAACCCATAAATTCGCCAACGGTAACGAGGATTGGCTCTTTGACGGTTTCCTGTTCCTCGAATTCAAGGATGGCCGCGGCGTGCAGCTCTCTCCAGGATATGACACCATCAACGCCACCAAAGATATATGGGAATGGTATCTCGACCGCCTGTTTGAAAAAAATAAATCGCTCGACGCTCTAAACACAGTAATCAGACAAAAGAAGGCATTGATTGGAGACCCGGGATTTAAACATAAGGTCGCACTCACTGCAGTAGTGCCATTCAGCGGCCAGACCGACTGGGGCGAACTTGACGGTGTAAAGCTTGATTTCAACAATACCGAAGACCAGAAGACTGCCATGAGATGGTTCATAAACCAACTGACGGAACGTTTTGCAGCCGCAGGATATGAGAACCTCGAGCTTTACGGAATATATTGGATTGACGAAGACATGGTGCATACCAACGATTTCCCCAGAGAGATTAAAGACTACATCCACGGTAAAGGCCTCGAATTTATATGGATTCCTTATTACAACGCCCCTGGAACAAAACGTTGGAAAAGCCTCGGATTCGACATCGCCTACCAACAGCCGAATCATTTCTTCAGCAGGGACGTTCCCGATTCGCGACTTGATGAAGCCATAGACCTCGCTCTTGCATACAACATGGGCGTACAGTTCGAGACCGACGAAAAAGCACTCAGTCAGGACCCCGACAGCTATCGCGACCGCATGTTGAAATACCTTGATGTATTCGAGCGCCGAGGAGTTTTCGAAAAAGCACCTGTCTCATATTATACCGGATATCATTTGTTCACCGACATGGTAGAGCACCCGTCCCCGGAGAATCAGGCAATCATGGATCGCCTCGCCCGGCATATTGTAAACAGGCGCAAAATCAAGCTTGGGAAATAACATGACATACATAGAGACTAAAAAAAACTGCCGGAGCTTACTCCGTGCAGTTTTTTTGTTTCCGGAAGACGGATTAGTTATTTATCGATGTCAAAAAATAAAGCAGCAGAGCCTTTTAGCGGGCGGAAGAAAGCAGAGCCGCTTTTCATATAATTGCCGCGTCCGGCAGCTTGAACGCACAGTGTGCTTTATGTTTATAATCGACCGGACACAAAAAAAGCCGCTTCTGCGGCTTGTACTTTTTTAGAGACCCCTTATTATTTACCTCCGAGATGATCGGAAACGGTGAGGGAAGCACGTCCTTTGGCGCGGCGGCGTGCAAGCACTTTGCGGCCATTGGGAGTTGCCATTCTTTCACGGAAACCGTGTTTGTTAACTCTTTTACGGTTAGAAGGTTGGAATGTTCTTTTCATTGCCTTATGTGATTTTCAGATTATTATCGTACGTTTCGGAGTGCAAATTTAGGCATTATTTATTTACTCTGCAAATTTTTTTGCCCTCTCGACCATATTATTTTCGTCCCCTAAACATCGGCGACACCAATCGGAATATCTTTATAGCAAAAAGCCCGTATTCGGCAAGAGTAAACGCACCGCTGAGACGGGAGAACAAAGAGTTCGGTCCCCCGAAAACAGGAGCTTTGGATTTCATGGCCTTGAGCTGCGATGCCATCTGGAATTTTTTAATCTCCATGCGCGCCGCAAGGAGGGTTCTACGCATTTGGATTTCCTGAAGCGTCATTCCGCCCCAGTCAGGAGTGGAATTCTGAGGGTATGGCGGCAGATTAATCATTGTTCTCTGGCATTGGTTTCTGTTCACAGGGCTCTTTTACGATAAGGGCTGTGATAAAACGGGCTATAGGATTCTCTATAAGACTACGACGACAGGTTACAACCAACACGATAAGTAACGCATAAAACGCTGTCACTATAATGAAAGCCCATAGAGGACTTATGGCGGCAGATAGGGCGAGACTCACTGCGATGGTGAGAAAAAGCATCGCAACCGTTATAAGCATAGTAAGAAGCACAAAAAGTACACAGACAGACAATAGCTTTGTCAGCTTCTCTGCCGCATTGAGGCGTGCGTCCTCAACCAACAGTTTGAGGTATTCGCTGATTGTTCGGAGCAGCAGATTCATGCCGCTCGGCTGGTCGGTTTGAGGCATAGTGTGAATTATATATTCCTTCCGGGCGAGGAAAAGCATTCCCGTCCGGAAGGTGAATTAGTCGTTTGGCCGGGTCGAAGCCTTAATCCTGATTTTTTTCTTCTACCTGTGTGGCAATCATCTCGACGAGATCATCGATTTCGTCAGCGGCGATAATACCTTTTTTCTGAAGAATCACACGAATTCGTGCGCGGAGTTCCTCTCCGGTAACGGGTGTGAAGAGAGCTGTTGCGGCAGCGCCGATGGCCGCGCCGAGAAGAAACGTTGCAAATCCTTTCATTAGAGTCTGTCGTTTATTATTTTACTTCCTTTATTTCCTCGGCAATCTGATCTGCCAGGCTTTCAAGCTCCTTATCTTTAATACCCGGAATATGGGAACGGATGAAATCTTTTATAGCGTCACGGGTCTCACTGCCGGTACGGGGTGCAAGAAGGAGAGCGGCGGCTGCACCTACTAAAGCTCCGCCTAATGCTGCGATTACGATGGGAAATCCTTTCATAATTCTATGTAGTTTTACTAGGAGTTAGTTATTATTTATGCTTTACTTCATTAACAACACTGCAAAGATAATAAAAGTTTACGCTCATGCAACAATTTTGGCAATGGTATGATTCGCCTCCGCAACGCATATCATTGCCAAAACACCATATATCAATTACTCTAAATAATCTCAGTCATCAAGAGGCACTGCGTAATATGCCGTCTTGCCGCTGGGATATATACCGGAGAGAAACAACACTTTGTCTTGTCCTGCATCGGATGATGCGATAGATTTATAGATTGCATTGAATTCATCGGGAGTGCTCACACGCTTGCCGTTTACGCCAAGAATAATAAAATCCTTGCGGATACCGGCCTTATGAAAGCGTCCGTCTCCCACTTTCTCAACCACGACCCCGCCACGGATCTGCAGGCGACGTGCAGTATCTTTGTCAAGAGATTTGAGAGTAGCGCCGAGCTCGTTGCCGTCGGAAGCCTTTGTGATTCCGGTCTCGCCACGGCTGTTACGGAGCTTTGCCTGTGTATTCTGACGTTTTCCGTCCCTGTAATATTCTATCTCGATGGTATCGCCGGGGCTGAAACGAGTGATCGCTTCCTGCATCTCGGCTGTAGAACGCGTGGGACGTCCGTTGATGGCTACAATAATATCTCCTTCAAGAAGACCGGCCTCGAGTGCCGCGGAACGTTCCTCGACCGAAGCTACATAAATACCGGCTGTCGGCCCTTGAAGTTTCTCCTCTGCAATAAACTCGGGAGTAAGCTCACGGAAACGGATACCGAGGAAAGCACGCTGCACAGTTCCGTAGTTGCGAAGGTCTCCTACAACTTTCTGGACTATTGATGTCGGAATAGCGAATGAACAGCCTGCATATGCTCCGGTCTGGGAATAAATAGCGGTGTTGATACCGACAAGCTCCCCGGCAAGATTTACAAGCGCACCACCGGAATTACCCTGATTTACGGCTGCATCTGTCTGAATGTAGGATTCAATCCCCTGCGATGGCGCTCCGGTCATGTTGGAGATATTACGTGCCTTGGCACTGATGATACCGGAGGTAACGGTAGAGGTAAAACCGAAGGGATTGCCGACGGCAAGCACCCATTCGCCGACGTGAAGATTCTCGGAATCTCCCATAGGAATGACATGAAGATCAGGAGCGTCGATTTTGATAAGCGCCAGATCTGTAGTAGGGTCTGCCCCGATAACGGTAGCTTCAAAATTACGGTTATCATTGAGAGTAACCTCAAGGCGCTCGGCATCGGCTATTACATGATTGTTTGTGACAATGTATCCGTCTTTGGAGATAATCACACCCGAACCCAATCCGCGCTGACGCTGCTTTGGCTGCTCGCGAGGCTCTTCGCGCCGGTTACCGTAAGGATTACCGAAGAAGAATTCATAGAAAGGGTCTATATCATATCCACCTCGGCCGCTTTGCGGAGTGGCATAGCTTTTAACACTCACTACACCGTTGACAGTTTCCTCCGCCGCACGGACAAAATCATCCTGAGAGATAGAACGACCGGAACCGACAGTCGGAACATCGGTCCTTGAAATACTGCTATCGCTACTCTGCTTTGCGCTGCAGGCACCGACAAGCATACCTATTGCTAAAGCGATTGTTACAATTCTTTTCATTTCCAATGCTGTGGTTTTATAAGTTTATAATCTTTATTTCAATACTTATCTGATGCAAATTTAAGTCCAATATATTAAAAGCGGATATTCAATTAACTTAATTTCATTAAAATTACCCGTGATTCATAACTTTTAAAGCTCCGGGTGTAATATTTTGTATTTCGCAACGTCTAATATATCGGTTATGGTTAGCAGAACTGACAGAGAAGAGCGTTTTCTGGCAATCACTGACAAATATAAAGATGTGATTGCCAAAGTATGTATGCTCTATATGTCACAGACGGCAAGCTTCGACGATCTTTATCAGGAAACCCTACTGAATATATGGCAGGGACTCGATACATTTCGCGGAGAAGCCAAAATATCGACATGGATTTACCGCACAGCTATCAACACATGCATAACATGGCACCGCCGCTCGAAGCGCCATAACCCGACAGCAGATATCTCCATCGAGAACATCATTGTAGAACCGGCCGACAACACAGACGGGGCCACGATGATTGAGGAATGCAGGGAACTCTACTCTATGATTTCGCGCCTCGGAGCCCTTGACAAAGCACTTATAAGCCTATGGCTCGATGAAAAAACCTATGATGAGATTGCTCTTATCACAGGTATCTCGATGTCGAATGTCGCTGTCCGCATCCACCGCATTAAAGATAAACTGAGTAAGATGGCTCATGAAGACTACTGACAAGCCTATGAGAGACCTTGAAGAATACAGAAAATCCTGGAAACACGCCAAATTCGACACAACAACGCTTGATGCCGACAACAGAGCGATGGCGCGGCGACTCGCTACAGGAAAAGCGATGACGACAAAACAGTCGTTAGGCCGACACTATCTGTTTTCATTTGTAGTATCGCTTATGCTACCCGTTCTCGCACCTATGTTAATAATAATAGGCTTCCCTATATGGGTAGCCGTAATATATGGTATTTTCGGCATCATAATGGCAGTACTCAGCGGTTCATTCTACACTTATATCCGTCATATGGATTTCTATTCCTTGCCTACCGTGGAAGCCCTAAAAAATGCGATGACTCTCTCTAAACGAACCGCATTGACGAATATCGCAGGCTTCTCCATGGCATTCGCTGTATGCTGTTCGATGTTATGGGCAAGCCTCGACGGAATGCACGACCAGATTTTCTACGGTCTCGTGCTCGGTCTTGTTGCCGGCGCCCCAATAGGATATCTACGATTCCGGAACCGAAACCGTCTCGTAAAAAAGCTTCGCGACGAACTAAAGAGTATTCAAGACGAAACTTTATAAAAATAAAATTCTATAAATCAAAAAAAATATTGGCGGACGAGACGGTATCTCATCCACCAATATTTTATATTTACAGTAAGTCTAAAAGTGACTTTCGTTTCTTAGTTCATCTCACCTCCGGCGCCACCGTTATGGTCTACGCTGAACGTTGTTACGGCTACAGTCACATTACCATAACGTGTACCTTCGACAGATGTATTTCCGGAAGCCACTCTGATAGCTTCGGCAGCCTGGGCACCGTTAAGCGAAATACCCTGGCCAACGGCAAGATTTACATTCAAGGGATAATCACCCTGAACCTCTGTAACCTTGAAGCCATATTCACGGGCAAGATACTCGATAAGAAGACCTTCAAGTTTGTTCTTGGCATTGCTGCGGATCTGCATACCTGTCTTATATGTGAACGGAGCAGACTCAACATACATATTGGATACACCCTCGCGGTTATCAAAAAGCGATGTAGCGAACAGAATCGGTTCACTTGTCGTAGTTTTTGTTACCGACACAGGCAGGAAGATACCATAAGAAGTAAACTTGGTAGCCTTAATTACAAGGTTGCCTGTTCCATCAACTTCTGCGGCAACATTATGCCATGTGTCAGAAGCTGCATCGTATTCCTTGGTAGTAACCGAAGTTATCACGGATCCGTCGAGTGAGAATGTAAGATTTATAGGCGAGCTAAGTGTGACATTCGGGTCTGAGCACGACAAGGTTGCACCTATAAGCATTGTGGACTCAGCTGCACGCGACACTTCAGCAGACTCCTCTGTATAGATAGGAGTTATATAAATAGTAGTGTTCGCCGGGACAGTGTTTGCGGGCACCTCAACCTCGATATTGACGGAACCTTCCTCGTTGTTCGGAATATTTTCCGATTCGATGTCACCTTTTGCAATAACCGATGGCTGGGAAACAACAAGATTCTGAACGACCTTCTTGTTAAGCGCGGTGCTCCAAAGAAGATTCTGGCTGCTGGCACCTGTGAAATTGACTTTAGTTGTTGCGTCGAACATACCGTTGGCCGTAGCTTTCACATCGTAGCTGCCCTGAGCTACAGATTCAAACAGATACATACCATTGGCATCTGTCTGCGCTGTTAGATTGCCGAGCGTTACGGTAACACCCTGAATAGGATTACCGGCCATATCGGTTATCACACCTGAAAGAGTGTTAGGAGCGACTTCCACTGTAGGCGGTAGAACCGGTTCGCGTTCGTCATAGGTATGACAGGAAACCGCTGCTAAAGAAAGGAACAAAAGCGTTCCATGCAATAATAATTTGTTCATAATACAATTATTTATTAAAGGTTGTTTCGTTTTTTAATATTTCATCTGAATCCATCGGTTTCATTAAAACAGGTTGACTTTATAGGCTATGCCTCCGGTCGGATATTTGCAGCCTATCATTGCAAACTGGAGAAAAAGGTGCTTCCAAAGAAGACAATCCACTCCTAAATTAAATTCATTTGCCGTCCACTCTCCTATAAGTCTCAGATTAGAAACCCATTTTGGGCGCCAGGTGGCACCGGCTATGACTCCCTGCCATTTCTTACCGTAGACAACCGGAACGTACCGGTAACCGAGACTTACACCTATATCCTGGCCTTTGGGAATGAAATGCTTGGTAGCCACAATATAGTAGTTGGCAAAAAAGCCCGAACCTCGCCCGTTGGTACCCGGAGAAGTTCTGACGGAAGAATCAAGAAAATCATTTGCACCGACCGCTATAGCCGGATAATACTTTCCCTCCCTGAGAGGATTCAGTTTAATGGACATATACCGGTCTTTTCTGCTATACGAAGGCTTTTCAGCTCCATCCTCCAGTACTTTGAACAATGTGAATGTATAACCAAGCTCCAGCCACCAGAAAGGAGTCAGTGCAAGAGAGAAACTGTATGTATCATATTTTTCCCCGGCATAATTGAATCCACTGCCCGTAGCATCACCAGGGGTAAAATGTTTGTTCAGAAAATATCCGGCAATGACGGCATCTCCCTCGTCATTCATATCAGCCGACGGGTTTTTGACAAGGCCCGACATACCGGTATATAGTTGCGCCGGACATTCTACAGCACAAAGAGTCAAAAAGGACAAAATACAAAAAAGAACTCCGGTTTTCATTTCTCTTCCTCTTTTTTCACTTTGTCTTTATATTTGAAATCCGCCTCCATAAGATCCGTACCCCATGGAATCAAATCCCTGTCAAACCATCCGCTACGCTCGTTCTCTTCCGGATCCGTTACATATTTACGAATACCGTCGTAACTTGCCTGAGATCTATAGGTAAAACGGAAATTGCTTGCCGGCCTGAAATTGACTCTTCTATGAACCCGCTTATAGGGGGGAAGCATGACTATAACCTTAAAACCGGCATTCTTATCATCTAATGTACTGTACGTCGCATAAACACCGACACTTACATGCTTGAAATGCCTGTATGCCTCGCACTCTACTCCGTAATCATTAAAAAGATAGCGACCGCCACGCAATGAAAACTGAGTATTCCAACGTGCAAGATAGAATTCCGGACCGGCCATGAAAGTCAGTTTTTTCATAGTACTCATTTTCCAGCCGGAAGCCATTGATAAATAGCCTGTCAATCCTATCTGGGCGGTAACAGCCAGCCATGGCTTGATTACAATCATATTCTTTATATCGATTCCATAACTGTCGGCAGTAAATATACCTCCGCTGATTTTCATTTTCCAACGGCTGCCGATAGCCAATTGCTTGGACAACGACGCCACCCTTATCCTGACATTCTTATATTTGTTGCCGAACTGATTGATTACCGGAACATACAATTGGGCGGCCACATCCCAACGTCGGCCTATATTCCAGCGAACTCCGGGAGTGAGATTTATAAGAACGTCAAAATTACGCTTGTTGAAATATATATCACGGTAATTGAAATCAATACCCATGAATATGTCGACCTCGCCCGACCTGCTTATATCCTGAGACATAAGAGCCGGCGGGAACAACATAGCAACTATCAAGAGTATGTATATCTTCATTACCTTAGTTACGTATATTTCAAGAACCAAAAAAATCTCTAACCAGGTTCAATACCTATTGAAGGTTTATATTCTATTCCATGAATGATGAACTGGATTATTGACAATACAGTTGTTTAATATCTTATAATGAATTAGTTCCCGCACGCAGAACGTTTAAGACCTGCAAAGTTAATCAAAATATTTGGAATGTAGAACGTTATGTCCCAATAAAAATCCACAAAGTTGCACAGTACAAGAGTAATGCTTATCTTTGCGACAAAACATACAGAGTCATGAGACACATCTTTACAGTCTTTATTATCAGCATCGCCGGTCTGTCCTGTCTGAGCGCCGAACCCACACCGGAAAAGTTCACCATGCCTTATGCCGATACCACACGTACATATACCATGTATATTCCCGACAATATCCGTCCGGATGCTCCACTCGTAGTATACACCCATGGATACGGCTCCAAAACCCGCTGGCGTAAGGATCTGAATACTGTCGCAGACGCAAACGGCTTTGCCGTATGCTATCCCGACGGCGCACCCGACACTCGCGGCAAGGATGGCTGGTATGTAGGCTATCCCCCGCAGTCTAACATGGCTCACAACGAAGAGGATTTCTTTGAGGCGCTGCTCGACACCGTATGCCCGCGCTTCAATCTAAGCCGCGAAAACGTTTTCATGGCCGGCATGTCGAATGGCGGCGACCTCTGTTACCAACTCGCTTACACGCGGCCCAAACTTTTCAAGGCATACGCTTCCGTAGCCGGTCTTACCTTTGAATGGATGTACAACGAACGTAGGCTGACTGTTCCCGTACCGTTCCTCGAGATACACGGCAATGCTGATAAGACATCAATGTGGGAAGGCGACCACCTGAACGAAGGCGGTTGGGGTGCTTATATTCCTGTACCGCTCGCGGTAGCCGCCGTAGCGGCCAACAACCGGTGCACAACTATTGAAACAGACTCATTCCCGACTATGCGCGACAGCACCCGCATGGTGACGCGCACAATCTACGGCAACGCACCATCCGGTATGGACGTAATTGTCTATGAAATTGAGGGAGGTTCTCACTCCTGGCACAACAAAGACCTACCCACAAGTGAGATTATCTGGAAATTCTTCGAAACTACGATGAAGAAAGACTGAAAACCGAGACTAACAGCATCGTCTCCGAAGAGGTACTCACACTCCTTCGGGGACGTTTCTTTTACCAACCTTATAAATGCCGTAAAGAGCGGCAGACGTAGCAACGATACTGATAGCGGTAAGCCACCACGACCATGTATGCGGCTCCGCGTCAAGTGCTCCGGCCCCACCTGTCCGGACTTGACGGCACGCAACCACAACATACATCACATTATTGAGCAGATGGGCTGCAAACGGAACCCAGAAATTTTTTGTCCACAGCAGGAGATAGCCGAAATACGCACCGAGAAGAAGGCGCGGAACGAATCCGAACAGCTGCATATGCATGGCACTGAAAAAGAATGCCACAGTCCAAACCGCAATATGTCCGTTGACACCGGCGGTTGTGAGAAGCCGCAGAAAGCAACCGCGGAACAACAATTCTTCCGCAAAAGCCGCAGCCACACCTATTATCAAGATATTAAGTACAAGCGAAGACCACGAACCGTCGCCGACAAGCACCTTCAGACTTTCATTGGCTGAATCCTCCATCTGTCGTGCGAAATTCTCGAATCCCTTCATCGACTCAGGCAGACTTATATTGTAATTCCAATATATGATATTTTCCTGTAGAGGTATAGATACAGCAGTGACAGCCGCTACGAAAATAAGAATCAACAATTGCGGACTATGCATGATACACAGCAACTCTGCCGGACGGCGAGTAACCATAACTGCCGTGATAACCGCAGGAAAGATAAATGCAATCACATCCTGAGCGAGAGCGCTAAGTCGTAAAGCCGCCGGAACATTGCCGGAAAAGACACGTCCGATAAGATAACTGCATGCCATAGTGAGCATGAAGCAGATTATAAAGGTGAACAACAGCAAAAGCAGGCGTTGTCCCGGGTTAAGTACAAGGTCACTCTTCTTCATCTTTCTGAAAGTTTTAGATAATAAGGCTCCACAATTCTTCGGTAAACATCGGAATAACGTCCGTCGGCATCGCGCAGATCAAGAATCTCTTCGCGGCAGCAGCATTCGGTATCGGTGAAATCCCAAAGTACACGCACAGCATTCTTGGCAGGCGACGTCCGTACCCGACAAAGGCGGCAAAGTTTTCGACGGCGCATTTCCGACTCAAAGATTATATGGTCATAAGCATCGGCAGGTGTCACCATTCCGAGATGTCCTCCGGGAGCAAGAGGCAAGGAAAGCAATGTTGCGTATGAAAGCGTTGTCTGATGACGGGCGACTGCGCGCGATGCATCAGAGGCATGTTCACCATTTATAAAATACGGAGGATTGGAAATAATGAGATCCGGGATATGCGGAGATACAAAACCATTGATATCAGCCGTTACGCATTGCAGGCGGTCGCCCCAGGGCGAGCCTGCGAAATTCTTCCGTGCGGCGTCAGCTGCGACAGAATCTATCTCAACCGCTGTTATCAAGGCTTCAGGACAAATCTTCCCAGCCATTAGAGCAAGAAGTCCGGAACCGGTTCCTACATCGAGAACATAAGCTGCGTCGGGATACGGCTCCAGGAACCAGGCTGCAAGCAGTACGCTGTCGGAACACACCTTCATGCCGCAGCCGCAGTCGTCGACTTCAAAACCTTTGAACCTGAAAACTCCCATGCCTAAGGTTCACTTAGCTCCGGAACCGAGATATTATATTTATCAAAAATCGCCCTGGCGCGGCGTGCGAACTCGCGTGCCCGCAACGCCCAAGCACCGTCGGAAACACTATCGACCATCTGCAAACGGAAATTGTTGCCCGGACATGTACCGGGAATTGTAAACACCAGCCCGTATTCCGCTCCTTTGAGAACTGGTTTACGGTCGTCGCCACGAAACAGACGCACCCGCGCTATCGCACCTCCGCGGGTATCGGCAGTCTTCATGTTCGAGAAGAAATTGCCCAGAGAATAGACAAGAAAAATATTCTTGTCCGGATAATAACGGTTGGGGCGGAATTCCATAGGCTGGATTACATGCGGATGTGCGCCGATAACCATATCAACCCCGAGAGCTTCAAGGAAATCAGCGAAATGACGTTGCGGTTTATTAGGCAACAGTCTGTACTCGTCGCCCCAGTGGACACATACGGCAATCATCTCCGCTCCGGCCGCACGGGCGGCATCAATATCGGATTTTACGGTAGTGCGATCTATGTAATCTACCCTGACACCGTCGCGCGGACTTATGCCATTGGTTCCGTAGGTATAGTTCAGAAATGCTATTTTAAAACCGCTTATTTCCTTAATTTTAGGCAATGCCTCCAGACGCGCGGAATCATTGCCGTAAGTGCCTATATGATCGAGATTCCTCGCATCAAGCTCTGCGATAGTGCTTCGCAGACCACGGGGTCCGCGGTCGAGAGTATGGTTGTTGGCCGTAAGAAACATATCGAATCCGGCATCGGCGAGAGCATCTACAAAAGCCGGAGGGGCATTGAAACAGGGATAACCCGTATGCGGGCCGTCGCCAACCGGCGTTTCAAGATTAACGACGGCATAATCGGCATCGGATACGATACCGGCTATGTCGCCGAAACATTGGGAATAGTCGTAAGTTTTATTGCTTCGTGCTGCGTCAAGCTGCGCCTTGTGCTGCATTGCATCGCCCGCAAAAAGGAGCTCCGCTTCGTCGTAACCGAATAGCAACGACAGCAGCGATACAAAAAGCGGCAGTATCAGCCCTCCGGTCATAGGCCGTGGTTACGCTTGAAAGCTTCTAAAGTGTTGCTCATAAGCGACACTATAGTCATAGGGCCTACACCTCCGGGGACAGGAGTGATAGCGGCGCATTTAGGCGCTACGTTTGCATAATCAACGTCTCCACTAAGACGGAAACCGGATTTACGGCTCGCATCAGGTACTCGGGTAGTACCCACATCGATTACGACTGCTCCGTCGGCAACCATATCCTCCGTGATGAATCCTGGACGCCCGAGAGCCGCTACAAGTATATCGGCACGGCGCGTGACAGTTGCGAGATTGTCGGTCGCGCTATGGCACACGGTTACTGTCGCATCTCCTTGTTCGCCTTTCTGCATCAACATGGAAGCGAGCGGCTTGCCAACGATATTACTGCGGCCGACTATTACAACATTCTTTCCGCGGGTACTGATTCCATATCTCTTGAGAAGTTCCACAATACCGGCCGGTGTAGCGCTATGGAAACATGGAAGCCCAACCGACTGCTTGCCGACATTTACGGGATGGAAACCGTCCACATCCTTGGCGGGGTCGATAGCTTCTATCACAAGCTGTTCGTCAATATGGCGGGGGAGCGGCAGCTGAACGATAAATCCGTCCACCTCCGGGTCACAGTTCAGTTTGTCAACCTCTTCAAGCAGCCGTTCGGTCGCAAGAGGATTCTCGTCGGTACTCTCCAGACGGACAAGCGTGGATGTGAATCCACATTCCGCACAGGCTTTTATCTTGTTTGCGACATATGTCTCGCTACCGCCGTCGTGCCCCACGAGAACGGCGGCGAGATGTGGCGCGCGAAAACCCTTTTCACGAAGAAGAGCTACTTCGGCGGCGATTTCAGCCTTGATAGTGGCCGCAGTCTGTTTTCCGTCGATTATTGTCATATCATATTCTTGTTGGCGCGGCGCATCTGCTGCATCTGAGCCATCATCGCGCGGGGATTATTACCTTTCTTGCTTACATCGTGCATCATCTTGCGGATCTGGTCGAACTGTTTGAGCAGGCGGTTCACATCCTGAATCTTGGTACCGGAACCATTGGCAATGCGCTGCACGCGGGTTCCCTTGATAACCTGTGGATGCTCACGTTCATAAGGAGTCATCGACTGTATGATTGCTTCTATGCCCTTGAATGCGTCATTGCTTATCTCCACATCCTTCAATGCCTTACCAAGGCCGGGAATCATCGAAGCGATGCTCTTGAGATCGCCCATCTTCTTCACCTGATTTATCTGTTTGAGAAAATCATTGAAGGTAAACTGATTGCGGAGAGCCTTCTTGGTTATTTCCTCGGCCTCTTTCTCATCAATATTCTTCTGGATTGTCTCTACAAGAGTGACTATATCACCCATACCGAGAATACGTTTTGCCATACGCTCGGGATGAAAAACATCGATACCGTCGAGAGTCTCGCCCGTACCTATAAACTTGATTGGTTTGTTGACAACACTGCTGATCGCAAAGGCGGCACCGCCTCGGGCATCACCATCGAGTTTTGTAAGAATGACTCCACCGAAATCAAGGCGTTCATTAAATGTTCTGGCCGTATTTACCGCGTCCTGACCCGTCATCGAATCTACAACAAAGAGAATCTCGGCAGGCTTGATTGCTTTTTTGATAGCCTCAATCTCGTCCATCATCTGTTCGTCTACAGCAAGACGACCGGCTGTATCGACGATTACGAGATCATACTTGTTCTCCTTGGCATATTCAACAGCGCGTTTTGCGATACCGACAGGTTCCTTCACACCATCCTCAGTATATACATCGACATCAATAGTAGCTGCAAGAGCCTTGAGTTGGTCGATAGCCGCAGGACGGTAAACGTCGCATGCGACAAGCAACGGGCGCATGTTCTTCTCCGTTTTAAGTTTTTTTGCAAGCTTGCCGGCAAAAGTAGTCTTACCGGAACCTTGCAGGCCCGACAGAAGAATCAGAGCGGGCTTGCCTTCGATTTTCAGAGGTACAGGCTGGTCGCCCATCAGGTGCGTCATTTCATCGTGAACAATCTTCACCATAAGCTCCTTTGGCTTTAGGGCGTTGATCACATTCTGACCCAGAGCTTTCTGCTTCACTGTATTTACAAAATTCTGGGCGACTTTATAATCTACGTCGGAGTCTGTAAGAGCCTTGCGGATTTCCTTCATCGTCTCGGCGATGTTTATTTCCGTGATACGGCCTTGGCCTTTAAGCTTTTTGAAGCCTGCTTCTATCTTTTCTGTCAGTTTTTCAAACATATCGGGGAGGGAAATGGATTATTCTACAATTCTGTTTGTATTGGTATCGGGAAAAATCACTTTGGGAGTGAATTCCCGTGCTTCTTCCGGTGTCATAGTGGCATAGCTCATAATAATTACAACATCACCGACTTGCACCAGACGGGCGGCAGCACCATTGAGACATATTACGCCAGAACCGCGGGGACCTGGAATTGTATAGGTATCAAGGCGCGCGCCATTGTTATTGTTGACGATATATACACGCTCTCCGGGCAGAATACCTGACGCGTCGAGAAGATCTTCGTCGATCGTTATAGAGCCAATATAGTCCAGTCGAGCCTCTGTTACACTGACACGGTGGATTTTCGACTTTAAAACTTGAATGAACATTGCGGATGTTTGCTTTATTTAGTATCTGATATTGTCAATAAGACGGACCCCGCCACAATAGACGGTGACACAACCGACCGCACCACGCGGACCGGCCTGGTTCCATTCCATTATAGGTTGCATAGTGGCCGCATCGACAATCTGATAATACTCTGTTTCGAGTCCTTCGACATTGTTGATGGCATCTTCCGTGAGACGTGCAACCTCAACAGGGGAATAGCCCTGTTTTTTCAAATCGAGACTGGCAACAAGAAGACGGCGTATATTGGGAGCTACGGCACGGGCTTCAGCCGACAAACGGACATTACGAGAACTTAACGCGAGACCATCGTCCTCTCGAACTATCGGACAATCGACAATCTTGACATCAAAACCTTCGATTTCCACCATACGGCGTATTACTGCAATCTGCTGGAAATCCTTCTCTCCGAAATAGGCGCGTGTAGGCTTTACAATAGCAAATAGTTTGCTCACAATCTGTGCAACTCCGTTGAAATGTCCGGGACGCATGGCTCCTTCCATAACCTCAGCAACCGGTCCGAGCTTGAAAACACGTGTATCGGGTTCGGGATAGACCTCTTCAGGAGTGGGCATAAATACAAAATCCACACCACATTTCTCAAGCATGGCCGCGTCGGCGTCCTCCGTATGGGGATAGGTGCGGAGATCCTCTGCATTATTGAATTGTGTAGGGTTGACGAACACACTCACAACTACAATATCGTTTTCTTTACGAGCCCTGTCAACAAGCGACCTATGACCGGCATGAAGGGCTCCCATAGTCGGAACAAGACCTACGCTGAGTCCTTTCTCTCTGGCATCGGCGACAACTGCGTCGAGCCCCTTTATCGTACGGATTATTTCCATCTTTTATCCAAGCCTTTCGGCTACAATTTTTTCAGTCTGCAAAATTAAACAAAATATTTTATATATGTAGGTTTTCAATACGCAGACGATATGTTTTTTAAACCCAATTCCGGCAAACCACACTCCCAATCCATTGTAACAATGAAACAATCTATCCTATTCCGAGGCTGAAAAACTTACACTTTGCGAAGCTTCACCCTAAAAAACATATTGTAAAAACATGTTATAAAACATATTGCCATGAGACTTATTACATTTAACAATATTTAGATTTTAGTCCATTTTTTAGCATAAAATGCGTTTTCATGACTTAACGCTAAAAAACTCGACGGAGCACAAAACAATTGTCAACGACACTCCGAATATCAATGAAATTTTTAAACAACGCATACTTTCGGACACTTTATGCATTATTTTGCATGTTTGGTTTTATGTATTAATTTTGCATCGGAAATGATACGACAAGCATGGTAAATGCTTTTTCATATTAAACAAATCTGGAATAGACATATAAATCTAACATTAAGTACTATGTGTAAGAAGGCAAGGGCTGTCCGTGAGGATAGGCCTTGTTTCGTTATAGACATCCAATTTCCTGATATTTTGCAGAATCAAAATTAATTGTTTAAGTTTGTAGGTATTATCACGACATGAAAATCCGGCCTCTTACTTAAAAACCAATCTAACTCTAAATATCATCTGAAATGAAAAAGATTCTGCTTTACGCATGTGGATTAAGCACTCTGCTTTATGGCACTACATCTTGCGGCAACAAGGGATCCCAAGAGATTACCGAACCGCAATACGAATGTATAGCCTACGCCTGTACAATCGACGGCTCCCTTCCTCCGGCCGATATGGTAACTGCAATCAACTACCTTGCAGGTGAACCAAACGCCACTTGCGACGGACTTAAAATCTCCAATATTCCGCGGTTGCACAGGATACTCGACTTGAAAAAAGAAAATCCAGACCTGAAAGTAATCCTTTCTATGGGAGGAGCCGGTGCAGGTTCCGCCAACGGATGGTCGGAAATGACAGGTAACGATTCCTTACGCGCGCTCTTCGTCGACGACTGCAAGAGACAAGTCGAAGAATATGGACTTGACGGACTCGATTTCGACTGGGAGTTCCCGGCAACACAGGAAGAGGTCGACAATTACATCGCATTGTTCAGGGATGTGCGCAAGGCACTCGGTTCGGACAAAGTTGTAAGTGCGGCAGCCGGATTCTTCGGCAACGGGTTCGACCTCAAAGAAGCAATGGAATATCTCGACTACATATGCCTGATGACATATGACATGGGATGGCAGGCACCTTATCTGCACACCTCTTTGCGTCGCTCAGAGCGGTCGGGCGTCTGCACTGTTGAGGAATCTCTCGACTCCTGCCTGAGCAAAGGCCTTGAATATAAGGATATCGTTCTCGGCCTCGCTTTCTATGGCCGCGGCGATGACAAGAATTTCAAAGGCTGGACCGACTACCGTTACATAGCTCCAGGAGAAGGTATGGAAGAGCGTTGGGATTCTGTCGCTTGTGTACCCTACATTGTCGACAGCCTGGGGACTCTCGTCATAAGTTATGAAAATCCGCGTTCGCTTAAAATAAAATGCGACTATATCAAAGAAAAAGGCTTCCGGGGCGGAATGTACTGGCGCACTGAATATGATACAGACTCGCTCGATCTTACACGCGCCGTAGCTCGTGAACTTCTCGGCAAATAACAATAAAAACGTTTTCCAATGAAAAAACTGATATCAACATTGATTGTAGCCACCGCAATCCTGAGTGCTTCCGCCGATGAGCTTAGATGGCACAAAACCGACAATCTACCCCTTCTTGGGAAAGCCGTCGACGACGCATGCACATCCGGACGCTACCAGCGCATTCCCGACTCCTTGTTACAGACCGTCCGTGGCGGTGCTCTATCCGGCCTTGGACGCAACTCCGCCGGTATGGCGCTACGCTTTGCCTCAAATAGTCCCAGAATAGATGTCAAATGGCATTCACCGTTCAAGACTCTTATGAACCATCAGACACCGACAGGCTCCAGAGGCCTCGACCTGTATACCCTACAGCCCGACGGCACATGGACATTTGTCAATAGCGCGCGACCGGACGTCAACGGCCATAATACCAGCGCTAAAGTCATTTCCAACATGGAGCCGCAGATGCGCGAGTATCTTCTGTACCTGCCCTTGTATGACGGCGTAGACAGCCTTTTCATCGGCACAACACCCGATGCAGTCTTCTCCTTGCCGTCAGTCGCTATGCCTGTTGCCGGAAAACCGATTATCATGTACGGCACAAGCATATTGCAGGGCGGTTGCGCCAACCGCGCGGGTATGGCGCATACCAACATCCTCGAACGCCGGCTTAACCGTGAGGTGATAAACCTTGGATTCAGCGGCAACGGACAACTCGACCTCGAAATAGCGCGCGTAATCGCAGCAGTTCCCGACCCCGGACTTATCGTACTCGATTTCGTGCCGAATGTAAACGAAGAACAGATAGATACCCTTATGATTCCGTTTTTCGAGATTATCCGCTCGGCACACCCCGATGTTCCTTTCCTTTTCATAGAAGACCCTTATTTCCCGCATCTTCGATTCGACAATGCCGCCCGCAATCAGGTAAACACACGCAACGCCATGATGAAGGAACGCTACGAAAAACTGGCAGCCAAATACAACAATCTTCATTATCTTTCAAACCACAACATAATCGGCATTGACAATGAAGCTACCGTCGACGGCATCCATTTCACCGACCTCGGATTCCTACGTTTCGCCGACATTCTCGAACCTATAATACGGCGCATAGCCCTGCCGGTAGATAAATAACCTACTCCATTGACAACAAAGCGCCCCGGCATGCCGATGATGAACTGCTTGCCGGGGCGCTTGTTTTTTATATCAGTCCCACGTATAGCGTTTGTGTTTACCAAGAACCGAACGCAAATGTCGGGAGAGACGCCGCATGGAATATGTAATGGAAAACCACGGCAACATGAAGAACATTCGACGCGATTTCAACGCATTCATGGCACGTCGCCAATAATATACGTCAAGCGCCATCATAACAACAACCATTACAACAGCAACTATAGCAGGCTGCATATTAGGATATGCTGAAATACCGGCTGCTACAGCACTCGCAAGAGCTGCAATCTGCAACCACCCTGTCATCGGCATCAAAAAACGCGGACGCCGGCGTATTTTCCTCTCTGTGAATATATGCCGCAGCGAGCGCTCCATAAAAATACGCGGATGATTCCCATGACGCAGACGCACCATCGATTCATCCGACAGCTCCACTACAGTGTTGCTGCGGTTCGCAATCTCGCTGACAAAAATATCATCATCACCATAACAGAGATTGAGAGAACGGGCGAATCCTTTGTTACGCATAAAGGCTTCACGGCGATAGGCTATATTATATTCCGTACCGCGGAAAGGTTTTCCGGCAATAGCGGCGCCAAGCCATCGGGTGCTGTCGGCAACATAGTCGAAAGCACGACAGCGCTTGCCGAATGTGCAATCCTCATCCGGTTTGATATAGGAAAATCCGAGAACTACCTCTACCTTATTGTCTCGACCAAAAGGCTGCATCATGCGCTTGAGCCAAAGCGGTGATTCTATTTCCACGGCAGATGTCGTAAGAACCACAATGTCGTATCGTGCAGCCTTGATACCGAGTGTCAGAGCCAGTTTCTTACGGCTCAGATTAACCACCCCTTCGGGGGTAAATGTAAGATAGAGATTGTTATTAGCAGCCCGGAGAGAAGAAACGATGTCGCGCACATCGGTAGATTCACCTTCATTTACCACAATCACCTCGAAAGCAGCCGGATAATCTTGTCCCAATACATTTTTAAGCAGCTCATACAGATTATCGGCATCGCCTTGGGAATATATGACTACCGATGCAGGCAGATAATCGGCATCGGGTTTGTCTGCACGCTCACGGTCGGCTTTCCTGCGATATGACACCACCGAACCTATTCTAAACATATAGACGGCGGCAAGAATCAGCAGGCAAAGAAAGCAGACACAAAGAAGCCAAAGAGAGGCTTCGGGTATGACTGGAGAAAGATACATTCTTTGTTTTTTTATCGTGCAAAATTACACAAAAAAAATCATACTCGAAGCCCGTGGTGATATATATTATTGGAAACTCAGAATTATTTGTATAGCCGTTTTTTACCCTCCGGATCATTTCCCAAGACTGATACATCCGCCGGAATAGGATTCCTGTCTTACTGAAGCCATTGCCGCCTTTATATAAATTCCTCCACCGCTGTAAGCTTCTAATTCGCAAGATCCGAGTGAACCGGCGTTCACTTTGATCTTTCCTCCGGAATATGCCTCCATATCCGCTTCTCCGGCAACAGCCTCGCTTATCACGATTTCTGCTCCGCTATAAGATTCAATATCAAGGCTTCCGGACGTCTGCACAGACCCTATTTCGACATTACCGGATGAATAGGATTTCATATCTATCTTTGGCGCTGTAAGCGACGATATTCTCACATTTGCGGAAGAATATGTCTCGACACAGAAACTGCGCGAGGTCTTGACCGGAGCGGTGAAACTGACATCAGATCCTGCATAGGCTTCGATATCATGAACATCCGCAGTAATTATAAGCTTCACAGCATCGCCGCGTTTCTTTTTCTTTCCGTCTTTTATATAGATGTCGAGTTTACCTTGCTTGGTCGTCATTTTTATTTTGTCAAGCAGATATACCGGTCCTGTAAGCTGTGCGGAGCCGGAACCACGACCGGGGGTGATGATAACATCAATGGCTCCAACCTCAATCTCGCTGATTTGCCCCACACTTATTGTACGTGTCTCAATTTTGGAAGCTTCGGTGTTGACTTTCTTGGCGCATGCCACAAAAGTTGTGGAAAACACGCATAAAAGCATTATAGAGAATACTGAAATTGCTTTTTTCATAATAATGTCATAAATAATAGTTATAGATTACCGTTCTATAAATAAGACACCGGCGACTGTTGAAAAATTACAGCCGCCGGTGATTTTAACTTTTACTTCGAATCAGTCCGAGTACAGAGAATAGAATGTCGAAAAAGCCTTGATTGTATATTCATGGTCCGCAGTCGATGCTGTCTCACATGCCGAGTGCATGGCCCAGAGCGGAGCTCCCATGTCAACACCGCGCAAAGGAATCTGTGATGTGAGAATATTTCCGAGAGTGGAACCGCCGGCTACATCGCTGTGGTTGACAAAACTCTGACATGGCACTCCGGCTATCTCACACACGCGACGGAAAGCGGCGGCGCTGTCGGCATCCGTCATATACTTACAGTTCGCATTGAATTTTATACACGGGCCTCCACCGAGAACAGGATGGTTTGTCAGATCGTATTTTTCTACATAATTGGGATGCAACCCGTGGGCATTGTCCGCCGAAACAAGGAACGACGACGCAACAGCCCGCATGTAATCCTCCTCTCCCATGCCACATGCCATCACTATCCGACGCATGATATGTTCCAGAATCGGCGAACCTGCACCCTGCTTGGTTCCGGAGCCGGTCTCTTCATTATCGAATATCGCGAGGATACGTGTATGCCTTGATGACTTGTCGGCAACCTCCAGTATGGCGGTTAGACCGGCGTGAACCATACTCAGGTCGTCAAGACGTCCGCAAAGCACCATCTCGCCGTTCAGACCGGCAAGACAAGCCTTTTCAGCATTGAATACTGATAAATCATAGTCGAGAATATCGTTTTCGTCGACTTTCAGCTCCTCTGCGATAAGATGGCGGATCATCCCCTTGGCTTCCGGTCCGCCAAGAGAAATCACAGGAAGCATGTCCTTCTGTTTGGAGAGCTTGTTTCCTTCGTTAACCTGACGGTTGAAATGAATTGCGAGATGTGGTATTACCAGAAGCGGCCTGTCTACACGCATAAGACGAATTTCAGGACGTAACGGATCTTCTCCGCGCAATGCCACACGGCCGGCAAGCGAGAGCGGACGGTCGAACCACGTATAAAGTATCGGGCCCCCGTATACTTCAGTATTAAGCCGCACGGCACCACCTTCACATTGCATCTCGCAATGCGGCTTCAGGCGAAAGCCGGGAGAATCACTATGTGCGGCAATAATATCGAATGCAGGTTCTCCCTCTCCGACGATAAATGCGAATATTGCCGAACCGTTCTTGATTACATAGCGGCGCTCCCCTACCCTGAGCTTCCACGTGTCGGCCATGTCAAGTTCGGAAAAACCGGCGGCTTCAAGACGGCGGCGACAGTTTTCTACAGCGAAGAAATTCACCGGGCTGGAGTCCATGAACTCCAGAAGATCATTTATATATTTCATTCTGACAGGAAAGCTTGCGATTGATAAAGTGTGTTCACAGCTCTTTGAGCCGAGCATATTGTCTCTGAAAGATAGCTGTGAAAACGATATTTGAATTCGGATAGCACTTCGGTGGCATTGTCGCTGTCGCACATACCCATGGTTGCGGCAAAATCAACCACACACTGGAATATGTCGGCAAGCTGTTCCGACAACGATACACCGACCGGAGTGTCGCTGTAACGCATATCCTCCACAGGAGTATCAAGGTAGACATCATATTCTCCCAACAGTCTCGCGATACCGTCACGCACCATCTCGTACTGTTCCTCGGTGACACTATCGGATATAGCGCCTGTATTATAGTCTTCAGATACCATACAGGAGTCTTCTCCGTAGATTTTCAGATCACAGGCAGATATAAATATACGAGGGAGATAGCGAAGACACTCGCGCAGAAAATCCTTAGGTTCTTTTTCCGCAGCGTTCGCAAGGATTTTGCCGAACTCTACCGACAGACCTGCGAGTGAAATTGCCTGAGAAGAAAGGTT
Organism: uncultured Muribaculaceae bacterium; assembly: GCA_910576775.1. Lineage (GTDB taxonomy): Bacteria > Bacteroidota > Bacteroidia > Bacteroidales > Muribaculaceae > CAG-873. Next base: position 30,586 of record CAJTJV010000011.1, on the reverse strand, counting down.
CGATGATTCCTGATTCATTTTTCTGTTTCTGTTTTCCGATAGAGTCTGTTGTCGATAATATATTTGTAGACACCTGCCGGAAGGAAATAACTCATATTGCGTCCGCGTGCGATAGCATTGCGGATAAAAGTACTGGAAACATGCACCATAGGAGCTTCAACAACCTCAAGTCCATCGATATGGCGTTTTTCCACCGGATAGCCGGGACGGATATATACCATAACGCCGTATTCCTCAAGAATGCGCTTGGGAGCGCGCCACTTGTCGAATATCCGCCAATTGTCACTGCCGATAATAAGTTTGAATCTCACGTCCGGATAGCGTTCATGAAGAAGGTCGAGCGTATTGATAGTGTAAGACGGTTTCGGCATCGAAAGCTCGATATCGCATATTTCAATATCCGGCGCACCCTTCGCCGCGATCGAAAGCATCGACAGACGCTTGGTGTCGGGCAGCAGATCGTCGGCATCCTTTAGCGGATTACGGGGCGATAGCGAGAGCCATACTTTGTCGACATACCCCCATTGTGTAAGATACGACGCAAGAATCATATGACCGATATGGACGGGATTGAAAGAACCGCCGAGAATGCCTATCGTCTCCATGTCAATCTATTTTTCCGCCTTCGATAAAAGCGGATATCAGATTATGGGCCTGCCGGATTGAGGTCTCGAGGTTGTCGTTGACTATACGACGGTCGAACTGCGGGGCACGGGAAAGTTCGTATGCAGCACGGTCTATGCGTACATCGATTACCTCCGGCGTTTCCGTACCGCGGAATTCGAGACGGCGGCGCAGTTCTTCGAGGCTCGGCGGCTCGATGAACACCGTGAGCGCTTCATCGCCGTAGATCTGCTTTACTCCAAGAGCACCGTTCACATCAAGGTCGAGGATGATATTATGCCCTTGGCCTGTGATTCTTTCAATCTCACTGCGGAGGGTGCCATAATAGCGCCCCGGATAAACCTCCTCATACTCAAGGAATTCTCCTTCAGAGATAGCTTCCCTGAATGCGTCCTCGCTCAGAAAATAGTAATTTACTCCGTCGATTTCGCCGGGACGCGGGGGGCGGGTCGTAGCCGAGACGGCAAACCCCAGATTGAGGTCGCCGTCGGCCATGATACCGTTGATTATTGTCGATTTGCCGCTACCCGAAGGGGCAGCCATTACAATTATTCTTCCTTTGTTCATTTACAATCATTGATGCGCCGGGCGCAATAAGTCGTTTACGGTCTTAACGGGATTGAATGTCGAGGCAGGGACCTCTACAAATACGGTATTCCAGTCACTCATCGCTCCGTTCCATAGACCGGGAAGCTCAAGGGCACGTAGGTCGCGGCCTCCGGCAGATTTTTCAGAAATAAAACCTGTCTGCGGATCGACATAATCGGGCAGATGATATGATGTTCCGTCAGCGCGTTTGAGATAGCATACAAGGTCTACCGGATTGAAATAACCGGCATTCTTCATCATATCCACATTCTCTGCATTATTCATGTCAATCTGTGTGGATTCGAGAATCTGCGGAGCGATAGTCTTGCCGTCGGAGGAATATGCGTTGTATGGACCTCCGCCCGGCTCTCCTTCATTGCGTACCATACCGCATACACGCAGCGGACGGTCGAAAATTGAAAGAAGGACGTCGCGGCGCTCTGCGAGGCTACGTTCGGCAGCAAGACCTTCGGAATGGATAAAAAGAATATTTTCGACAAAAGCGGTGGCTTCCGAAACCGTTTCTTCTGTCGGATCAGAGGCGAGAGCGGCGCTCAGTGCTGCTATACGGTCTCGGACAATCATCAGAAGACCTCCGATGAATTTCTTATAATGGATGGTATCCTCGCGGTGGCTGTCACCTACAACATTGTCGATATTCTTTATGAATACTACTGCCGCATCCATATCGTTCAGATTCTCGATAAGGGCACCATGGCCACCGGGACGGAATACAAGTTTGCCTGCATCATCGCGGAAAAGATCGTTGTCCGGAGTTACGGCAATGGTATCTGTCGATGGCTTCTGCTCCGAAAGGGAAATATCATACGACACCCCGAAACGTTTCTCCATTGCAGGTACGGCCTCGGCAAGCTTGGCCTCGAACAGCTTGCGGTGGTTGGACGATACTGTGAAATGCAGACGCACCTTGCCACCTTTGGAAGCCGCTGTCTGTGCGCCTTCGGCAAGCTGCTCTTCAAGCGATGTGCGCACGCTGCCGTCTTCATAGCGATGGAACGTCAGAAGAGCTTTCGGAAGAGCGCCGTAATTGAGACCGTCAGGGAGAATGATGGCTCCTACAAGATCCTTGAAACGTCCGGCAGCGATAAGATCTTCCGGAGAAAGACCGTAATTTTTCTCTGTCACGGCTTTCAGCTGTCCGTAGAATGCGAAATCACCGATTTTCTCAACAAGCTGCGCAACCGATCCGCCGGCCTCCGGCACATCATCGGCACCATTTACAAATGCGAACAACGCCTTGAACATACGGGAAGCGGCACCGGACGCAGGAACGAATTTCAATACATCTCCGCCACCGGCAAGAAAACGGCTCCACCGTCCGAGACATGCCTTCTCCATTTCAGCATCAACGGGAAGAATGCCGTTGCCGACAGATGAAGGAGAATCAAGTGTCAGATAAGGAAAACCTGTGCGGAAGCGGTCGAGCTGTGCGTCGACAACCTCTCGGCTTATGCCTTTCAAGCTGAGTTGCTCAAGGTCGGCGGGTGTAAATGTTGCCATGGTAGTATTTTAATAAGGATTGTTTTATGTTCTGAAGCCAAAATTACGAAATTCTGCCATAATCCCAAAACAAAAATCCACCTTCCGCCACGGCTCTTTCATTTAAAAAAGCTTTGATATTTAAATTACGGTGTAATCTAATAATTATCAAAGTCATGAAAGCTAATGACAAAGCCGGATACGGAAGCCGCATGGCGGCGACAGTTATGTAGGCCCGGGCAAGGCTCGCAGCCCGGGTATATCGTCGCCCTCCCTCAATGAGCCGCATCAGCGGCGACACTGTACCGCCGCTGACGCGGCTCTATATGTGTTGGTGCATCTGTTGCACGGGCTTCACCCGTGCCTATACAACTACCGCGGCTCTGCCGCTCCTGTTGCGGCAACATTCTGTGTATGCAGGATTAAATGAAAGGGTCGTGTTTGTGTGGGAGGTACGTAAAAAAGCGCGACATCAATGACGCCGCGCTTTTAGAATATGGTTTATATCGAGATTATTTCTCTACAATCTTGATATTGTCGATGAACCAGCGGAGAGCGGCACCATCGGCCGGCCACTGGGAATCGATGTTGCGGATAGTAATCTCAGACCCGTTCTGCACGGACTTGCCGAGATCGATACGGACAGGAAGCCATGCGTATGCTTCATCGTTTACATATGCATGCGTCGGAACAAGGAACTGCTGTTCTTCCGTACCGTTCTTCACAACAACAACGAGTTCTGTTGGATCCCACTTGCCACTGCCCTGACGCATCGAGCACCAGTCAAAGCTGATTACGGTGGCTGCACCTTCGGCAATACCTGCCATTGCGGGAAGAGTAATACCGGAATAGTAGCCTGTAAGACCGAACTTGAGGTAGTTGCGCTGCAGATATGTCTGAGCCTCCGGCTTACGGGGATCTTTCGAGGCTGCACAGCAAATCGGGAAGCTGTAACCTTTTGCAAGAAGAGCTTCATATGTGCTGACGTCATCAACCTTGTTTGTACCGAGCTGCTGCGCTGTAGCATCCGGATTATTTGTCTCGACAGTCTGTCCTGCGGGCTTCTGGCTTGTCCAAGGTTCGAGCCATTCGAAATCTTCTGCAAAATAAACCATTTCAGCTACTCCATTGTCGGTATAACCGGCTACGATAAGGTTGACAGCCGGAGCAGCAGTGCCGAGATAATAAGCATCCACTGTCACGGAGTGGCTCGACATGCCTTTCATATCGACACCGTCGCAATAAGCCACGATGAAACCGCGGTTAGTCTTATCGGCTACAGAAACTGCATTCGTAGCGGCATCGTAAAGACCGGTAAGAGCCACATGCAGAAGCTTGTTTCCAAAACCGTCCTTGTCAACATCCTCGGTAATATCCACTGCTTCGGGAGCCGTGGAAGAAGCTCCGCCTGCGACAGTCTTCTCTACTTCTACATAGTGCATTCCGTATTTGTCAACGCCGACAATGCCGTATACACTCATTGTAGAACCGACAGCAGGCTTGTCTGTAGTCTTGCAGTTTACATTGGTTGTACCGTCAGTTGCAACGAATCCGTCGGCATAGAGTGCAACGACTGTCATGTCTTTGACAATTACATTAAGCCCCTCTGCCATGTCATAGAATCCGGCACCTGTCACAGGAGAGAGACCAATATAGTCGTCGCCTGTCTGACGAATCGCAACAGGCGCTTCGGAAGCCTTGGTGTTGCCTTTGAAGATTACTTCGCCGCGGCGGGTAGCATTCAAGGCTGTGCCGTTGTAATTGCTGCCTACGCTGATGGTGACGAACGTAGTGCCTTCGCCTGTCGTCGGGCTTACGGTAACCCAGTCGGGAGCCTCTACATGCCATACGGCGTCGGAAACCACCTTGACTTCCTGAGCACCGCCTTCGGCATCGAAATCGAGCGAGAATACGCTGCACAGGACGGCTTTTGCCACCGTAGGCTCGTCGTCCTTGCAGGAGGTAAGGGAGAATACCCCCGCCACTGCAAGCAGCATCGCAAGAATGATATTTATTTTCTTATTCATGATTAATCAGTATTGATGGGTTACTATTTCGACCAACCGGGATTCTGCTCGAGATTCTTGTTGAGATTAAGCTCTCTGGAAGGAATAGGATAGAGATAATCACGGTTTTCATTCCATTCATAGTGGTTCACCTTATTACCTGCATGATAGTTCAGATAACCATGGGTAGCATCGGCAGTTTTTGTCTCTATAGGATTCTCCGAAAGGTAGATATCACGTCCGATTTCAATGTACTGGCAATCGTCGTCGGCATTTTCCACCTTGGGCTTTGTACCACCCTTGGCAAAGAACACGACATCAATTTTACCGTTGCCCTTGAAATCGAATTGGCCGGGACCATCGATATAGATGCCTGTAAAGCCCTGGTTGAGACATTTGCCCTGATGCCAGCGCATGAGATCGTCGATACGGCGGGCTTCCTGCGCAAGCTCGATGGTACGCTCACGGCGAATTTCGAGGATAACACCGGCATTAGCACCATTTACATTATCGTAGCCTGTGGCTGCGGACGAAAGATAGGGATCGGGATTGGCATTTGCATCAGCCATGATAAGATCGGGCATACCGGCACGCTGGCGGATAAGGTTCACCGAATTGTTAAGGTCGGTCTGTGTCAGTGTTCCGAGTTCGGCCTTAGCCTCTGCAAAATCGAGAAGCGTCTCAGCATAACGAATAGCGGGAATATCGTTATCGCAACGACCTTGTGACGAATGGGGGTCGTCGCCGCAGACACCCTTACCCTGTGCCCACTTGATGGTAAGATAACCGGTAGGAGTCACACCAAAGGACGGAGACAGAAGATTATTCTCACCGGGGAGTTTGAAGCCGGGCGTCATCATAGTCTGGGCCATACGGGGATCACGGTCCTTCACTTCTTCAAGGAAAGACATGGTCTGCCAACCGTTACGGTCGGTAAAGCGGCTGCCATCCTTCATAAGATATGTGCAGACGAATTTGCGTGTAAAGCCGGGACGTCCGTGTGTACTCAGTTCGGAATAAAGGGTAAGACCGTGCTGATTTCCGGAAACACCGTTGCGGTAGCAGCGCGCGAGTATATATTCGTTGACATCCGCCTCCCCTTGAGTAAACAGAGTGGCATAGTCTTTTTCCGGTTTGCCTGTGTTCAACAGACTGTATTTGCCGTATTTTCCACTCATAAGCGCCTCGGCGGCCTTCGCGGCTCCCTCGAGATAATAATTGTAATCGTGTCCTTCAAGACTTATGCCATGATATTTGCGATAAGTACCCTCAAAGAGACATACACGGCTTATAAGAGCGAGAGCCGCACCTTTGGAAAGACGGAAGCATGTTTCACCCGCAGCGGTCTTTGATTTGTCATCAAGCTTGTTGAATGCATATTCGAGATCCTCGAGGATCTTAGTCATTATAAGCTCGCGGCTATCGCGGGGTGCCTTCAACTGTGGGTCGTCGGAATCGAGAGGTCGATCCACCCATGGCACATCACCAAAACGCTTTACCTTATCAAAATAGAAATAGGCGCGGAAGAAGCGGGCTACTGCCGCATATTTTTCATATGCATCCGTATTTGGAGACATCTTGCCGTATTCCAGAAAATCGTTTGCACGGCGAAGATTGCCCCACGACCAGCCACCTCCGGTTTCCGGTGTATAGCGGTCGCTGCCACCGCGGACGAATGCCGTAAGCGAAGCATTTACCATCACGTCGCTGATTTCCTTGGCGACATCATCGGCATCAGGAAGAAGATTGTTATAGAGCGGACTCGTGAACATTTCCATGTCCGATGCCGTGGCATTGGAGAAATAGTCGATATATGTCGGCTTGTCCTTTGGCGTCATGTCTATGGCGTCCTCGCAGGATACAAGACCCATGGCGGCCAGAAGAAGCCCCGGAATTATATATTTTTTCATAATTTGTCCTGTTTTTAGAAAGTAATGTCTAAGCCGAACATAAAGGTCTTGGGCCAGGGATAGCTGTAGTTGTTGAAATCGTTGTTACTGCTGTCATCATCCTGAAGCGTAGTCGGTTTCCAATCGGAAGCATCACGGCCACGAGAGAAGGCATTCTCGGGATCAACATACTTGCTGTTCTTTTTCAGAGGCGACCAGTATGCAAGATTTTCTGCTGTGAAATAAACACGGACTTTGTCGATGCAAGCCTTCTTTGTAAGATTCTGCGGCAAAGTATAACCTACTGTAAGATTCTTCAGACGGCAATAACGGATGTTCTGTAGATACTTGTCGTTCTTGTAACGAAGAGGACCGGCAGACCACGCATAGCGGCCGAGAGGACGGGGGAAATAAGAGTCCGGATTGTCCACGCTCCATACCTTGTCGAGGAAATCGGCCGGAAGGAAAGTTACGTATTCGTAAGAATAAGAACCCCAGAAAGCAAAGTTCTGTCCATGGGGATACCAGTAGTGGTTGCCGGTGCCCTGGAAGAAGATTGACGCATCGAAGCCAAAATACTGGAAGCCGGCGGTAACACCGTAGCTGAGAGTCGGAAGCTCGTTGCCTATGCGGCGCATGTCTCCGTGGTTATCAAGCGAATTAATCGGAATTTCCGTAGCTTTTGTACTGAGATTTTCGTCGTTCTTGTGGCTTGCTGCTTCTTCATAGCCGTCATCACCCGGATCATAGATTTTGCCCATCCAGCGCAAACGTCCGTCGATACCGTTGTTTACAGCACCGTTACCGTCAAGATCCTTGAAGATTACGTCACCAGCCTGCCAGCCGCCTTTCAGGCCACCCTGAACCTTGGAAAGATCAATGCGGGAGGCATATTCCTGAGCTTCTTCAGTAGTAGCGAAGAAACGATCTTCGAGGGAATAACCCCAGATTTCACCGACCTGCATTCCTTCATAGTACTGCGAGAGCAACTTGTCTTCGTTGTTGAATTTGGTAATCTCCGAACGATACTGTGAAAGATTGAAGCTTACGTTGTAATTGAAAGGATGTCCCCACAGACGGAAGCTGTCGTTCCACTGGAATCCGAGTTCATAACCTTGTGTACGCATATTTGCGATGTTCATCTTAGGAACAGTTGCACCGTATACACCGGGAAGCTCGAAACCGTTGGTAAGCATATTGTCGGTGTCGCGCTGATAGATATCGCCGGTGAAGGACAGACGGTTGTTGAAGAAGCTCAGATCAAGGCCGAGATCCCACTGCTTGGCCGTCTCCCATGTAAGGTCGCCCGCATTGGGATCATCGATTGACGTATAGCTCGACGAACCGTTTCCGGTACCGAAATTGAAGCTTGCGAAATTCTTTGTGGACATGCCTCGGAAGAAATTATAAAGGTTTTTTGTCTGCTGATTGCCGAGATGGCCGTAGGACAGACGTACTTTGGCGTTATTCCATACGGGACGGAGGGACTCCCAGAAATTTTCTTCCGACATACGCCAACCGATAGAACCTGAGGGGAAGAAGCCCCAGCGGTGACCTTCGCCAAAGCGCGATGTTCCGTCATAGCGGCAGGAGAACTCGGCAAGATATTTACCTTTGTAGTCATAGTTGGCACGTCCGAAAATACCCTGAAGGGCATATTCGTCCTGTCCGCCATACACTGTGTAGGTCGGAACTGCGGGATGTAACGAGATATCGTCGAGATCGGGACTTGTGATAGGCGAAACATCTACGCCTACGCGCTTGTTATCATACTTTTCATAGTTATAACCGGCCATCACTGTAAGATTGTGAGCATCGGCAAACGTATCTTTATAAGTAGCGAACGCATTTACTGAATAGTAATTGCGGGTAGTACTCATTTCCTCGAGATGGCTGAGGCCGGCACCGGATATATAGCCGTCCATCGGCTCGTCGGGTGCCTGACGATAGTAGAACGGATTGCCGCGATGGGTGTCACGATACTGATAGAAACGATAGGTAAAATCGCCGGTGACTGTAATCTGCTCGATAGGCTTGATATTGATACGGAAAGTATTGGCAAAATTCGTCTTGCGCTCGATATTGCGGTGCGTACCGCTGCCCTGGAGGATGTGGCGGCCGTTGCCCACACGATAGCCAATCCAGGGATTGCTGCCGACCCATGAACCGTCGGGGTTTTTCAATGGGAAATTGGCGATGGCATGACGGTTGGAATAAGCAAAAGTATCCTCTACACTACCTGCACCCTGATAGGAATATGTTGAACCGTAGAAAGATGTATTGTTGCTGATGTCAATCCATTTGTTTATTGCAAAATCGAGTTTCGAGCGGAGATTGTATTTCTTATATTCGTCAGGATCAAGCTTGAGGATGCCTTCACGGAAATCCATACCGCCGGAAAGGAAATAACGGAACTTGTCCTTGCCGCCGCTGAAAGAGATATTGTACTGCTGCGAGGGATGGCGGTCGCGGTACATTTCATGGTACCAGTCAGTATTGGCATAGTATGCCCAACGCTTCTGGCCATTGCGGACAGTCTCCACTACCCACGGACGTTCGGGATTCTCTGTCTTGTCGTTGACACGGGCGAGAAGCTCCATCATGTCGTTGTGGTTGTAATCCACATAATTTTCTCCGCCACGGGCATACCAGAACCGATTCACATTATATACCGACCAGTAGCCCTGAGTTACGAAATCTGTCGATGTTGTCGGTTCTTCCCAACCGGCACGCGCATTGAAACGTACGGTAGCCAAGCCGTCCTTCGCCTGTCCTGCCTTTGTGGTGACGAGGATAACGCCGTAAGCGGCGCGGGCACCGTAAACCGCAGACGCGGAAGCATCCTTGATAACGGATATTGACTCCACATCATTGGGGTTAACCATATCGATATCACCGATGGCGCCGTCGATAAGCACGAGGGGGCTGCCGCCATTGATTGAGGTCTGGCCTCGGACATTGATTTTAGCCGACTGACCGGGGACACCGGAATTCGTGGTTACATTAAGACCGGCAACGCTACCCTGCAACATATTTGCCACAGATACAGCGGGGCGGTTTTCAAGAGCCTTGCCGTCGACAGCTGCCACAGCACCGGTAAGGTTGGCTTTCTTCTGAACGCCGTAACCGATTACGATAGCCGATTCGAGGGCGATTGCATCCTCCCGCATCACTACCTGGATATTATTCTCGGCAGGAGCGACCTTTACGGTCTGAGGTGCATAGCCAACATAAGAGAATTTCACAGAGACGGGACCTTCGGGAACCTTGAGGGTGAAGTTACCGTCCAAATCGGTGGCGACAGCTGCCTTGTTCTGGACAACCTGGACGCTGACACCGACCAAAGGCTCGTTCTCGGAATCGACAACGGTACCCTTGAGCTCTCGGTTAGCGGCAAATGCCGTGGGAAGCCCCATCAGCATCAGTGCCATCACGAGAAGCAGTCGTGTGATTACTTTCATAATGATAATTGGTTGGTTTATTTATTGATTAACTGGTTTCTGTCAATCGCGGCCTCACTTATAGGCTTCGATGGAGAACTGCATCGGACGCTCCATCTTCTGGGTCCATGTGTGGCCGAATTCGTCCTTTACGGTAATCGTGACGTCAGTATCGGCATCGGGAGCCTTTACACGGAAGAAATGAGGATAATTCTGTGTCACGAACGACGGCGAGGATGTTACGCTGGAACTGTTATACCGCTTAATACTCATAGCGGCAATATGGAGGGGGTCGTAAGCCATCGTAGGAGACACGGTGAGATTCTTGCCATCCTCAGCTGTCACAGTCACTTCCCAGGAAGGATTATAGTTCCATACATTAAGAAGAATGTAATTGTTCTGCGCACCATTATATAAGGCTACAATCTTGCAATAATCGGTATATGCCTTGGTCGACTTGTTGAGTTTGGGCACATCGGCATCTCCGAATTTGACATTATTGAGGTCGTACGCGCGGAACTGCACATCTGTCGTTTTTCCTGTCGGCTTATATACATATTGGAAATTCTTGCCGTCTATATCCCATACAGCATATCCGCCGGGAGTTCCGTCCGGAGCAAGATGAACACCGGGAGTAAGATGGCCGGACCACCACCACGAGCCGCATACGGCAGCAGTGTTATGCTCATAGACATCCTGTCCGCCCGTGCATCCATGCTTGGGTGTAACATTGTAATTCTTGTGCGTATGGCCTGTCACAAAGTGTACTTTGTAATCGCTGACCGCATTGAGAAGGTCGGCGGCGTTGCCGAGATGTTTTTTAAATGCGGTTGCCGTGGATATGCCGAACACGGGAGCATGCATCATGATAACAAGTGGAGTTCCTTTGTCAACATAGCTTAAGTCTTTGGCAAGCCACTGCAACTGATTGGAGAGAACCCGTTCGGAATAGTTGCGTGATGTGGTGCCGTCGTAGGCAGAACAGTCTATATCATCGAGTACAATATAATGTACATCACCGATGTTGAACGAATAATACTCGGGGGCAACAGTCATTCTGAAATCTTTCTTGGCGTCAAAATTATTCTTGGCAAGATAGTCATTATCGTGGTTGCCGATGCAATGGTATATGCAAAGGTCGTCGATAGATGTATTGATAAGCTCGTAATAGTTTTGGAAACTGAACTTGTTGCTGTACCAATAGAGATCCCATGTCATGTCGCCGAGGGTTATAGCGTAAATTTTCTCACCCGCATTCGACTTGCAGAAACTGTTGACATCATCGGTAAAATTCTTGAACTGACTGATGTCTGATGTACGGTTTGCAAGATGCATATCACCGAAAAACAGAACTTTGTATTTACTCTGGTCTACCTTGTTCAGATGGAAAGCGACAGCTTCCGGCGTAGAATCCGTATGGCGCAGGGTATAATACATTTTGGGGAACACACCGTTGCGTTCAGGTTCATAACCGGAAGGCACGCTCATGAACACGTATCCGAGTTCCTTCTGGGATTCGAGTTCGAAACGGCCGTCGGCATCTGTTACAGTAGTGAGATAGCCATCGCTGATAACGACTCCCGAGACCGGGTTATCGCCTTCCTTGACAGTACCGTAGACAGTTGTGCCTTCCTTGGGGACAAATGTCACCTCCTGGATATAGAATGTTATAGCACCGAGATTCTTGCGGTCGTTGGAGCCGGACGGACGGAAATAAAGTGTATATGTACCTTCACCAAGCTGTGCGGGGTATTCAAATGTCACACTCTTGTCATCATGAGCGGTAATCGGACAGATAAGGAATGTGCCGTTTGTATTCTCGATAGAGAAAGAGTCGCCGTCTTTCACAGCACCCTGACTGACGGCAAGCGTCACATAATACTTTGCGGCCTTCTCCATTGTAACGGATTCCGGAATAACAAAAGTTGGGGTACCGGCAAGGGGAGGCTCCGGGTTGTCATTTTCGGAACAGGCCACGAAAGCCATACTCATAGACAATGACAAAAGAATGATAAGCAGAAATTTATTGAGCTTTGTATGCATAATATTGAAATGAGTGTTTTCCTAACTCAAGCAAAAGGTGTGCAAGCCGATAGGCTTAAGGGTTTCTTAACTTATTTTTAGATTCGAGGTTTATTTCAATTTAAAAACATATATTTTCAAGCGTAAAAGGGCGCAAAATATGGTGACTCTTGCGCTACTTTGCAAAGGTATATTATTTTTTTTAATTTTCTATCAAATTATTCAACAAATTTTATCGAAAATCAAAAATTACGCGCCTATAATCTTTCGCGATGAAAGATTATGACTTTCGCTTAGTTTCAAAAGCTTGTATTGCTATCAAAACAAAAGCCGATTCCCTGTACAGGAGAAATCCTCCAGGTACAGGGAATCCGCTTATCTGCGTGCTTATTATTTTCGGGCTTCAAGAAGGAGCTCGCCGAAAACGGCAATGTTCTCGGCCGTAATCGGCGGATTCGGGTCGTTGTTCATCGCTGTCTCGAGCGTAGTCTCGCCGGAGAGAACAAGGACACCGAGAGCACCTGCATTCTGCGCCATCTTGACATCGGTATAAATACGGTCGCCACACATTGCTATTTCCTCGGCCTCGAGTCCATGGCGGAAACGTATACCGGAAAGCATATCGGGATTGGGCTTGCCAATAACCAGGTCCGGTTCACGACCGGTTGCATGTTCTATACAGCGGCATAACGAACCGCAGTCGACAAGCACCGTAGGCTGGTCGGTGGGGCACACCCGGTCGGGGTTGGTGGCTATATAAGGAATACCCTGCGTAGCGAGGTACGATGCACGACAAAGCTTGGAATATGTAAGCGTCGTATCGAAAGCGACAATCAGCGCATCCGGATTTTCCTTCGCATCGGGGTCTGTCAGCACGTAGCCCGCTGCACGGAACTCGGCTTCCATACTCGGAGTACCGACAACATAGAGAGTCTTAACCTCCGGCATATGCTCTTTCAGATAGTCGATGGTAGCGACAGCTGTGGTGTACATCTGGTCGCGGGTTGCCTCGATACCGAGCTTGGCGAGCTTGGCGAGATAATCATCGATACTGCGCGTGGGGTTATTCGTAAGGAAGGAATAACCTATGCCATTGGCCGTCAGCATCGCGAGAAAATCCTTGGTGAAAGGAAAAAGAGTCGACCCCATATATATGGTGCCGTCCATGTCGAGAGCGACGTGGCGGACTTTGCGGCATGCCTCCATAAGCCCGTCATGGCTCATGGGACTGGTATATCTGTCGAATTTCATTTTATTTGATTTCATTCTGTTCCTGACTTGCATAGAAACGGTTGGAGCGTTCGTAACCGTCGCGGGGAGCCGCCCACATGGAAATGAAAGTGATAGCACCGAGGATACCTACGCCGATGATGAGATAGAATACCATGTTCCAGCCCCAGTGATCGGCAACAATACCGATACCGATTGCCGAGAGGAAGGAGCCTACATAGCCGAAGATACCGGCAAGACCATTGGCTGTTGCGGATGCCTCTTTAGTGGCATGGTTGGCGGATGCTATACCGATAAGTGCCTGCGGACCGTAGATGAAGAAGCCGGCCATGGCGAGAACTGCTATGGATACAAGCATCGGGAGTTGCGGGAAAAGGATGAATATTGTCATAAAGGTAACAGCACCGGCCATACAGACGAAACACATGCGATGTGCTTTGCCCTTGAATATATGATCGGTAGCCCAGCCCGCACAGATTGTGCCGACAATAGCAAATATCTCGAAGGCCGCAACCGACCAGGCTGCATCCTCAATCGACATACCGCGGGCTTCGGTAAGGAATTTGGGTCCCCAGTCGAGAATACCCATGCGCATGACGTATACAAATACGTTTGCGATACAGAGGGTCCAAATCCAACGGTTTGTCCATACCATCACTTTAAGGAACTGGCTCTGCGAGGGGTTCTTCTTTCCTTCCGCAGTGTTCTTGCCGGTCTTGGTACCCGGAAGCTCGGGCAGGCCGACGGAACGGGGGTCGTCGCGGAGTCCGAAATAAAGCCATGCGGCACCTAATACCGCGAGACATGCCGGGAGCCAGAAACACCAGCGCCATGCGTCCCAATGCTGTGCATAGCCCATGATAGTTTTGAGGTGCTCGGAATTCTGAGGGTCGAGATTAAGGTTTGCCGCTATACGGTTTATAATATCCGGATCCGCGCTCAAATCCTGACCCATGGTACCCATAATGTAGCCGCAAACTATAACGGCACAGCCTGCACCTATGGAGTGCGACGTATTCCAGATTGACATCTTTGTGGCAAGCTCCGAGGGATGAATCCACGAAGGAAGCAGACGCGCACACGGAGGATAGCCCACACCCTGGAAAAGCTGGTTGAGCACGATTGTGACAGCCATCACGAGGATAAGCATATTTATAAAGTCGGGGCCAGCGTCAACACCTGTAATCCAAGATGATATATTCACACCGAAGCCGAATGCGAAATTGGAAGCCGCACAAAGCAACAGGCCGATAGCCATGATCAGACGGGCACTGAAGCGGTCGACAACAAAACCGTTGATGAAACGGGAAAAACCGTAGATAAGCGAACCGATACCGATTACAATACCGAAAGATGTATTGGAGATGCCGTACTGGGCGGTTAAACCCGGCATCGCGACGGAGAAATTCTTTCGAACGAAATAATATATGGCATAGCCTATCATCGAAACGAGGATGGTCCGCATCTGCCATGATTTGAATTTTTTAACGACGTCCGGAGCCCAATCGCCGTATATGTTTTCTTTAGTCATGATAATGATTGGTGAAATATTATTTTTCTTCAGGGAGAACTGTCATTGCAAAACCGCCACCTGCCGCTGTATAGACTTTCATCTTGCTTTTGTTGGTGACAGTCTTTGTCTCAACTACATAGCTCTGGGGATTATTACGGTAATGGGCATCTTTGCCATCGCGGTATACCGTAACTTTATATTTTCCTTTGGGAAGGAAAGAGAAATCCACCACAGCCTCGCGGGGAGTCTCTCCGTTTGTGCCCCCAACAAACCAACGGTCGGCACCTTTTTCTTTACGTGCAACCGTGAGATATTCCATAGGTTCAGCCTCAAGATACCAGCTCTTGTCCCAGTCGAGAGCGACATCTTTGATGAACTGGAATGCGTCCATGAATCTTTCGTAATTCTCAGGAAAATCGGCAGCCATCTGCAAAGGGCTCGACATTGTCACATATAGCGAGAGCTGATTGGCAAGTGTGGTGTTCACCCACGATTTGTTCTTGGGATTAATCTTGCTTATATCCATCTCGAAAATACCGGGAGTATAGTCCATCGGGCCACCGATAAGACGTGTGAACGGAAGGATAGTGGTATGGCTGGGCTTACTACCGCCGAAAGCCTGGTATTCGGTACCGCGGGCACTCTCGTTGCCGATAAGGTTAGGCCATGTACGGCACAGACCGGTGGGACGCACTGCTTCGTGTGCGTTTACCATTATCTTATAGTCGGCAGCTTTCTCTACAGCATACTGATAGTGGTTTACGCTCCACTGGCTGTAGTGTTTGCTGCCACGCGGAAGAATAAAACCTACGTAACCGCTTTTCACAGCATTGTAGCCATTGTCTTTCATAAACTTATAAGCTTCGTCCATGCGGCGTTCGTAATTGCGGATGGAGCTTGATGTCTCGTGATGCATAATCATCTCCACTCCTTTTGCCTTGGCATATTCACGGATTTCCGGCAGATTGAAATCGGGATAAGGAGTCACAAAATCAAACACCTCGTCCTTGAAACGATTGCTCCAGTCTTCCCAACCGATATTCCATCCTTCGACAAGCACCCCGTCAAACCCATGCTCGGCGGCAAAGTCGATATAACGCTTCACATTCTCCGTTGTAGCGCCATGCCGGCCATGAGGCTTGACAGTGAGATAGTCCTCGGGGCGGTCGATATGCACGTTAGGAAGGTCGTTGGTATAGCTCCACTTGCTCTTTCCGGTAATCATTTCCCACCATACACCAACATATTTCATTGGCTTTATCCATGATGTATCCTCAATTTTGCAAGGATCGTTGAGGTTAAGGGTGATACGCGACGCAAGTATGTCGCGTGCATCTTTCGATGCGATGACAGTACGCCAGGGTGTCACGCAATCGGTATGCATCACAGCCATATAACCGTCGGCATCGGGATTGAGAAGCGCCTTGAACACGTTTGTGGTATCGTTAAGCTCAAGATGCATTGCCGGATAATCTACAAGAGCGGCTTCATGAAGATTGATATATGTGCCGTCGTCGGTCTTCATCATCAACGCTGTCTGCACTCCTGTCGGCGATACAAGGCCTTCCCATGAATTATGGTGAGTCCATGCCTCATGCATATTTTCGCGGATTTCAGAAAGACGGCTGCGGGTATAATCGTATTCCTGCGTTTCATAGTCGGCCGGAATCCAATATGCCTCGTGGTCGCCGGTCATTGCAAATTCTGTAATCTCATCCTCGATGGTGAAATGGGCGAGTTTTTTCTGCTGAGGAAACTCGTAGCGGAACCCGAGACCGTCATTGAAAATTCGGAAACGGATATCCATGCGATGCTTGGTCGAAGGCTGCTGGAGTGCGACTTTCATCTCTTTGTAATTGTTACGGATTTCCGATTCCTCGCCCCAGACCGGTTTCCAGGTTTCATCGACCGACGCTGTATCGACCGACAGAACCTTAAACCCATCTGTAAGGTCGCCGACCTTCAGCAACTTGAAACCGAGGCGGCTGGGTGCTATAATCTGCTTGCCGTCAAGCGACAGCGAATACTGCGGAATCCCGCCGGCTACGAGATCGAATTCCATTTTCATTTTGCCGTCGGGCGATGTCAGTGTTTCAGCCCCCCAGGCTGTCACTGCCGTAGCTGCCATACCCAATGATAAAAGAATGTGTTTCATGGTAAGGTGAAAAGATTAATGCTGGTTTAGTTGTTTTGTTTTTTCAACGTCAAGAGCCTGCGCAATGATGGAAACAGGATTCATCACAGGGACAGATGTGCTCATCTCAATCTGCCATTTGCAGGTTTCACAGTCTGTAGCCACTACATCGAGATTCAGACTCTCAATCTGCTTGAAAAGATCGTTTCCAATAGCCTGCGAGGTGGGATAGTTCTCCTTCTTGAAGCCATAAGTACCCGCAATGCCGCAACACTGCGACTCAAGCATGACAAAGTCAAGCCCCGGGATCATTTTGAGCAGCCCTGTGGAATACACGTTCCATCCGAGTTTCGCCATATGGCATGCGGTATGGTATGCCACTCTCATTTTGAAATCAGGACGGAATGCGAGCTTGATTTTTCCTTCTTCGACAAGTCTGTATATAAAAACCGTCGCAAGCATCATATCGGGGCGCACATCGGCATTGTCAAGACCCAGAAGGTGGGGATATTCATCGCGCATAGTGAACATGCAGGTGGAACTTGTTCCCAACAATGGCATTTTTTTGTCGAGTACGGCATGGCGGATGGAATCAAGATTGATTTTAGCATCATGGCGCGCACGGTCGACAAGACGGTTGGCAATTTTCGCCACTCCGCAACATTTCTCCTTTTCCAGAAGCTCCACCCCATAACCTATGGCATTCATGATAGTCACAAAATCCTTGCCAAGCTGCGGATAATTATAATTCACATAGCAACCGTGGAAATATGCGACTTTTTCAGGATAGGCACTCTGATCCGGAGCATCCTTCCTGAACCAGCTTACAAATTTCTTTCCGGTATATTTCGGAAATGTACGGTGCTTATCCACCCCTATCGTAGCGTCCATGACTGCCTTGACAGGCTTCAGTCCAAGAGCGAAATTCGCAATAGGAGCGAATGGCGTAACCAAAGACCCCATCACATCTGTCTCGGCCAAGATACGGTCGCGTAGCTTCACGGGCTTCTTGTCATATGTGAGGCGCGCACGCTGGATTATATCACCGATTTTCACATTCGAAGGACATGCTACCTCGCAACGTTTGCAGTTCAGGCAGTATTTGAGTGCCATATCATAGAATGCCGGATTCTTCAAACGATAGCGCTCTCCGTCCGGACCGGCCTGCTTGGGACCGGGATAATCGGGGTTGACAGCCAGCACGGGACAGTACACTGTGCAGACAGTGCATTTTATGCACTGTTCGAAATTATCGCGACTGATATTTTCTTTCTGATATTCTTCCATGGCTAATTATTTTTTCGCAATGAGGTCGGCCACATGCAGCGCCGTAAGAATCGCCACTCCGGCACCGGATTCTTCTTTAAGAGCATCATACCCTCCGAGGACGGCACCGACGGCATAGAGATTATTCACGGCCTTGCCATCTTTGAGAGGACGGAAGGATTCATCGGTGTCAAGTCCGAATGACATATAAGGTTGCTTGGCGAAGAAATTACGGTCAAACCATTTGTCGCGGTCGCCGTCCGTCGCCACTTCAAATCCGAATACCGGTTCATAAATCCTGTGTGGCTCTGCCACTATACCGTGACCGAAGAAACCGCCACTGGCAAGGATAAAGGACTCTGCGTAAAGATGGTCTTCGGTAAGATTTGCGGTATCTACATATTCTACAGTGCCGTTTCCACCGATTTTTCCGGCTACTACATTGTCGCCAAGCATATATGTACCACCAAGTGCTTCGAAACGACGGCGCAACTGCATCTGCATGCGCGTACCGGCCATTGACATCGGCGTAGTGGCTATACTGAAAAGTGGCGTACCTACAAGGCTACGCAATTCTTTGACAGGTTCCTCGGAATCAAAACCGGCAACAGCAGGCATAAGGACTACATCGGCACCCGCCGACACTTTTTTAATAGCGTCGGCAAGTTCAACAATGGCATTGCCGCGAAGCTGACGGCCTATCGAGGTGGCCCGCATCTCGGCAGTACTGCGACGCAGACGATCAATTTCAGGAGTAGTAACCTGTACCACAGACGCTTCCAGCCCAATGGACTTAAGGCCGGCAGCAAGGAAGTCCGGGTAAAAATCGAGGAAGCTACTAATGCTGACAATTACTGCTTTCTTATATTTTTTAAGCTCTCCGGCTGTTGCGAATTCGTCAAGTGTAAGCCAGCAGGACTTGCATTTTCCCATCGGGGTTACCCTAACACTGTTTTGCGCACAGTCACCTTTAAGGGTAATGCCGGCTTCTGCAAAGAAAGGTACAACCTTACTGCAAAGATTCATTACCGTATCGACTCCAAGACGTCTGTAAGGATGCGCCGCCGGAAGAGCGGCAACGGCTTCTATCGGATTGTCAACCGGCTTGCCGTCGATATTGCCAAGAAGCCCGAATGAACCGGAACTGAAATGAAGAGCGCTTTGTCCCAGCGACACGATTGCGACTTTCTGTTTTTTCTCTGCGAGAGCAACGCCTGCTACAAGACCGCTGAGGCCGCCTCCTATTATAATTGTATCGTATTTCATTTGTCGCTGATTATTTTATCCGTACTGTTATTGCCAAGACCGCAGACACCTTCATAAATCCATGCCGAGAAATTGGCTTCAACCAAAGTCTGTCCCCATGCAACAGGCATCATTCCCTTCCAACGTTCGTTGACGAAAGATTCAAGATCCGAGATTGCGGCAGCCTGTCCGAATGCCCTTGCCATGATTGCGGATGCACGACATGCACAGATACTACCCTGACATGTACCCATACCAAGACGCGTACGCCGGCGCAGGTTCACAAGATTGTTGACATGGAGCTTATCGATAGCATATTTTATTTCGCCAACCGACACATTCTCACATTCGCATACGAGGGCATCATCATTTATATCGTGGGGAATCTCTTCTGCGAGAGTACCGTGGCGACCCTCAAGTGCGAGCTGTTCTGTGCTTAGCTCGATTATATGATGCTTTGCCGTATTTTTGGGCGCTTCCGGCTCCGATCCCGGAAGCGGAAGCTCGGCGGTACGGCATTTGGCATCCACACCAAGCTTCTTGCATGCCATATCGGTCGCCCATTCGGCCATAAGACGGTATGTCATAAGCTTGCCACCCGATATAGTTATGAAACCTTCCACACCGTCGCGCTTGGCATGGTCGAGACATACAATGCCACGACTGATACTGCGACCCGACGGATCATTGTCCGAAGCTATCAGCGGACGGACTCCGGCATATGCACGGAGAATACGGGTATATGCCAACGATGGCGCAATCTTGATACCTTCTCGAAGCAGCACATCAACCTCCTCCTGGGTAACCTCCATATTGTCCACGCTATCATACGGCACTCGTGACGATGTTGTACCGATAAGAGATATTGTATCCCCGGGAACAAGAATATCGGCATCAGCAGGTTTGCGGCAACGATTTATTACTATATTGTTCACACGGTGACCGAAAATAAGCAACGCACCTTTTGCAGGGAACATATTGATTGTTATACCTGCCTTTGCAGCTATTGCATGTCCCCAGATACCACCGGCATTTATCACCAGACGGCTCTCGAAGGTCTTTTCTTCGCCGGTGCGTGCATCACGCAATTTCACTCCGGTAACGGTTTTGCCGTCCCGAAGAAAATCCACCATCTCATGATATGTCAGCACATCCGCCCCATGACGCTGAGCATCAATTACATTGGCAGTTGTAAGCCTGAACGGGTCCACTGCGCCGTCAGGAACCTTTACAGCTCCTATAATCTTATGGTTGACAGCCGGTTCAATGGCAATAGCCTCTTTAGGGTCAATGACATCAGCCTGTATACCTGCCGCACGGCATGAATCGACAAACAGTTTCTGATATTCGAGGTCATCCTCGGGAAGGGTAACAAAAAGTCCGCCGGTCTCTTCCACACAATGGCGGGCGATACGACGGAGAATCATGTTTTCCTTGATGCATTCGGTTGCCGACTCGCCGTCGGTAACGGCATAACGGGCACCACTATGCAACAGACCGTGATTACGGCCAGTGGCACCGGCGGTAAAGTCGAGGCGCTCGACAAGAAGAGTCTTCAGCCCGCGCATCGAGCAATCGCGAGCCGTACCGGCTCCCGTCGCCCCCGCACCTATAATTATCACATCATAGGCTTTGGCTGCTTTATTTGAATTATTAGGCCCCATGTTTGAAGGATTATCTGTTTTAAGTTATTTATATTTCATGGCTCATATATGCAAAAACCGACACACTGACATACATCCGTTTTTCAAACGGCCGCATAGTCTGTGTTTCGTTTCCGATACAAAAGTAGATTATTTTTAAATAATTTCAAAATTATTTTTATAATAATAATCCATATAATTATTAGCCTCCATCATAACACACTGTTAATGCGATAATTAGTCCACATAAGCCTCTAACACAAACCACCCACCAAGCTTTCATATCGAAAGCCACACCCTATCCAGCCATTACCAAACGAAAGTCATAACATCACTTTCCGACAGTATGACAACATATTTTTCTTGCGTAAAAGAACAAATATATTTACCTTTGCTTTCATAAAATCACATTTTCCAGTTTCAGACAAACCATGAAAAAAATCATTTTAGTAATTGCCATTATCCTAACAGCCGTCCTCCCGTCAGAAGCCTCCACTCCAAAGGTAATAGCCCACCGCGGCCATTTCAACGCAGAAGGAGCTGCACAGAATTCAATCCGGGCCCTTATAAAAGCAGACTCCATAGGTGCTGACTACAGCGAATTCGACGTATGGATGACTGCCGACAGTACTCTGGTCGTAAACCATGATGTCACATTCAAAGGCGTCGACATGGAACATTCCCCCGCGTCTCTTGTAACAGCCCAGAAACTTGACAACGGCGAAAACCTTCCCACTCTGGAAGAATATCTCTCGGCAGCGAAAAGCCTAAGCATAAAACTCATATGTGAAATTAAAGTTCACGACAGCCTCAAACACGAACAGGAATGTATCCGTCGTACTGTCGACATGATAAAACAGTTCGGGCTTGAAGATCGCACCGAATATGTCACATTCTCAAAAAACGGCATACTCACCCTTGTAAAACTCTGTCCAAAAGGCACATCCATCCAATATCCCAAAGGTGACTATCTACCCGAACAACTTCATCACATGGGAATAACAGGTATGGATTACAAGATTACCGTACTCAAAAAACACCCCGAGTGGATTAAGCGCGCCCATAATCTCGGTCTTGCCGTAGGAATCTGGACAATAAACACTCCGGAAGAAATGCAATGGTGCATCGACAACAATATTGACTACATCACATGTAACGACCCGGAAACACTCATCAAACTATTGCAAAAATGAAAAACATATTATTAATCGCCGCAAGCATCCTGCTTTCTGCAGGCGTACATGCAGCGACACCCCGGGTTATAGCCCACAGAGGCTATTGGAATACAGAGGGTTCGGCAAAGAATTCCATACGCGCACTTATCAAAGCTGATTCCATCGGCTGCTGGGGTTCGGAATTCGACGTTTGGATGACTGCCGACAGCGTGCTTGTCATAAACCACGATGCAGAGATTGAAGGATTGAATATCGAGCATTCCACAGCCGCCGAGGTATGCTCACACAGACTTGCGGATGGTGAGAATGTACCTACACTCGAACAATTTCTTACCATCGCCAAAAATCTTAATCTCCGGCTCGTATGCGAGATAAAGACCCACGACAGCCGATCGAACGAAAAAGCCTGCATAGAGCGGACGCTTGCCATGTTCAAGCATTTCGGTCTTGAAGACAGGGTTGAATATGTCACATTTTCCAGAAACGGACTTATCCAACTTATAGCGTCCGTTCCTGCCGGAACAAGTGTACAATATCCGGCAGGAGATTATATCCCGGAACAAATGAAAGCCTTCAACGGCAATGGCCTCAACTACCGCTGCAAAAAGCTCCGTAAGGAACCTGAGCTGATAAAACGCTGCCACGACCTCGGCATCTCCGTAAAGGCCTGGAAAATACTCGGGACAGAAGATTTGAGATGGTGCATAGAACATGGTGTCGATTTCATCACAAGCGACTCTCCGGAAACACATTTGCACGAATTGAAAAAAATCGTGGAGCCATAGACTTTATTCAACTTTTTTCATTAAATTTGCGGAAATAAGTCAAAACCTTTCAAATCGAAACACATTTCCATTACGATGACCAAAGAAGAGCGCCATAATCTAATACTGGAAACTCTGATCAAACACGAATCAATAACGGTAGCCAATCTCTCGTTGCTTCTTGACGTATCGGCAGTTACGATCCGCAAAGATCTTAACGAACTTGAGCAGAGCCGTCGGCTGTACCGTAGCCACGGACGTGCAATCCTTATTGATCCTTACACCACCAACCGTTCAGTAATCGAAAAAGAAAATATCGCACGCCACGAGAAAGCTCTTATTGGGCAATATGCCAACTCATTGATTACTAAGGATGACTCCATCATCATAGCATCCGGAACGACAGTTCTCGCCTTGGCGCGATGCATAAAGCCTATCCACAGACTTACCGTAATTTCCGCCTCTCTCAAGGTATCGGAACTGCTCGGCACAAACGAAGCAATCGAACTGATACAACTCGGCGGCACTCTCCGCGAAAGCAGCCTGTCGGTAGTTGGTAAATTCGCAGAAGCACCATTGTGCGATTTTTCGTGCTCAAAACTTTTCATCGGTGTAGATGGAATAGACCTTGATTTCGGCATAACAACCACAGACATACGCGAGAGCGATCTCAACCGCGCCATGATGGCAACTGCCCAAAAAACAATAGTTCTTGCCGACTCAACAAAATTCCGCCGTCGTGGATTCAGCAAAATCGCCGATATCGAAGATGTCGACATGATTGTCACCGACTCCAATATTCCGGACAAAATGGTACATGCCATAGAAGACAGAGGTGTAGAACTTCATATCGTTGACGTAAACGGAACCCACAAACCGGCACCGGCGTCACAGCCATTTGAAAACATGGCCGTTAAAGATAAATCTTCATTATCTTGACAATGAAAAAAATACTCGTTTCAATATTCATATTTCTCTCTGCTGTCAATTTCTTGTCGGCAGGCAATATCATCGGGCGAATAAACGTTGACGGAGCCCCTCGCGGAGGCGTGGTAGTCAGCGACGGCGTAAACGTAACCACGACTAAAGCCGACGGCAGTTATACTCTCAACTCAAAAGGCCGTCAGCATGTGTTTGTTTCCGTTCCGGGCGACTGTAAGATACCTTTGAAAGACGGACGCCCCGCATTTTATAAGGAAATTGATTACAGCGGCGGAGAACCTGTCGATATTTCTTTCGAACTCGAAAGTACCGACAATAATAAGAACTGGACACTTCTGGCTCTCGCAGATGTGCAGATTGGCTTCAAAAAAGACTATATCGCATTACGAGACAACGTAATGCCATTATTCGTAGATTCGCTTGCCCAATACACAGGAACAGTTTACGGAATAAGTCTTGGAGATATCGTATGGAACAAACCGGAATTCTATGGGCTCTATAATGAACAGATCGACCGCATGAATATCCCCGTTTTTCCGGTAATCGGCAATCACGACCATAACGAGAAAACCAAAGGCGATATATATTCCGACTCTGAATATCGCGATAACATGGGACCGACAAACTATTCGGTAAATATCGGCGACTGCCATCTGATAGCACTCGACAATATCCTTTATTCCGGAGCAATAGGCCGTAACGACTACATGTGTGAGATTACCGACGAACAGTTGGAATGGCTTAAAAAGGATCTCCGCCATGTAGACAAAGACAAAACTCTTATCATCGGAATGCATGCTCCATCTGCGCGGCGCTATAACGGTGCTATAATGAAAAGCTCCAAAAAGCTTTACAAACTCGTCAAGGATTTCAACGACGTGCAGATTATCACAGGACACATGCACTGGAATTTCACCACCAGGATAGCCGACAATATCACCGACACCACATTCGGAGCAGTAAACGGAGCATTCTGGTATCCCATTTGTAATGATGGCTCACCGCAAGGCTACGGTGTCCTCTGTTTCGAAGGTAATAAGCTCGTCGACAAATATTACAAAGGTTTTCGCGAACCCAAGAGCTATCAGATTAAAATCTATGCTCCGGAAGAAGCGGTTCTGTGGCAGGAAAACTCCAAACCCGGCGACCCATACGACAAAGTAGCAATCAATATTTGGGGCTGGGATCCCAAATGGAAAATCGAGGTTAGCGAGGACAATCTTACCTGGCTCGAGCTCGACGGTGCCAACGACCGCGCTCCGCTACCGGCACGCGACCCGGGACTCGTAAAACTCCTGAAAGGTAAAAAAGGTACTTTTCCCGCCAACCACGGCGGTTCACGCCCGACATTCAATAACGACCATATATTTCTGTACAAACCCTCGCACGACAAAGCAAATGTCTATGTACGAGCCTCAGATCCCTTCGGGAATGTATATACGGCACAATTATATTGATCTGACACTATTCTAACATTAACCAATTATTAATAAATCACGATGAAACTTACTAAATTCATTCTTGGTGCCGCTGCCATTGTTCTCGGCGCAGGCGTAATGCAGGCCGAATCGAAAGTTGTCGCCCACCGCGGCTACTGGGACACTCCCGGCTCTGCACAGAACTCTATCCGCGCACTCGTAAAAGCAGATTCCATCGGCTGCTGGGGCTCGGAATTCGACGTATGGTGCACACCCGACGGCGAACTCGTTGTAGACCACGACGGTTATCTAAACGGCTACGGCGTAGAGAGCACTCCCTCCAGAATCTTCACGGCACAGACTATCAAGAACGGAGAACACATTCCCACTCTCCGCGAATATCTTGAGGCTGCAAAAGATCTCAAAATCATGCTCGTTTGCGAGGTTAAGCCACACACCAACCTTCAGAACGAAAAATACGCCATCACCCAGATTCTTAAAATGGCAAAAGAACTCGGACTCGAGGACCGCATGGTTTACATCACATTCTCCAAGCCCGGCTTCATCCAGCTTGCAAAAGAAGCTCCAAAAGGAACAAGCGTGCAGTATCTCACAGGTGACTATATCCCCGAACAGATTGAATTCATGGGTGGCACAGGCACAGACTACCATTACTCGGTTTTCAAAAAATACCCCGAATGGATTAAAAAATGCCATGATCTCGGCCTTACTGTAAACGCATGGACCGTAAACAAACCCGCAGATCTCCAGTGGTGCATCGACAACGATGTTGATTTCATCACCACCAACGATCCCGAGCTTCTCATCAAGATGCTCAAAGAAAACAAGGGCAAAAAGAAAAAATAAAAACCTGACTATGGATAAAAAACGGATGCTTTCGCATCCGTTTTTTTATTTATCTGCTGCAAAAGCGATTATAATATCTGCGATATCGGCCACAGTCTTCTTTATATTGGCAAAAGCCGTTTCCGGGCACATCGCATCTTCAAGTGAGGCTCCACACGCTTCCACCGGCACAAGAGCGGCAAAGCCGGCCTGCACAAGAATTTCCCGGTCGCAAACCGAGCCTCCAATTGCAAACACAGGGACATCCACCCTACGAGCACGCTCAAGGATGCGAAATGGAATCTTTCCCATTATAGTCTGTCTGTCGAGACGTCCTTCCCCTGTAATTACAATATCCGCATTCCGGATTTTTTCATCGAATTTCCACGCATCAAGCACTATATCGGCACCACTGCATAACTTTCCATGCAGATATGCGGCAAAAGCAAAACCAAGGCCACCTGCCGCACCGGCACCGGGAAGCGACGAATAATCCTTACCGAGTATTCTCTCCGAAACACGCGCATAGTTTCCCAGTCCTCTGTCAAGCGCTTTAACCTGCTCCGGTGCAGCCCCTTTCTGTGGGGCAAAGACACATGCTGCACCCGAAGACCCGTAAAGCGGGTTATCGACATCGGCGGCAACTATAAACCGCACATCACGGTATGCCGAAAGCTCATGCATATCAATTCGGGCAATCTTATTCAATGACGCTCCACATGGCTTTAAAAGATTTCCATAGGCATCGAAAAAGCGTACTCCAAGTGCGGCAAGCATTCCCATGCCACCATCAGTTGTCGCACTTCCTCCAATCCCGACAACAACAGTGCGGCATCCTTTTTCAAGCGCATTCTTAATCATCTCACCTGTCCCGAAAGTACTCGCAAGCATCGGATTGCGCCTGCCGGCATCGATCAATGTCAGCCCTGAAGCCTCCGACATTTCAATAATCGCCGTATCACCATTGACAATACCGTAATGCGCCTTTACGGTATCGCCGAGAGGACCTTCCACCATGCAGAAATATCGCACTCCATGCAAAGCCTCCACAAGAGACCTGCATGTACCCTCCCCTCCGTCTCCAACTGTAACCTGAAGAATCTCCGCATCCGGAATTGCGCCGCTCAAACCTGCCGCTATCGCCGCATTGGCTTCTGCCGACAACAACGAGCCTTTGAAAGAGTCACTTGCGATTACGATTTTCATATCCTTTATTTTAGCGCAAAGTTACATATTAAAGCTTGAAAAACATACAAGGCCGGGAAAATCATCCCCGGCCTTACGTGCGTGTATTATGTCAGTTATATGTCAGTCGAAAATATGTTTGAGTCGCGAGAAAATGCGCTTGCTGTCGGCCTCGGTAGGCTTGACATTCTCTTGATTGCGCATACGTTCAAATGTTTCCCGCTGCTCGGCACTGAGCTTCTCCGGAACAAATACCATAATATTTATAAGCTCATCGCCTGTACCTCCGTTTTCGATATCGGGCAGCCCCTTGCCACGCAGACGAAGCACCTTACCAGGCTGTGTACCCGCGGGAATATTGATTCGGGCACGTCCTGTTATTGTAGGAATCTCCACCGAACCGCCAAGGGCAGCCGTCGGGATATCGAGCATAAGATTATATATCACGTCGGCTCCGTCACGGATAAGTTCGGGATGCTTGATTTCTTCAATTACAACAAGCAGGTCGCCCGGAGTGCCGCCGCCTTTGGGATAATTGCCCTTCCCGCGAACCGCGAAAGTCTGTCCGTCGACAGCTCCTGCGGGAATAGTGAATGTCACCTCCTGGTCGCGCTTCTCCACACCTTGGCCTTTGCAATACTGGCACGGTTCTGTAATGATTTTTCCGGAGCCTTCACAACGAGGACAAACCGATTCGGATTGCATATTGCCGAAAGGTGTGCGCTGAACGGAAATGACACGTCCCGTACCGTTACATTGCGGACATGTAGCCATGGCAACACCGTCTTTGGCACCTGTACCGTGACAGTGCTGACACTCCATGAATGTAGGTACTCGCAGGGTTTTTGTAACACCTTTGGCAAGATCCTCAAGCGACAGCTTCACGCGGATACGTACATCTCCGCCTCTGCGACGGCGCGGAGAACTCTGACGTCGACCTGTGGCACCTCCAAAGCCGCCCATGCCGCCAAAAAACGCCGAGAAAATATCGTTGAGATCGCCGTGACGGCTGAAGAAATCGTTCATATCGAATTCCTGTCCGCCACCGCCGAATCCGCCAAAGCCCTGCGGGCCCATTGAATGGCCGTACTGGTTATACAGCTGACGCTTCTTGTCGTCGCTCAGCACGTCATAGGCTTCAGATATCTCCTTGAACTTTTCCTCCGCCGCTTTCTTTTCAGCATCGGATTTACCAACCTGTTTGTCCGGATGATAAGTGATGGCAAGCTTGCGGTAGGCTTTCTTTATCTGGTCGGTGGTAGCGTCACGGCCGACACCGAGGATTTCATAATAATCTCTTTTTTCCATATGCCTGAAATTATTCACCCACGGCTACTTTCGCGTAGCGGAGCACTTTGTCGTTGAGCATATAGCCCTTCTGTGTGGTATCGACAACCTTGCCTTTTAGATCGTCGGAAGGCGCGGGGATAGTAGCTATCGCCTCGTGGAAATCGGGATTGAAATCAGCCCCTGTGCTTTCCATTACTTTCACGCCCTTGCTTTCCAGAAATTTGACAAGCTTGTTATAAATAATCTCCATGCCTTTGCGTGTTGCCTCGGCATCCTCCGAATTCTTGCTTGCCGCAAGGCCTCGTTCAAAATCGTCGACAATAGGAAGAAGGTCGGCCAATACTCGCTCTGAGGCATTCTTAATCAGATCGGCTTTCTCGCGGGCCACACGTTTGCGATAATTATCGAAATCTGCCATCAGGAAAAGGTATTCTTTCTTTTCCTTCTCAATCTCGGCACGCGCCGCATCGAGTTGATTCTGCAAGTCAGCATTTTCGGCAAGCTGTTCATCCTCTGCGGCTTGACTGTCGTTATCAAGCACGTCATTGATTTCTACATCGGGAGTCTGCTCCTGTACATCGGCGCTTTCCTGCTTTTTATTATTGTGGTGTTTCTTGTCGCTCATAGTTATTTATGATGATTTCGATATTGATATACAAAAATTCGGCCAAATATTGTTAATTTCGGCTATTCACTGAAAATACAACAATAATCCATGCTCTAACGTTCAACTACACCGCATCAAGAGAGCTTACCGACAAAAATATCGTAGCCTTCGAACGATTCTTTTGCATGTTCTGCCATTTTGGCATCATCATAAAGAGCGAACACCGACGCTCCCGAGCCGCTCATCGCCGCAAACAATGCTCCGGTAGCGGCCAGACGCTCCTTGACGGCTGCTATCGATGGCCGGAGAGCAAACACCGTAGTCTCGAAATCATTCACAAGCTCTTTTTCCTTCGCCCATCCACTGGCAGACAGAGATGCGAAATCGGCCAATGACAGACCGATCGGGAGTTCCGCCGGATTTATGCCTCCGTAAGCGGCAGCTGTCGACACCGACTCGGTATGCGGCTTCACAACAAGTACCGTCAGACAGTCAAGAGCCGGCATTTCGACAGGTGTAAGCACATCTCCGATACCTTGCGCAAGCATAGGGCGGTTATATATAAAAAACGGACAATCGGCACCGACACCGGCCGCTATCCGTGCCATCTCTCCATCGCTCAGACCGAGCGAACATACCTCATTGACTCCGCGAATAGCAAAAGAAGCGTCAGATGAACCACCACCGAGACCGGCTCCGGTAGGGACAACTTTGCTGAGATAAATGTCGAGCGGGGGCAATGACCTACCGATATATCTCTCCACTGCCCGAATAGCCTTCATGACAAGATTGTCGTCATCGGAAGAAAGCCGCAAAGTATCTTCTCCGACGAGATTGAAACTGCCGGCGCCATGTTCATCCGGGACTATCTCGAGAATATCGTGCCATCCTATAGGCACCATCAGAGTCTCTATATCGTGGTAACCGTCGGGGCGCTTACGCAGCACCCTCAGCCCGATATTGATTTTAGCATTAGGAAAAAGTATCATGATTCTCGCGGATTGTCATTCTTGCGTCACCCTGCAAAATTACTCAATTCCCTCTTTAATTGCAATATCACCATAAACACAGTATTATACAGTCTGCCCACGGCGTTTTCATTTAACCCGACGTATATACCTGACGCACCCGGAGCAGCAGAGCTGCGGTAGTTCTATAGGCACGGGTGCAACCCGTGTTTCAGATGCCCGTAAACAGTCGGAGCCGCTTGGCGGCGGCACAGTACCACCGCTGACGCGGTTCATCCGGAAATTCGGGAA
>CAJTJV010000010.1 GCA_910576775.1 uncultured Muribaculaceae bacterium | reverse complement strand
TTTGTTTCCGGTTATGCACCCGGCATGAATGCCGGGGTTTTCACATTATGACGCCTCTCCGAGGCTCTCACGATACACGCACAAAATATCCTAAATGAAAGAGCCGTGGTATCAAGACTCTTTGGGAGTTTCGCGAATTTTGAATACCTTTGCCAAAACATACGCTACATCAAGCCTTTAATCTCATGGTAACACAAAAATTCTTAGCGTCGAAAGGCGAGTGTATCTATACCTTCCAAATCTCCCATTAATCCCCATATTTAAAATGAAACTCAGAAAACCAAGCATCAGTCTTATTGTTATCGCTTTAACAACAACGATATTCTCTACTATGACAGCTCATGAAAAGAAATTACCGGCACCTGCCACAACTGGCGGCATGCCGATGAATGAAGTGATTGCCTCACGGCACAGCTCTCGCGAGTTCGACCCATCGCGCAATATCGACGACACCGTCCTCGGTCAACTGCTATGGATGACTGCCGGCATCAACCGTCCGGAGGCACAGCCCTCGGCATTCGGGGCAGCGGCGAACCGCAGCAACCCGACAGCTCGTAACTGGCAGGAAATCCGCACATATGTATTCGGCAAAGACGCCATATGGGAATACAGGTCTTCAACCCATTCATTAGCTCTCGTAAAAGAAGGCGATTACCGTAACCTGGTAGCCGGCACCAAAGATTTCTCCCAGGATTTTGTCCTTGAAGCGCCCTATTCCATAGTTTTCGTTGCCGACCTCAACGAGCTTCCCAATGATCCCCGCACGATGACAATGGCCGCCGTTGATGCGGGAATAGCCTGCGAGAATCTGAATCTGGCATGCGCCTCCCTCGGAATAGCAACAGTACCACGAGCAACCATGGACGCCGCCGCTATTTCCAAGATACTCGGTCTGACCGAACGACATATTCCCGTGATGAACAACCCCATTGGCTACAAGCGATAACGACAAGGGGCTCAAAGCATAATTACAAATCGACCGTCGCTACGAGGGCTTGTAGCGACGGTCGATTTAACTAAATTTGCCAAAACGAGTTTTTTTCTTATCTTTGCGCGATTTATCGAAGAAAAAAACATTTTAGAACAAACTGTATGAACCCCATCAAGAAAACCATCGAGCTTCCCGACGGCCGTACGATTACTATCGAGACCGGCAAACTCGCCAAGCAAGCCTTCCATTTTCAAAAAACTTAATCTTTGAGGCATTCACATATATCACAAATGTAGCTGGAAGAATTTGAAAAAAAAGAATTTATACAGCACAGGCGAGTGAATATGTAGCGATCGACTCCCGTTTTGAGCCAATGCGGATTCCCACAACATTCATAACATTTGAAAACCTTTAGCGTAAAATGCACGGCATCCATGAAATAGAGACTGTGCTTTCGCACCTTGCCTCAGCCAAAGCCCATGGAAATTCAGTTCAGCAGTATAGCGCATTTTTAGTAATTTTACCACAACATTTCAACAACTAATAATTACCATGAAAAAAGTTCTATTTACACTATTATTGACACTAATCTTTGTTCTCTGTGGATGTAACGAAGACGAACCAATTCCTAACCAAAGTCTCTATGTCGGTGAAACATACACTATACCATCCAAGGGAGAATGGATATCTGAGAACATCAATATTGCTGATGTTGAGGGATTAATTGTTAAAGGAATACGCATAGGGGATGTTGTAATACGAAATAATGCCCAATCATTTACCGTAACCGTAAAGCCAAAAACATTATTTTTTCGTGATTTTGACGCCCCTTGTCTGCAATTTGGAGCAGATGCGCAAACGGTTAAAAAATATATGAATACATCCGAATTAATCAGTGAAGCAGATGGCGCTATATATTACAAGATTGAAGGTCGAGTACCCGGAAATTTCAGTTATCACTTTGAGAATTCGAAACTAAAAAAAGTAGAATACATTTCCTGTACTATTGATCCCTATCAACATATGCGCAACGAACTCATACAATATTTGAGAGAGAGGTATGTATTTACCATGCATGAAAATGACGATTATATTGAAATGATTTCGCCCGAAAACAAAGTGAATGCAGTTCTTATTACTGGATTCAAATTTCCTGAAAATCGGGATGTATGGGGCAATTTTACTATAACATATACACCAACCTCTGAATTCTAAAGAGTGTTTTAGTTCCAGCCTAATGAGTACGATTTAGTGCCATCACTCGATTCAAATCACAAAATACATATGAATCAATAGTGATACGGCAGATTGACTTAGGCAATTTGACAACACGAACTTTTACCAAAATATGATAATTCAATCCATTTGAAACGCATAATTTAGTTTCAATCCAACTACCCATATTAGACTAATTTTTCTCTTGATTGCGCTTATACACTACCCTATGAAATTGGCTCATTTAAGATTATTATGTTATTGCGCCCATACTTTCAAGTCCTACCAAATAACACAGAATATCATCTGATAGATTATTAATAGCGCACTACCTCACTTCCCTCTCGAACTTGCTCCTGTTTTTCTTGCTGTTTTACACGATATTTGACGAACAGACAAAAATCTGTAACTCACGGCTCTTTCTAAACAGTGCCGCACTCAGCCTTGCCGTCCACACAGACTGTTTTTCAGGATACGGCGATTGGTGGTCTGTCT
This sequence comes from uncultured Muribaculaceae bacterium, assembly GCA_910576775.1. GTDB lineage: Bacteria > Bacteroidota > Bacteroidia > Bacteroidales > Muribaculaceae > CAG-873. The sequence continues at coordinate 77,184 of CAJTJV010000010.1, read as the reverse complement.
GTCAAGGAAGGTTTAAGCAAACTGCCGCATCCTGTCGGCCATATCCAGCTCATTGATGCCGTTTTCCACCCGACAGAGTGTGGCCTCGGAGGGTACGCCGTTCCTCAGCATTCCCATTGCGCGGATTTTGTTGAGGATGTGCCTGCCGAACGCCATTATCCCGGCACGTCGGGTGTATCCGGCCATGCGTCCGAGTATCATCAGCATGATGATGTCATCAAGCCGGTGGCGTATATTGCCTTTGTGCAGCCTGCGGAAATCGGGAACGGAAGAGGCAAATGCTTTCAGTTCTTCCAGGATTGTGCTCCTTGTGTCGAAATTATTGCGTACTTTTGCTGTGTGATTAGGCGAACATGCCTTGATCGAACGGACTTGGCCAAATGACATGATACAATTCGTAACTCTTTGATTTTCACCTATAAAGTTACGAAAAACCTGTCATTTGGCCAACTTTTTAAGCATCTATTTTGTTGAAAACCAGAGATGAAAGGCTTCGCTTAACCGGGTTATTCCGGCTATAAAATATCAAAATTCCGGAAAATGCAACGCAATCTTAAATGAACGAGCCGGGGCAGACTTGGGCTCCGATTTTAACTAAATTTGCCAAAACGAGTTTTTTTTCTTATCTTTGCGCGATTTATCGAAGAAAAAAACATTTTAGAACAAACTGTATGAACCCCATCAAGAAAACCATCGAGCTTCCCGACGGCCGTACGATTACTATCGAGACCGGCAAACTCGCCAAGCAAGCCGATGGAGCGGTAGAAGTCCGCATGGGCAACACGATGCTTCTTGCCACCGTAGTTTCCGCCAAGGAAGCCGGTGAAGGCGTCGATTTCATGCCTCTGCAGGTCGAATACAAGGAGAAATTCTCCGCCGCAGGCCGTTTCCCCGGCGGATTTCTCAAACGAGAAGGCCGCGCCACAGATTACGAAATCCTCACCGCTCGCCTCGTCGACCGCGTACTCCGCCCTCTCTTCCCCGAGAACTACCACGCTGACACATTCGTAAATATCACCATGTACTCCGCCGATGGCGTTGACGCCCCGGACTGCCTCGCAGGCCTAGCAGCCTCCGCAGCCCTCGCTGTCAGCGACATTCCTTTCAACGGTCCTATCGGTGAGGTACGCGTTGCCCGCATAGACGGCAAATTCGTTATAGACCCTACTTTTGACGAACTCCAGAAAGCTGACATGGAACTTATGGTAGGCGCTACCTACGACAATATCATGATGGTTGAAGGCGAAATGAACGAGGTAAGCGAAGCAGAGCTTCTCGCCGCCCTCCGTGCCGCCCACGACGCCATCAAGATACTTTGCAAGGCTCAGCTCGAACTCGCCGAAGCCGCAGGCGCTACCGTAAAACGCGAATACTGCCACGAAATAAACGATGAAGACCTCCGCAAAGACGTACACGAAAAATGCTACGACCGCGCATACGCCATCGCAAAAGCCGGCAGTGCCGACAAACACTGGCGTCAGGACAGCTTCGACGCCATATGCGAGGAATACATCGAATCCCTTCCCGAAGAAGAACGCGAAGAAAAAGCTCCTCTCGTAAAACGCTACTATCACGACGTTGAAAAAGAAGCCGTACGCCGCTGTATCCTTGACGAAGGTGTACGCCTCGACGGCCGCAAGACAACCGATATCCGCCCAATCTGGTGCGAGGTCGACTACCTCCCCGGCCCTCACGGAAGCGCAATCTTCACCCGCGGCGAGACCCAGAGCCTCTCGACCGTCACCCTCGGCACCAAGCTCGACGAGAAGATTCTCGACGACGTACTTAACCAGGGTCGTGAACGCTTCCTTCTCCACTACAATTTCCCCCCCTTCTCGACAGGCGAGGCCAAGGCTCAACGAGGCGTCGGACGTCGTGAAATCGGCCACGGCAACCTTGCCCACCGCGCGCTAAAGCGCATGATTCCCGACAATTTCCCCTATGTTGTCCGCGTAGTGAGCGACATCCTTGAATCGAACGGCTCGTCATCGATGGCTACCGTCTGCGCAGGTACTCTCGCACTGCTCGACGCCGGCGTAAAGATGAAGAAACCCGTCAGCGGCATCGCTATGGGTCTTATCACAGACACAGCAAGTCCCAAATATGCTATTCTGAGCGACATCCTCGGCGATGAGGATCATCTCGGCGACATGGATTTCAAGGTTACAGGCACACGCGACGGTATCACAGCCACACAGATGGATATCAAGTGCGACGGCCTAAGCTACGAAATCCTCGAGAAAGCACTTCTCCAGGCACGCGACGGCAGAATGCATATTCTTGACATCATAGAACAGACAATCCCCGCTCCGCGCGAAGATTTCAAACCCCACGTACCCCGTATCGTCACAATGCTTATACCCAAGGAGCTTATCGGTGCTGTCATCGGCCCGGGCGGAAAAATCATCCAGGGTATTCAGGAAGAGAGCGGCGCCACCGTATCTATCGACGAAATCGAGGACGGCGGCTACATCGAGGTAGCAGCAGCCAACAAAGATGCCATCGACAAGGCTCTCGGCATGATCAACGCTATCGTAGAGCTTCCCGAAGAAGGCAAGGTTTACGAAGGAACTGTACGTTCCATCATGGATTTCGGTGCATTCGTTGAATTCATGCCTCACCGCGACGGTCTGCTCCACATCAGCGAGATAGCCTGGGAGCGTCTCGAAGACATGGCAGCATCAGGCCTAAAGGAAGGTGACAAGGTACAGGTGAAACTTCTCGAGATAGACAAGAAGACCGGCAAGTACCGCCTGTCGATGCGTGCGCTTCTTCCCAAACCCGAAGGCTATGTGGAACCCCAGCGCGCACCGCGCGGCGAACGCGGACCGCGCCGCGAAGGCGACCGTCCACGTCGGGAAGGCGGCGAACGCCCCCGTCGTGACCGCAACGACCGCGGCCCCAAGAAAGACTAAAACAACCGCACATATGGAAAGATCCGGAAGCAACCCGCTCCCGGATCTTTTTATATAGAAAATCCGGCATCGCTTCTGCCGGATATTTCATATACATTCAAACAAAATAGTCCGGCGCAGTTGGCCGGACTATTTCATCATAATAGGAATAAATTATCTCACATACACTTTCGAGGCCATTCCATTGTGGCGACGGATGTATATATTCCCGGATACAGGAACGTTGACACGGAACCCTTGTAGATTATAATACTCCGCATCGTCACCCGAGGGTACACCGATCTCATTGATACCGGTTGTAAGCAGTCTTACGACATTGGAGGCACGTGATATTCCACGGTCGTACACGGCCACAACAACATATTCATGCTCACCTTCGGCAAGTTCGGCATCGGCCCAGGTTGTGGCAACAACCGGACTTGATGTCATGCGCACGGCGTCACGATAAGTATCATAACCGAGGATATTACGATTGGGAGCGGCACCTTCCGCAGCAAACTCCACATCATCGACGAACAGCATGAAACCGTTGACAGAACATTTGCGGATAGCCATACGCTTGGCACCTACCGGGAGTTCTATCACATAGCGAGTCCATTCGGAAGGCACTTCCACTCCGGAGCCCACCTTGACGAAATCCTTGGGATCGGTACTACCTGTGCTATAATACACCTCCATCCGCTCAGGATAGTTGGGATGATATGACTTGGCCCAAAAGGCGACATCCTGTGCCTCTCCACAAAGTGTCGGTGTGATAGCCCAGTCGTCGCAACGTGTGCCGGAATATGTCATCATAGACGCGAGATATTTGGAGCCACTGACTGCCCCGAATGATTCGTTGAACATACCCTCCCAGTCGCGGTCGTGAATCCAGAAACTCTGGAGGGATCCATCGGCAACAGGCATCGAAATACCATAGATACCGGAAATCGGCTGTTGGTCGACATCAACGAACACCCAGTCGCCGAAGCTTGTGGCAAAACTCTCCGCATCTTCAAAATCCACTAATGAAGAAACGGCCGGTGATTTATCAAGATCCGGTTCGCTCCACGAGAGTACAGCTTTACCGTCGGCGCCGCTTTGGCCGGCAAGATCGGTTACAGCAGGGAACGGTGACACTTTCGGAGTTACCGAAGTTATCGCACTTGTATTGTTGGCAATATCCTGGTCTCCGGCGAGTTCCACTGTTGCCACAAGAGCCACAGGACGCTCGGCAAGAGCATGCATCGACAAATAGAACCCAGTAGAAGCGCTTACGCCGGGATGGAGAGCCGGCATAGGACTTGAACCTATCTCGGCTCCGTCGGCGAAGAGGCGGACAGATAGTCCCTCTACATCCTCATAACCTTCATTGCAGACAGTCACTACCGCCGTATAATCCTGTCCGGCTGAGATACGGGCTGGAGCGGAAACAGATACAGAGGCGTCACACGACATTATGCGGCCTATGCGCAGGTTGTCGATGAAATTATATGCATCGTTGATGGCATTGCCGCGAACGCGTACCTGAACGGTCTTACCGGCATAGTCGGCGAGTGACATCCCAATGGGAACCCAGCCTTGTGTCACAGGCAACTCGCCGACAACAACAGGTTTGCCTATACGGACAAATTCCTCCTGTCCGACCTCGCGTACGAAGATTTCGAAAGTATTCTTGACGTCCGCATACCCCTCCATAGCAGCAAATTTGTAGACGTAGAACTGAATGGCGGCATTATCCACCGGAAGACGAATTTTGGCCGAGGTGAGATCGGCATAATAATCGATATAATTCACAGCCATATACAGGTATCCGTTGTCACCGTCCTGCGATGTAAACCCGTTCAAAGTCTGATCATTGGCAAGAATCCATACAGTATCGTCATTATTACCGGTGGTGTTGAACGCATAGCTCGTATATCCTCCGGAGAAACTTTCATGCACATCCTCGTACGGTGTACCGACAGCGAGAAGCGGAGTCGTCACGCCCTGACTCAATCCACCGGTAGTTTTTGCACAGACTACATACTGCACAAAGGTCTGTTTACCAGGATCAGCAGCCATACAGGTATATTCATTATCCTTTATATTCTCGTAGACCGGCTGATAATATATAGCATATCCGAGGTCGACAGGAATACAGATGGAATATGTTATCAGTTCGGCACTGAGTGGATTACCATCGATATCCGTGGTAACAGGCTCCCACGAGAAATGTAGCTCTCCGGGAGTGGATGTCTCTTCCATTACAACATTCATAGGCGAAGCCGGTCTGTTAACACCCACAAATACTTTCGCGGTTACATCACGGCCACCGCCGGCAGGAGTGAAGGCCTGGACGGAATAAACATAATTGCCGGCATATGTCGGACTGTCGTACACGTTGAGCGGAGCGCCGGGAGCGGGAGACACTGCCCTTCCGACCTGCACACCGTCGCGTTTGACAATCACGCTGTCGAGAGCCTCAAGCGGACTCCCCGCCAGCGTCACCGTCGGAGCCTTGAACGATATCGTAGCCTGCAGAGCACCCATGGCATCCGGCGTCACGGAAAGGTCGGTGACAACTCCCGGTAAAAGGGTTCCATCCACTTCCTCTACAGAGATATCGGCGACATAGAGATAATTGGAAGATTTAGTTGTCATGGCATGCAGACCAAGATAATAACGCCCGTCAGCCTCGGGAATCACCAACGAGCCATAGGTAATCTTTTTGGAACCCTTGACAGTTGTCGGCGCGAGTATTTCGCCATCCATGCCTTCCACAGAAGGTTCGGTACCCCATTTGGCTTCGACAGTCTCTGCAGTGTAGGATGCATACGTTGCAAAACTCATCTTATAGGCTTTACCCGCTTCCAGATTCACAGGCGGTGTAAAGAGCCAGTCGTCTTTCGGATTCGAATAGCTGTAGTTGCAACGGATCTGGGCTCCGCTATAGGATTTATAGAGTTCCCATGTTTTACCGTCACCCTTGACGTCGACAACGGTGAACCCGGCGAATTTCTCGGGCGTATTCAATTCGTTCAGATACGGCGGCGTAACCGATCCCATCACTATGGGCTTTGTCTTGGCTTCGGGCGAACTCTTCACGGAAGCATGCGACATAACGGTATAATATAATGTCGTGGGATTCTCGGACTCTTCAATTTCGTCGATCCAGGTTATTCCTTCTATCGAATCAGCGATGATTTCCGATGTCTCGTTGACGTAGCGGCGAACTGTATAAGTCACGGAATCGGGGTCGATGAATCCTCCATCTGCGCTTTCTGTAACCGCCTCCCATGCAAGACTTATCTTGTTTCCGTCGCGAGTCATCTCCACGGCAGGAGTCTTTGGCACGCCGCGACCTACGAACGCTTTGGCGAATACTTTCGGGCTCTTTCCCGCTTCATTCGACAGATACGCCTCAAAGCTGTATGTCGAAGCCCACGTGATATTTGTAACCGGAATGCTGATTTCCGAACCAAATGTTGTCTTACCCTCGATCACACTACCGTAATTGCTGTATTTAAGCGTGTAGCTTACTTCGCCGTCCGCCGCCGTACCGTCATAATATGTTGACGGCACCTTGAAACTTACCGTACCCTTCATCGATCCACGCGGAAAATCGAGCACGAAATCAAGAGGTTTCGCGGGAGCTTTGGGCTGCGCCACCGGCTCGGGAATGCAAAGGCCTGTGACTTCGTCATCGTTTACAAAATCATAAAGTTTCGTAGCAGCGCCTGTCACCAGATCCACCTCGCATAAATAGCCCTGTCCGTCAACGGTATATACGGTCCAGAACATACGGTTCGTTTTCGGATCGATGACAGCTCCGGAAGCTCCGTGCGGCAATTGACCGGTCTCTCCGACAACGGTAATCTCAGCCGTAACCTTATCAATCTTCACAAGACTCGAAGATGTGACGGCGTATGCGTCACCGCTACCTGACGCCTCAAAAGTGATTGCATAGAGCTGTCCGTTCTTGTCACAGGCTATACTGTTGAAATTGATTTTCGTATCTATTTCCGCAATTCTGGAGAATCCTACATAATTTCCTGGATACGAGAATTTCGTAAGCTGGTGTCCTTCGCCTGTATTGTTGAATGTCACTGCATAGACATCGCCGGTCGTGGGATCTTTTGCAAGGCCGCCTATTGTACCGAGAATAGGCGATGTATCCATCGAACTATACGATTGCTCACCCGTCTGCAAGTCGTAACCGTAGACACTGCCGTACATGCCGGTCCATATAAATTCGCCGTAATAGTGCACATAGTAAATTCCATCGATTTCCACACCGCCATATCCAAACGGGCCCGCAACAAACATTCTGTTACCGTCCTGACCGATGTCATATAGACCTACCGGCTGGTTCTTATCCGTAAATGTGGAATTGTACACCACCATACCACGCAAAGCCGGTATGTCTGCCGTAGCCTTCGCAGGCGCATGAGCCGGGGCACAAACCATCGGTCCCGACACAGAGCGCACAAGCCCGCGATTTCCCTCCGGCTTGAACTTTCGTATCTTCTGCACTATAGGTTCGGCACCGCTTTTAGACGGAGCCACTGTCAGCGCCGGGACATCTGGAAATCGCGGCGCAATAGTCTTTTCCGACAGTTGCCCTTCCGCCATCGCTGTCAGACAGCCGGCGAAAAACAATACTGCCGAAGAAATACGGAATAGATATTTCTTCATAAAATTGATGGTCGGTTTCGGAAATGATTGATTCATGGGGGCGGTGGAAACCGTTTAACCGCCCGGAGAACTTTTTAATCTGGAAAAGTCAATTGTGTATTTCTGCGCAAATATATAAATATTTCTTAATTGATGCAACATTTTCCGGAATTACATCGGTTTTCATAGCAAAAAACTGCAAATCGGCGATATTTCAAAAATAATTTCACCCAACAATAACAAGACAAGTAGTCTGTTCAAGGCTAAAAAACATGAGCACTCCCGGAGACCGTTGCCTCCGGGAGTGCTCTATTCACAATTTCCGGCTCACCGGAACGTCAACGCACTATGATTTTTGAAACGCAGGAGTCTGTAGAGACAATATAGATTCCATGATGCAGACGAATCGATGTTCCTGCCTCATAATTGTCCGAAAAGACAACTGTCCCATCGACTGCCGTTATCCGCATACAGCCGCTATAGTCGACAGTAATAACATCTCCATCCACGGAAACAGCAGGTAAATCTGTACGCACAGCCAACACACCCGACGCTTCAATGTCGATTTCCGCATCCATTCCGCGTGATTCGTTACCACCTTTAAAAAGTCCGGAAACTGAATACACATGATGGCCGGGCGAGACAGACTTGTCGGTGAAAGAAGCCGCTGCCGTCGTAGCTATCAGCTCCCCATCGCGATAAATGCCGAATGCATAGGGGTAATACATATCAATTTTCGTGTCTGCATCACCTTGTGGTATAATAAGCTCCGGGACAGCCGGTACCGTCGGCTTCTGCAAAGTGGCAAAACCGAATATATTGCCTCTAAGACGCAGATCGGTTCCCCATGGGGCTCCATCGATGCTTACTATATTTCCATATCCTTCAACAGCCGACTCTCTGTCGGTAAGCAATGTTATATTGTTCACCGAGGACTCGTAATGCACGCCAATCCATAGATCTTTGTCACCTTTTATCTCTATGGTCTTCGTAAGCACGACATTATTCCAAATAGAGTTGCCGAACTCTTTAAGCACACGTTCAGAGACTATCGCACCGGGTTCCGAGGCACCCGGCTCCGACTCCCAGACCCGTAGGGTACATTTTAGGTCTCTCTGCGACTGGCACGGATAAAAAGCTATTCGCCGGATTTTATAACCACGATAAATCATCAAATCCTCGGCTCGGAATCGATGGGCATAATCAAGCGTACGAGCCGGGATATCCACAAGCTCGAACTCTTCGCCGTCGCCTTGCATTCGAGTCAGGCGCTCGTCAAGCTCGAGAGAAAGATTTACATCACCATCATCTCCAACCTCCGCAGCCACGGCAGCAAGGCGGTTCGCAGGAATACGGATGCTGAACTCCACATACGGAGAAACAAGTCCGTCGGCGTATTCGGCATCCACGGTGTAAGTAAGATTCGTTCTGTCGCCAATACCGTCATCAACAAAACCGCAGGTTTCGACAGCACCGATATACTCGCCATTACGCGACAGATTGTAACGGACGGGGGACACCTCACTTTCCGGAGCGTCCCACGACAGCGTCATGATTCCACGGCTTGACACCCCGGTGAAATTGCGGGGACGACCCGGCTCTTTATCGCAGGAGAAATCAAAAGATACGGTTCCGTCAGCATTCTGCACGATATTTTCCATACCTTTATAAGTATAGCGCCCGGTTATGGAACGCGTGGACGGCTTGGTGCGGTCGGTAAAGGCCTTCACTCCCGAAGCCCCCGGGAAAGGACAGACGTCAGCGTTCACGTTTCCATATGTATAAGAATCAGTATCGGGATCCTGCATCGCACCGGCACACACTGTATATATGCCTTGCGGAAACGAAGCATTCACTGTATTTGGAACAAGGCCGTTGTCAATAAGGGATTCATTCACATGATATACAAGCAGCCCCTCGCCCGGAAGCGCGCTGTCGAAACTGCCTTCACGCTGACGGTTCTCTACAATATAGTACTCACCCGGAACTGTGCAGTCAAAACGATAAGCCTCTGCTGCAAAAGTAGCACCTTTCATTGCCTGTACCGAGGTAGCCTCGGAAAGGACCGTCGGCGTCACCCAGCCAAGCTGTATCTTCTGCCACATGTTTGTCGCGGCAGGGCGGTCGCCTCTGTCACCATTCCATGCGCCGGACCCCATCAGATCCCAAACACCGGTACCCGGGAACTCGCCCCCGCTCTGACTGTAATCGGTATCATAGAAATCCGGTGCACCGAGATTATGGCCGAACTCGTGACACATCACACCTATAGTCGACATTCTAACCTCTGCATTACCGAGCAATTCGGGCTGAATGGTATAGCGGCGTATCTGCACACCGTCGAACTCCATACCATAAATAGTACTTGAATGCGACCATATATCATTGGCCGCACCGGTAGCCTCTCGTCCCCCGCCCTGATGAATCACGGCAAGCCCGTCGACCATACCGTCTCCATCATTGTCGAAATCGCGGAAATCAATCTCTCCGTCAACCATACGCAAGGCATCGGCGATAAGAGCCACAGCCCCGTCGGCGCCATAATAGCTTTTATCGTTGGGCACAGTCACCCACCGCGTAACAGTGGTAGTAATGTCAAGCTGACCGTAGGAATTCTCAAGATAATAATCGCGGAAACTTCCGATTCCTCCGAAACCTTCACCGTTCATATAATTGTCGAAATCCTGCTGAGAGAACACCGGTTTGGTATTTTTGTAATTGACAAGCAGCATAAGAAGCTTACGTTTTCCTTTTGAAGGGAAAGTTGCGTCAATCTGAGTCTGAAAACCATCCTGCGATACTTTCCGGTACTTGAGCAGTTCTTTCTCAGGCATAATTCCCGGCTTCAGACCTATGGCAGCCGCCTCCCGGCCGTTTCCGTCGGTATACCTGAGTGTGGAAGGCGCCAACTCCCCCGACCTTTCTTCGGCATATCTCAACAATCCGCCGACGTCGTGAACAAGAGTATAACCATCCGGACTTGTGAGCCAGTTGTAATTTTCGTCACCGTGAATACATACTGTCACAGTCGAGCCATCTGGTTGAGCAACTTTAATAGGTCCGGGAAATGCATTCACAGCGTACGCCGCCGCAGGGACACCTAAAGCAATCAGGATTCCAAATATTCGATTTACTATTCTATTCATTAGCATAAAATAGAGCAAAGACGCAACAGCTGAAATGCAATGCTCTCCGCTGATGCGTCTCTGATTAGTACTTACACTTATTTTACAATTTTTGCATAACCTGCTCCGGCATTCACGATATAGATACCCGTGCCAAGATGCGATGCCGGGATTACGGTGCATCCTTCTTCGGCACAAGCAGATGCAACAAGCGCACCTGACACGCTGTAGACTGTTACAGTCTCACCGGCGACGGTTCCACTTACCATAATATTGCCAGCACTGTCAAGACTGACAGCAAATACAGTTTCTCCGTCGGGATTCACAGCTGTAATGCCGGTCATTTCAGGGTCTTCCATTGAAACCCAGAGTTCCCAGTTCGCGCCATACGCAGAAAGTGAGGGATCGAGGTCGCCGAGCTTGCACCAGCTACCGTCTGTAGGTACTACAGATCCTTCCGGCACAGCAAACGGCTGTGCATATAGATTACCGCGGCCATGGCCGAACTTGACGCATGATGTTGAGATATAAGAACGACCCAAATTAGGATCTTCAGCATCTATAGTCATCGTAGAAGGAAATTCCATCGCCACGAATACAGGGCCGACAATCTTTATAGCCTCCGGAAAATCAATGAAACGACCCTCTCCGGAAATGGCACCAAGGCCTATCGCTCCCATCGCATCGCCGATAGTTGTGTCATAGCGACCGAAAACAGTCTCCGGATCAAGGCTGCCGTCCTCCTTTGCACCATAAAATACAACGGAGAACGGTTTAGTGCGATCGTCACCGGTCGATGTTGCGGTAACATTGACGAAACGGCGGTCTGTAACCCAGAATGAAAGCTGTTTTACCCACATTTCCGTTCCTTCCGGAAGGCTGAAACGCTGTGCTATTTTATTATAGTAGTGATTATAGCCAGTGATGAAATCAGCTTCCGGATCAGTGCCGAAACATGGAATGTTGCCACGGTCGACAATCATATCACTACGTTCGTTAAGCAGACTCAGAGCGAGGTCGGAATTGCCGTCACCGTCACTGACAACTATCACCTCGATAGTCTTTGAGGTTGATCGCGTGCCACGAGAGTTAGTTGCCGCAAGAGTCAATGTATATTTGCCGGAAGCGGCAAAATCAAACGATGGGTTAATCTCGGTGGACGTCGCAATTTCTTCTTCTCCAAGGAGCAACGTCCATGCATAAGATTCTCCATAACGTGTGGTATTCACAAATTCCACCGGTTTACCGCTGAAAGCGAGCATCTGCGATGTATATAGATCGAAAACGCCCATCGGAGCGAAAGAAGGTTCTACACGAGCCTGAAGGCCGGGAGCCGTGATGTTAAGATAATCCACTGCAACAATACCGGTATTGGCTTCTCCCGACAGCGCAAAAGCGAAACAATACGGACCGGAAATCTCGGGGGTGAAAGTTATTTCATGCTTTTCCCACGCTGTATGCTGGTTGTCGATTGCAAGTAGTGTACGGTGGAAATCGATATCCTGTTCGGTACCAACACTGAAATCAAGTGTCGGCTTGTGCATATTACCGTCATCATCCCAGCCGCCCTCAATCATAGAATAGAATGAAATTGTGTATTCCGTTCCTTCTGTCATATTGAAGAAGGGGGTATAGGCTTTCTCGTCGCGCTCAAACGTGCTGTTTGGTGTCACCATGTAATAATCACCTTCAACAGCGGCGAGAAGCTTGCCCAGATTAGCCGTTACCCATACGGTAGAACCTGTTGAATGCCATCCTGATGGCAAGTTGGCACCATCGTAGTGGGATGCATCGGAAAAAGTCTCGATATAGGGAAGATCAATGCAGTCGGCGAGATTGTCCTCGTTTGGTTCAAGAGGCGCAGGAGTATCCTCTTTGGGATGCATACCGGAGATAAATACATCGTCGAAAGCAACACCCGAGGGACTCGGGCCTACCATACCGTTTGTAATTGCAATGGAGAAGCAGTATTCGCCATCTTCCGCGGGAGTGAATTCAAATGTGTGTTTTTCCCATTCATTGTGGACATCAGCCTCTACAGAGCCGCACTTATATGTATGGTCGGCGACGTTCTGTGAAGGACCTGCCTTGACGTCTATTCCGTTGCTGTACACATAAATCTGTGCCGGAGAAACAAAATACAGCTCAAGAGTACACTTGGCACCGCCGACAAGCTTAACCATCGGGGTATAGATAACATTATCGGGACCGGCCGATGCTTTGCCAAGGATATAGTCGCCCGACTTGGCGAAAAAGCCAAAATCCGTTGCCTCGGCTCGTTGGAAAGGAGCTCCGTCGCAATTCCAGCCCTGCGGCAGGGTTGCTCCGTCGGGATAATCGGCATCCTCATCGAAATTATATTCAAGCTCAAAGGACTCGCCTTCAACAGGTGCCGGTGGATCTATGGGGGTTTCACCTCCATCACCTTCCTCGCCTGTAATAAAGAAATCCTCAAAACCGATAGCACGACCGCTGCCTGTGGGAAGATACGCTGTAACAGTCAACGAAAAGCAATATTCACCATCATTGTCGGGAGTAAACTCAAAGCTGAAATTAGTCCAGCCGGCATATTCCTTGCCCTCCACGCTACCGACGGCTATAGTCTGGGCCTCCGCGGTCTGGGCTTTGCCGGCCTTAATATCAAGACCATAGGAATACACATAAATCTGGCCGCCGTTGGGAGCCATATAACTAAAGCTGATCTTGCATGGTTTGCCGCCTTTGAGCTTCATCATCGGAGTAAAAAGCATATCGCCGGCAGCCGCCCCCGATTTACCAAGGACATAATCGCCGGATTTGGCCGGAAATCCGAAATAATCAGCTTCGCGACGCAGGAAATTAGCGCCACCATCGGACCAACCCTCCGGAAGATTCGCTCCACCGGGAAAATCCGCAGAATTGTCGAAAGTCTGCTCAATCTCGAAAGCGGCAGCTTCGGCAGAACTCGGGAAACATAGCCCGGATGCAACAAGACATCCTGCAATAAAGTGAGTAAAAAACTTTTTCATCATTAAACTAAATTGATACTGGATAGATTGATTTTACAAGTCTTTTATATCAGTATTCAAAACATGGGAGATATGACATGCGACAACACTCTCCATGACATGAAAAACGGATAAAAATATGAATTCATCGCAAAAATAAACAAATTTTCATAAAACTACAACAAAATGTTACAAAACCAATAATTTTCTTATGCCGTATTATATATTACCTCGACATATCGCCGCTGTTTCATGCATAATATCGCTACAATCACCTTAAAAATACCGGGCCATGAATTAAAAAAGGCAGCAATTCATATTTGCCACCACTACATTGATGAGTTTGCAACGAAATTTGGTTGTTTCGAAAAGTATTTGTAAGTTTGCAACAAGAGCGCAGATGCGCCCGGCATTAAAACACTATCACCAAACTATATATGGCAACAAAACCGTTTCATTACCAGGAGATGTTCCCTCTCGGCCCCGACACCACCGAGTACTATCATCTCACCTCTGATTATGTCCACACAGAAAACTGGGGCGGGCACGAATTCCTCGTTGTAGATCCGGAAGCTCTTACCGTCCTCGCACGCCAGGCAACCCATGACAACGCTTTCATGCTCCGCCGCGAGCACAACCGGATGGTAGCCAATATTCTCGCAGATTCCGAAGCAAGCCAAAACGACAAATTCGTGGCTCTGACAATGCTCCGCAATGCCGAGGTCGCCGCCAAAGGACAACTGCCCTTCTGTCAGGATACCGGCACCGCCATCTGCCATGCCTCCAAAGGCCAGAATGTATACACCGGATGCAATGACGAAGAAAAAATCTCGCACGGCGTCTATCTCACATACACCACCGACAATCTGCGCTACAGCCAGAACGCACCCCTTACAATGTACGAGGAAGTGAACACCGGCTGCAACCTTCCGGCACAGATTGACATACACGCTACCGAAGGCAACGAATACCACTTTCTCTTCGTAGCCAAAGGCGGTGGGTCGGCAAACAAAACCTATCTTTATCAGGAGACAAAGGCTACCATCAACCCCGACAAGCTCGTGCCTTTCCTAATCGAAAAAATGCGCACCCTCGGTACCGCAGCCTGTCCTCCCTATCACATAGCTTTCGTAATCGGCGGTACATCAGCCGAAAAAAATCTTGAGGTCGTAAAGAAGGCATCTGTCAAATATCTCGACAGCCTGCCTACCCACGGCAACGAATACGGCCACGCTTTCCGTGACATCGAACTTGAAAAAGTGCTCAAAAAGGCATCCGAAGAACTCGGCCTCGGCGCACAGTTCGGCGGCAAGTACTATGCCCACGACATCCGCGTGATCCGCCTGCCGCGCCATGGCGCTTCCTGCCCTATCGGCATGGGTGTGAGCTGCTCGGCCGACCGCAACGTGAAAGCTAAAATCAACGCACAGGGTCTGTGGATTGAAAAACTCGACGCCAACCCCGGCGAGCTTATCCCTGAAGAATACCGCAAGGCCGGCGAAGGCGAGGTTGTGAAAATCGACCTCAACCGCCCCATGAACGAGGTCCTCGCCGAGTTGAGCAAATACCCCGTCAGCACACGTCTCTCTCTCAAGGGAACCATCATCGTAGGCCGCGACATAGCACATGCAAAAATCAAAGAACGCCTTGACAAGGGTGAGCCAATGCCACAGTACCTCAAAGACCACCCCATCTACTATGCCGGCCCGGCCAAAACTCCCGCAGGCATGCCTTCCGGCTCGTTCGGTCCTACGACGGCAGGGCGCATGGACAGCTATGTAGACCAATTCCAAAGCGCAGGCGGCTCCATGATAATGATTGCCAAGGGCAACCGTTCGCAGCAGGTTACCGACGCGTGCAAGAAGCACGGCGGATTCTATCTCGGCTCCATCGGGGGCCCGGCAGCAGTCCTGGCACAGAACTCAATCAAAAACGTAGAGCTTCTCGAATACCCCGAACTCGGCATGGAAGCAATATGGAAAATCGAGGTTGAAGATTTCCCCGCCTTTATCCTCGTGGACGACAAAGGCAACGATTTCTTCACCGAAATCAACGAAAAATGTAAAATCTGCGGTCTCAACAAAAAATAAATACCGCTCCACAATCCAATAAGCTGCGATGCCATGCGCACCGCAGCTTTTTTATTGCTATACGATAGGAATTTTTTCAAGAATGAACAGGATGTTTTTTCAGTCAACAGCGATATAATCAAGGAAAATGAGTACATTTGTGTATTGCATAAAGATAAAGAATCAATGGCTAAAATTACCGTACAAAACACCGAGATAGCAGTTGTAAAATACAATGACGAAGATTATATCAGCCTGACAGATATGGCTCGAAGCCAAATGCAGGAGCACATAATCTTCCGTTGGCTGAGCCTTAAAAGCACAATTGAATATCTTGGAGAATGGGAAATGCTCTATAATTCTGATTTTAATTGTACCGAATTCGGTACAATTAAAAATGCCTCCGGTAGCAACAACTTTGTGCTTTCTGTCAAAACGTGGCTTGAACGTACGAATGCCATAGGTATTCGCTCAAAGGCCGGTCGATACGGAGGAACATATGCACATCGGGACATCGCCTACCATTTCGGCATGTGGATAAGTCCTAAATTCCAGTTATTGCTTGTCAAAGAATATCAGCGGCTTAAAACTGAGGAACAGCGATTGTTGGGTTGGTCGGCCAAGCGCGAGTTATCAAAAATAAACTACCGCATACATACCGATGCCATAAAGCAGAATATTATTCCGGCAGAGGTTACTCAAACGCAAGCAAGCATAATTTATGCCAACGAAGCCGACGTGCTCAACGTGGCGATGTTCGGTGTAACGGCAAAG
Organism: uncultured Muribaculaceae bacterium; assembly: GCA_910576775.1. Lineage (GTDB taxonomy): Bacteria > Bacteroidota > Bacteroidia > Bacteroidales > Muribaculaceae > CAG-873. The sequence goes on along the minus strand of CAJTJV010000010.1, from coordinate 60,679 downwards.
CAATGGCGCGACGCTCATCCCGATTTGAAAGGCAATATACGCGATTATGCATCAATCAACGAACTTATCTGTCTTTCCAATATGGAAAACCTCAATGCTGTTTTTATAGAGCAGGGTATGACGCAGAGCGAACGGCTGGTAAAACTGAATCAAATCGCCATCCACCAGATAAGCATCTTAGAAAACGACAATACTTGCCGGAATTTGTTGAAAAAAATATAATGGATAGGATAGTGCAATTCCACTCACAATGCTTTTAACCTTCGGAGTGAGCGTTTCTTTAAACCTACCGGAAGCGGCCGGGTCTAAACTAATATGAAATTGCATTGTTATTGTTAGCGCAATCAAAATTTTTATTAATTTCGCAAAATAGCCCGCAACTACGAGTTTTATTTCTTTATTAACTAACATCCGCGTCCTCTTCCTCTCAATCATTATGCAGCGACTATCTTTAATATTAACATTAATCCTAAGCGCAATGTCGTTTCTCTCCTACGGAGCGCCCTCCCGCAACAGCTCTGACGAGCCTGATTTCGCATACCCCCAGAATGTCCTCTCCAAAGCGGAAGCAAACCTCGACACATACAACAACCGTACGGACGCCAATGCCGGCGCCTTGCGTCTGCGTGCCATCCTGGAGATTATGGCGGCTGAACGCTCCATCGACCCCGATACAGTCTTCATCTTTCCTGCATTCATTGAGGAACAACTGAATGTGAAAGGTCTCGGCAACGCCGACAAGGCCATGCTGAAGATTCTCGAAGCGGAGACGCTAAAGGACATATACATGAGCCAGCGCTATAAATACGACCGCGTGGCAGCTCCGCTTGAACCTTACCCCGCCGACGTGAGCCTTTGGAGCGGCGAACAGTTCAAAACACGAGTAAACGCACTTTATAGCGAGGCTCGCGCACTTGCTTCCGTAGAAGACAAGGCTTTATCGCATTATAAGGACGCCCTAAAATATAACGAATACGGTCTGAAATACATTCCGGACGTGCTTTCTTTTGCCTGTTACAAAAATATCTACTGGCTGGCCTCCACCGGCGAGACCGACAAGAAGCTTGCCCAGACAAAAGAAATAGCCTCGCGATACGAGAAAGGCTCTGCACCGTGGTGCTACTGGCAGGTTGCGGCAGCCAACGGCAACAATAATGAATTACGCAGAATATATAGTGAGAATGCCACAGCACCGGATGCCCGCTATATTCTTGCCCATATCAACAGTTCCGATTATTATAATGATTACGGTTACGAAGATATCGTTATCTCGGACGATGCGGATGAATACAACCTATATTCCGCAAAGCTACGCGACGAGCTTATAAAGATGCTCGAAAAATCACTGAAACAATTCCCCGAGTGGTATGACAACGGCCAGCTCCGCAACACTCTCGCTGCTCTCACACAACCACGGCTCAACGCATCCGCACCCCGGCTTATCGGGCCAGGCTCAACACTTAAAATCACAGCATCCGCATCGTTCTGCAAGTCAGTAACTTTCCGTCTGTATAAGCGTCCCACCAGCAAGGAATACTCTCTAAAGCAAATCATCGCCTCCAAGAGCATTGCCGAACGCACCATATCCTCACTCGGCACCGACAGCACATTCACTGTAGAGTTCCCGATCTCCAAAAGCGGTTACTACGTCTGGACCGCCGCCATCAATGGTGCAACTCCCCACAATGCCGGTTATGTGGACGCTGTGCCTGTCTATCCCTTGTCAATAAACGGTCTTGAAAACCAATATGTCGCCGTCGCCGACATAAACAGCGGAGCTCCCGTAAAAGACGTCGATGTAATTCTTAACGGCAGCAACTGGCGCAAACGCGGCACAACAACCCACAAACTCGGTACCACCGACAAAAACGGCGTACTCGGATTCTCTGCCTTTCCCGACAGTATCTACAACAGCCAGACACTATCCTTCCGCTGCAACGGCGCAACATACTATTTCAACGACAATATCCGCACCTATCGCCCGAATTTCAGCAAGCCTGCGAAAAACAGCATAGTCATCCTTACAGACCGCAACCTATATCACCAGGGCGATACCGTACGATGGGCTGCAGTAGCAAGCGAAAAGGCTCTCGCAGCTTCCGGGAACACCGTTACAATAACCTTTTACGACGCCAACTATCAGAAAATAGACGCCTCAACATGCACACTCGACGGATTCGGACGTGCCGACGGCTTTTTTGTAACAAAAAAAGACGTTCTCACCGGCCGCTGGCGCATACACGCCGAAATCGGCGACTCCGGCACTGACACATATGTTGAAGTGAGCGATTTCCGCCTGCCGACATTCCATGCCGACGTAACATCCGTCGAGCGCGGAGTGCCGTCCACCGGGAACGTGCGCCTCAGCGGCAACGCCACCACCTTCTCCGGAATGCCTGTAATCGGCGCACAGGTTAAACTCAAGCTCAGTAAGGCGCAACGATGGCGCTGGTTCGCCCCCATGGAATTCATCGGTGAACTGAACGGAGAAACAGATGCCAACGGCACATTCTCTTTCGATATCCCCGCCGACATGCTTGTCAAAGGTCCTGATTTCTTTGCCGAGATAACGGTGACGGCTGCCGACGGCTCCACATCCGATACCTCGCGCGGCTTCACCACAGGAAAGCCCTACGTACTTTCGGCCGATTGCCCCGGAAACGCCGACAACTCATCGCCCGTAGCCGTCAAGTTCCTGGCCTACGACGCCAACGGAAAAGACATCGCCATACCCGTGAACTGGCAGCTCGGCAAATACACCGACGGCAAATTATCCGATATAGCCGCTGAAGGCAAAGCAACAACAGGCTCTACCGCCATGCTCAATCTCCAGGATATTCCTGCCGGGGAATACACCCTCCGCATAGCACCCGCCGACTCCGCTCTCGCACAGGCTGTCAACGCCACAACCATAACACTTTTCAACGAAAAGAAAAATGAAGTGCCCACAACATCCGGCCGCCTTTACCTTCCATTTGCCAGAGTGAAAGCCAACGGAGACAATGCAGAAATCCTTATCGGTGTCAATGGCAGCCCGGCCTACGTATATGTGGCAGTTACCAACGGCAGCAAGCTCGTAAGTCTCAAGCCCGAAAAGCTCGAGGCAGGATTCCATCGCCTTAAAGTAAAAGCAGAAGGTGAGGACGCCAATTTACGGCTGCTATGCGTCAGCGACGCACGACTTTACAATTATACCGTAACCATTGAACGCGAATCAAAGGGAAAAACAGAACTTGTCGCCGAGAGTTTCCGCGACAAGCTCACTCCAGGGCTGGGCGAGACATGGCGTTTCCGCCTTGTCGGAGCCGACGGCAAAATCCTCGATGCTGCCATGATTGCCACTCTCTACAACCGTGCCCTCGACAATCTCTACACAGGCAACTGGCCCTCACAGCTCCATAAGTACTCGGACTCGCCATACTACAATATGTATATAACCGGCCCGCGCTACTACAATTCGTCCGTAAACGAGCGAATACAATTCAAGGCTTCAAAGACCGCAACTATCGATTTCCCGAATTTCCGTTTTTTGGAAATAGGCAGATCACTATATATACGCGGTACGATGATGCGCTCGATGAATGCGATGAAGATGGCCGCCTCCGCCGGTGCGGACGAGATTGCCGAAGAAGAATCGGTAGCCTTCGACATGGCAGCTCCGTCCGCCGCTCAGGAAACAACAGGTGCAGTGGAAGACAAAGACCTTTCCAACGAGAAAGGCGACGGTGGTGCCGCAGAGCCGCTTAATTTCGAATATCGTGTGGCAGAGGTGCTTCAGGCATTCTGGAAACCGTCGCTCACTGCCGACAAGAACGGTAACATAGACCTTACGTTCACAATGCCCAACGCCAACGGAGCATGGACATTCAAGTCATTTGCATGGAGCAAAGACCTTGAAAGCGCATCATACATCGCCGAATGCATAAGCAACAAGCCTGTAATGGTTCAGCCAAATCTGCCACGCTATCTTCGTCAAGGCGACACTGCGCGCATCCTCGCCACGGTATTCAACAACAGTGACGAGAATACAGCTGTTACAACCACAATTGAAATTTTCGATCCGTCCACCGGCTCTGTCATCGCAAATGCGACAAACACAGATTCCATCGCTGCAAAGGCTTCTACAATTGTAGGCATAGACGTCAACGCTCCTGTCGACGCGGCTTCTCTCGGCTACCGTGTGCGCTCGCAGGCCGGCCTATTCGCTGACGGCGAACAGAGTATGATCCCCATCCTGTCGTCATCGGCAACAGTGGTGGAAAGTACGGAATTCTATCTTAATCCCGATGATCCGAAAGCTTTTGAACTCACTTTAAAAGCATCATCGGATGCCTCCGTAAGCCTTCAATACTGCCAGAATCCCATATGGACGGCCATCCGCGCTATGCGTGGACTCGCAGGCAAGAACTCCGGAACTGCAACAGGATATGCCTCAAGTCTTTTCTCCACTCTCGCCGCCGGTAAAGTGATCGCCGACAACCCTGCAATTGCAGGAGTAATCAAACAGTGGCAGGAAAATCCCGATGAAGGCGCTTTCAAGTCCATGCTTGAGAAGAATGAAAACCTGAAACTGCTTCTTCTCGACCAGACACCGTGGGTACAGACCGCTGCCAACGAAAGCAGCCGTATGGCTATGCTCGCACAGGTTCTAGATCCGGAGAAAATACGCACGGCAACAACAGCTGCCATAACAGGTCTCTCCCGCCTCCAAAATCCCGACGGCGGCTTCGCTTGGACAAGCTGGAGTAAGGAATCTTCAGTCTGGAGCACCAAAACCGTACTCACAACCCTCGGGATCGCCAACACCCTCGGAATGTTAACCGACGATGCAAAACTCGCCGAAATGATGCAGAAGGCCTATTCCTACCTTGTAACAGAAGCCCTGAAGCCCAACCGTCCCAAAACCGACAAAGAACTGGCATATATCGCATCGGCGCTTCCAAATCTCCGCGACAACCGCGCCAAGACAATCATTTCCGCAACCGAAGCTGCCATCCTCTCGGACTGGAAGAAAGGCAATGTGCTCGATAAAGCATGGGATATTCTCATAGTGCACAATAAATATCAACGTACCGCAGCCGAGATGCTCGCTTCTATCCGACAGTTCGCCGTTGCCAAAACCGGCATGGGACTGACATTCCCGAGCATAGGCGACATACGTTCATACGCCACAATTATCCAGGCCTACGCTGTCATGGATGCCTCCCAAAAAGAAATAGACGCACTCCGTCAGTGGGTACTGGTGCAGTGTCAGGCGTCAGACGATTTCGGAGTATATAATCCTGACTATATCATTGCGGCTCTTATGCTGACAGGCAGCATATGGACAGATGTTCCGGTTAAACAGAATGTCACCGTCAACGGCAAGCCTGTTGAAATCAAGGCAAGCGAGAGCGCTTCGGGCTTTTTCGCACAGGAAATAGACGTCAAAGGCAAATTCACCGTTTCAGTAACACCCAACGGCGTCACTCCGTCCTACGGCTCGGTAATAACAATCGACCGCCGTCCGATGACTAAAATCAAGGCTCGTCAGAGCCGCGACATATCCATAGAAAAGCGCGTTCTCGTACAGCGTGACGGCAAATGGGTCGAGACCAACAGTTTCGACCTTGGCGAACGTGTACGTGTGCAGCTCACAATAAAGACGAACCGCAATCTGGAATACGTCAGCATCACCGACGAACGTCCGGCCACCTTCGAACCTGTCGAGCAACTCCCCGGATTCGTATGGGACGGCGGTACCGGCTTCTACCGCGAGAACCTCGATGCTTCCACGCGCCTCGCCATCGGCTACCTCGCAAAAGGCTCCTACCACATCACATACGATATGACAGCGGCAGTCGCCGGAACCTTCATCTCCGGCATAGCCACTCTCCAGAGCCAATACGCTCCGGAGCTTACAGCACACAGCGGCGGCAACGCCATTGAGGTTAAATAAAACATCCGGCTCCCGGCGAACCTGCCGGGAGCCGATATTGTTTAGTCCTCAGAATTGCCAAATTGTCAGTCACGACTGACAATTTGATATTTGGCGCAGTTTTTGCTATCCGTTTACAAAACGATTATACAAAACTAATAACACATAAACTCTCATGAAACTCAAACCACTGGCCGACCGTGTTATCGTGCAGCCCACAGCTGCCGAAGAAGTAACGGCTTCCGGCATCATCATCCCCGATTCAGCAAAAGAAAAACCTCTCAAAGGCACCGTCCTTGCTGTAGGTAACGGCACCAAGGACGAAGAAATGATTCTCAAAGAAGGCGATCAGGTACTCTACGGCAAATTCGCAGGCACTGAAATCGACCTCAATGGCGACAAAGTACTCGTAATGCGTCAGAGCGAGGTTCTCGCTGTCATCGAATAATATAAAAACAGAAAACAATGGCTAAAGAAATTAAATTCAACATAGAAGCTCGCGAAGAGCTCAAGAAAGGTGTCGACCAGCTCGCCGACGCCGTCAAGGTAACACTTGGTCCCAAAGGCCGCAACGTAATCATCGGCAAGCAGTTCGGAGCACCCCACATCACCAAGGACGGTGTCACAGTAGCCCGCGAGGTAGAACTTGAGGATCCCATGCAGAACATGGGCGCACAGCTCGTCAAAGAAGTAGCATCCAAGACAGGTGACGACGCCGGCGACGGCACAACAACCGCCACCGTTCTCGCACAGGCAATCGTAGGCGTAGGTCTGAAGAACGTTACCGCCGGCGCCAACCCCATGGAGCTCAAACGCGGCATCGACAAGGCCGTAGCAGAGGTTGTAAGCGGTATCCGCGAAATGGCTCAGGAAGTAGGCGATGATTTCAAGAAAATCGAAGACGTCGCCCGCGTCAGCGCAAACAATGACGAGAACATCGGTCGCCTTATCGCCGAAGCGATGGAGAAAGTAAAGAAAGAAGGCGTGATCACCGTAGACGAGGCAAAAGGCACAGAAACGACAATTGAAATCGTGGAAGGCATGCAGTTCGACCGCGGCTACATCTCGCCCTATTTCGTAACCGACACCGAGAAAATGGAGTGCCAGATGGACTCTCCCCTTATTCTTCTCCACGACAAGAAAATCTCCAACCTCAAAGATATTCTCCCCATCCTCGAAGCCACGGCACAGAGCGGCCGCCCGCTGCTTATCATCGCAGAAGACGTGGATCAGGACGCACTCGCAGCCCTCGTTCTCAACCGTCTGCGCGGTTCTCTTAAAATCTGCGCCATCAAGGCTCCGGGCTTCGGCGACCGCCGCAAAGAAATGCTTGAAGACATCGCCATCCTCACCGGCGGTACCGTAATCTCCGAAGAAAAAGGCATGCAGCTCGCCAACACCACAATGAACGAGCTTGGCCATGCCAACCGCGTAACCGTCAACAAGGAAAACACCACCATCGTTAACCGCGACGGAGACAAAGAACGTATCGCAGCCCGCGTAGCACAGATCAAGGCTCAGATTGCACAATCGACCAGCGACTATGACCGCGAAAAGCTTCAGGAACGCCTCGCCAAACTGTCGGGCGGCGTGGCAGTGCTCCACATCGGCGCACCCTCCGAAGTAGAGATGAAGGAAAAGAAAGACCGCGTCGATGACGCCCTCAGCGCAACCCGAGCTGCAATTGCAGAAGGCATCGTTCCCGGTGGCGGCGTGGCATATATCCGCTGTCTTAACCGTCTGGCAACTCTCAAGGGAGACAACGATGACGAACAGACCGGTATCGACATAATCAAACGTGCCATTGAGGAACCCCTCCGCCAGATAGCATCCAACGCCGGTGTCGAAGGCGCTGTAGTAGTGCAGCGTGTCCGCGAAGGCAAAGACGATTTCGGCTACAATGCCCGCAAGGACGAATACGAGAATCTTCTCGAAGCAGGTGTCATCGACCCCGCCAAAGTAACCCGTGTAGCACTTGAGAACGCTGCATCCATAGCAGGCATGTTCCTCACAACCGAATGTGTAATAGCACAGAAAAAAGAGGAAAATCCCGCGCCCGCCGCGCCCGGCATGGGAGGCATGGGAGGCATGATGTAACCCCTATCCTATAAAATCCACAGAATCCGTGGCTCTGGTGAGCCGCGGATTTTTTATTCCGCACAACTCATTCATTTAATGATATTTGTATATCCCAATTGCAATGTACACAAATAATTATCACCGGCGTGTAAATATCCATGAAAAAACCGCATGGGCGAGCCGCATGGCGGCGTCAGCTCTGTAGACCCGGGTAAGGAACGCAGCCCGGGTGTTATGTCATTTTCCTGTGAAAGAGCCGTGAAGATACTACCGCTTGGCAAATTGAAAATAAATTTTTATTTCTATTCGACTTATGCGTATCTTTGCCTTATGATATTAAGACAAGCAAACCTTTGCGATATAGAAAGCATATTGGCAATTACAGATGCAGCGCGGGACTTTCAGCGTTCGTCAGGTTTCGTCCAATGGGAAGACGGTTATCCCGATTGTTCCATAATCGAAACTGATATAGCAAAAGGAACCGGGTACGTCCTCGTCGATGACAAGCTTCCGATATGCTATGTTGTTCTTGCAGAGGGAGATTCCGGCTATGATTCACGGCCGGCAATATGGAATTTTGATGAGCCGTATGGAGCCGTTCATCGAATGGCGGTCGCGCCGGAAATACGGGGACAACACATAACCGACATTTTATTTCCGTTAATTGAAAAAGAGTATCAGAACCGCAATATAAATGTAATACGCATCGATACAGGAGAACACAATATCATCATGCAGCGGCTTATGAATAAATTCGGTTACGAAAGCCGGGGAATGCATCAATTTCCATGGGGGCAAAGAATTGCTTACGAAAAAAAGTTGAGATGAAGAATATAACGGCCCGAAATATTGCCATCTCCATTGTGGTTGCCACAGGGCTGCTTGTATGCGGTGTGGCGTTGCGTCGCCTGACATTCGGCGGCAAGCCACATGTCGAGATTGACCGCACGGTCTACCCCGTGCGCGGTATCGACTTGTCGGCACACAACGGCGTACCTGATTTCGACAGCATAGCTTCCGCAGGTATCGATTTCGTCTATCTCAAGGCAAGCGAAGGAGCCGGCTACCGCGACCCCGCATTCATCCGTAACTATCTCGCAGCCCGGCGCGCCGGACTCAATGTGGGAGCATATCATTTTTTTCGTTTCGAAAGCGACGGCCCGCGTCAGGCCGACAATTTCTTAGACGCCATAAAAGGTTGCGAGCTTCAACTGCCAGCGGCCATTGACATAGAGGAATGGGGAAATCCTGCCGAAAATGCCACCGAAATTATACTGGAACGGCTTGAAGGAATGCACGCTATGATGAAAGTGTTCTACGGCCCGACGGCAATCTACACAAACAAGACAGGCGACGCCCGCTTCATACGCGGTAATTTTGAAAGCACCGACCTCTGGATATGCTCGTTCACCAATCCTCCGCTTACGCGTCGTCCATGGCAGCTTTGGCAACACAGCCACTGCGGGCGCATTCCGGGAGTGAAAGGCGATGTGGATCTTGATACCTTCAACGGCGACAGAGCAACCTGGGAGCAATGGCTCGACAGTATCGGGAACACAATAAAAGTACACCGACGGCGTTAGAATTAATGACAGCCTGCATCCGTAAAAAAGCACGGTTTGGCACAACTCCTCATTATGAAGCATTTCTACCTCATTATCACAATAATAGCGGCATTATTGCCGGTAATAAAGGTTAAAGCCTTTCCCACCGACACATATACCTCGACAAGCGCTCTATCCGAAGGTCGATGGGTAAAAGTTGCCGTGGAGGAAGACGGTCTTTATGTCCTCACTCCCGCCCGCCTCAGATCGTGGGGTTTCAGCGACCCTTCCAAAGTCGTCGTCCGTGGTTACGGAGGCCGCCGTCTCCCCGATATTCTCCGTCTTGAAGATTATATCGACGATCTTCCGTCGGTGCAGACTCGTCAGCGCCCCGACGGAAGCATTGTATTCTACGGCGTCGGTGCCGGAAAATGGGAAGAAAGTTCTCCTGCCGGATATTTCTATTTCAAGCAAAACGACTACTCATCCGCCGGCCACTATTTCATCGGCGAACTCATAGAAGGAGAACAGCACAGAGAGATACCCCGCAGTGCCACACCATACCAAGGAAACAATGCAACGAAAACTTTCATGGAACGCGTGCAACATGAACGCGAACTTGTAATGACACCCGGCGAAGCCGGTCCCACCCTTCTGGGAGAGGATTTCCGATATAATAAATCACAGAATTTCACATTCCCGATTACCGACGCTGTCGGAGGCAGCACAGCATGGTTACAGTGCAGTTTCGTCAGCAATGTGAGCAAAAGCGGCAGCTCCCGTCTCATTATCACTGCCGGCGGAGCCGCCCTGCCCGGCACAAATGATTTAAAACCGGTTACCGCGGAATACGCCAGCGCGGTTGCAAATATATTCCGCAACTCTTTCGACCTGGCAGCCACACCAGGCGACAAACTCGCCGTCGGCATCAACCTACAGACATCTTCGACTCCTATATCAGCCAATCTTAACTACATAGCACTCAACTATTGCCGGCGCCTCGTCTTGCCAACGACAGGCTACCTTCTATTCAACAGCTCCGACAGCCGCCTGTCGCTCGAATGCAGCGTCAGTGCCCCGACTATATGGGACGTCACCGACCCGCAGAATATCTGCGAAATCGAATCCGCCGTAACCGACCGTCATGCAGCTTGGGAATATGGGACTTCAAAACGCCGCCGTTATGTAGCCGCGACTGATGCCGCCACGCTTCCGGAACCGGCATTTGCCGGCAATGTAACCAACCAGAATCTCCATGCGCTGCCCTGTGCTGACATGGTTATCATCTCGCCGCTGACATATTTCTCCGAGGCAAAACGTCTTGCCGATTTCCATGCCAACAGTTCCGACAGCTTGAAAGTACATGTTGTGACTCCGGAACAGGTTTATAATGAATTTTCCTCCGGCACCCTTGATGCCGGAGCTTTCCGCCGTTTTTTCAAGATGCTTTACGACCGGGGCAATGCCGAAGGCCACCCTCTGCGCTACGCCATACTGATGGGTCGTATTACCCTCGACAACAGAGGCCTAACTGCCACAGCGTCGGATTTCGCCACAGTTCCGGCCTGGATGACAGAGGGCGAGGCGGCATCGGTGATCAGCACCGCCGGATATTGCAGCGATGACTATCTCGCCATGCTTGCCGACGGATCAGGCTCCAACCCGGGGACAGACAAGCTCAGCATTGCAATAGGCCGTATCCCCGTGACAGACGCCGAAGAGGCCCGCAATATCGTCGATAAAATGCTTGAATATGCGGATGGCAAACGCCGCTCGGCATGGAAACACCGCTTCATGTTCCTCGCCGACGATCAGAACCGCGGGGCACATCTCTTTGACAGCGAATCGACAATAGAACGCATGGGAACTCTCAACCCTTTTATGATAAACAAGGTCTATATGGACGCCTACGAGCTACAGGGCAGCGTCTATCCCGAAGCCCGCAAGCGCATGTTCCGATATCTTGACGAAGGTGTGGTATGGTGGAATTTCATCGGCCACGCATCTCCTACAGGCTGGACTCACGAGCATCAGCTTTCCTATACCGACCTCAACAACATGTATCTCCGATACCGGCCCTTCATATATGCAGCCACATGTGATTTCGTGCGTCTCGACGGCACTACCGTAAGTGGCGGCGAAATCCTGTTCAAGGAGCGCAACGGCGGCTGCATAGGCATCATCAGCGCGGTAAGACCGGTCTATATATCCAACAACTCCTATCTGTCGCTTGCAATAGGGCGTGCTCTGGCGCAGCGCGACGAAAATGGTCTGATGCTGCCTCCCGGAGAGATGTACCGGCGCGCCAAAAACGACCTGAGGATAATAAAAAACAGCGGCACATCCTCCCAACGGGAAGAACCAATTTCCGACACAAACCGTCTGCGATATATGTTTATCGGCGACCCGGCTCTGCGCCTCGCCATGCCGTCGAACTATGTAACTGTCGACTCCATCAACGGCCGGCCTGTAAGTGGCGACGAACCGTCAATCCTTGCCGCGTTGCAGAATGGTACCGTATCGGGCCGCATCACAGCTCCAGACGGGAGCATTCTAAGCGGATTCAACGGCGTACTCACCGTCGATATTTTCGATGCCGAACATACAGTAACCACCAAAGGCAACGGCGGCGATGAAGGAGTAGTGACAAATTTCGAGGATCATGGCGAGCGTGTCTACACCGGCTCCACAACTATCACCAACGGCCGCTATACCCTCAATGTAGCCATGCCGTTCGAGCTTTCACAGAATTACCGTCCGGCAACAATGTCGCTCTACGCATGCGACAACGACACCGATGCCGAAGCAGTCGGCCTTTGCCGCGATTTTTATGTCTACGGTCTCGACGAGACGGTTGAAAACGATGTCATATCACCTAAAATCGACACATTAGTACTCAACCACGAGGATTTCCGCAACGGCGACACTGTCAACAGATCACCGATGCTCATAGCGGCCGTCAGCGACAATGTAGGCATCAACGTGTCGAATGCCGGTGTAGGGCATCAGATAACAGCTATCATCGACGGTCGCGAGACATACTCCGATATTGCCAACTATTATATACCGGCTCCCGACGGCACTCCGCAAGGGACAATCAACTATCCGTTCGAGAATCTTGAAGCCGGCAACCACACCCTCAATTTCCGGGTATGGGACACCGCCGGCAACTCTGCCGAACAGACTATAGAATTCAATGTCAGCGAAAGCCTCGCTCCCAAAATCTACGACATTTACACCGATGCCAATCCGGCTTCCACGCAGGCCAATTTCTATCTGCGCCACAACCAGCCCGACAATACCGTTACAGTCACCGTAACAGTCTATAATCTGCTTGGCAAACCACTATGGAGCAATACAGTATCCGGCCGCAGCGACATGTTCCTGACAATGCCTGTCACCTGGAATCTGTGTGATACATCCGGCAGACGCGTAGGTAGGGGTATCTACATCTACCGCGCAACCATCACCTCCGACGGCCAAAGCTACGAGACCGCGTCGCAACGCATCGCCGTGACGGCGCAATAATCACAACTCTCTGAGGATTTCGAGACTTTTTATCGATTCCACCGGAGCAAAGTGCAGGGAATAATAATGAAGAATCAAATCCAAAGCCTTGTTGCGCCCGTCACGCCCAAAGGGAAGGCGCCCGCCTTTGCTGTAAGGGGTGTTTGCAAGTAATACGAGGAGACGCGCGCCGACACCGTCGACACAATCACCGTGCACGGGTGCCGCATGGCGGAAACGCCCGTCTCGAAGGTCGAAGACAGCTCCACCGGCATAGTCGCCGAGGTCGGGAGCTATACCCGTAAAATATGTAAGACCGAAAAGGAAAAGCAGATGGAAATTCGCCGCTGCCCGTCCTTTTAGATTCGGCAAAAGTTCGAGTGAATCAAAAAGATAATCGCTCAACGCCGGCTCCGGACTGCATGCAGCCAACAGACGGTCGAGAACCTCAGCAAGGAAAAGTGCCGTCATCCCATGCGACGGCGACGGATTGAGCACCGCCGAACCGGCCATGGGCATAACGTCGCGTACGGAATGAATATCTCTGTCAGGCCGGAGATCGCACACACCTTCGAAGGTTCCCAATGGCGCGGTAATAGCCCTGCGCCTGCGGGCTTCGCGACTTGAACCGGCAGGTACGGCAAATGTCAGGCGCCCCGCCTCACGGCTCCATACCGACAACAGATTCTTGCTGTCGCTGAGCCGCACCGTGCGGAGCGCTATGCAATGCACCGGTGTAAGCACCGATGTCGAAGATTAAAATTCAGCGTTGTTGGGCGTACGCGGGAAGGCGATGACGTCGCGGATGTTCGTCATGCCGGTAACGAAAAGCACAAGGCGCTCGAAACCGAGTCCGAATCCGCTGTGAGGCACCGTACCGAAGCGGCGGGTGTCGAGATACCACCACATATCCTTCATCGGGATATTGAGCTCTTCGATGCGTTTGAGAAGCTTGTCATAGTCGGCCTCGCGTTCGCTGCCGCCGATGATTTCGCCGATATTCGGGAACAGGACGTCCATGGCACGTACTGTCTTGCCGTCGTCGTTCTGCTTCATGTAGAATGCCTTGATATCGCGCGGATAATCGGTGAGAATTACAGGCTTCTTGAAATGCTCTTCCACGAGGTAACGTTCATGCTCGCTCTGGAGGTCGATACCCCACTCGACGGGAAACTCGAATTTTTTCTTGGCGGCCTTGAGAATCTCCACGCCTTCGGTATAGGTAAGGCGTACGAAATCGTTGTGAAGCACGAATTCGAGACGCTTCACAAGTTCCGGGTCGAAATGCTCGGCAAGGAAATCTATATCGTCGCGGCAATTGTCGAGAGCATATTGAATGCAATATTTTACAAATTCTTCGGCCAGATCCATGTTGTCCTGAATATCATAGAACGCCATTTCAGGTTCAATCATCCAGAATTCGGAGAGATGACGCGGAGTATTGGAGTTTTCAGCGCGGAATGTGGGGCCGAAAGTGTAGATAGCACCAAGAGCCGTGGCGCCAAGCTCACCTTCAAGCTGGCCGCTGACAGTAAGCGCGGTGGGCTTGCCGAAGAAATCCTTTGTATAATCGATGGAACCGTCCTCGTTCTTCGGGAGATTATTAAGCGGAAGAGTCGTCACCTGAAACATCGCACCGGCACCTTCGCAGTCGCTGGCAGTGATAAGCGGGGTGTTGAGATAGAAGAAACCTTTCTCCTGGAAAAATTTATGGATTGCGAAAGCGAGAGCGCTGCGCACGCGGAGTATGGCTCCGAAAGTGGCGGTGCGGGGACGGAGATGGGCTTTCTCACGTAAAAATTCCAGAGTGTGGCCTTTTTTCTGCAACGGATAAGTCTCGGGGTCGGCGGTGCCGTAAATCTCAAGAGTATCAGCCTGCACCTCGCAGGACTGACCTTTTCCCATGCTCTCCACGAGTTTACCGGTGACATGAATCGACGAGCCGGTAGTGACGGGACGAAGCATATCATCGCTGAAACGCGACAAATCGAACACTATCTGCAAATTACGCACAGTAGAACCGTCGTTGAGAGCGACGAACTGAACGTTTTTGTTGCCGCGGCGGGTACGGACCCAGCCTTTGACGTCGACCTCGCTACCTATTAATGCCGGGTCGAAAATATCTGAAATTTTTGTACGCTTCATATCGGTTTGATTTTCAATCCGCAAATGTAGCAAAAAAATTCCTTTTCAGCAAAATCACGAAAAAAAGAAATCCGGATGCCTTGCGGCTTTCCGGACTCTTCTAAATATAAGGATAACAGGTTATTGGATAACATTCGTAACTATGCCGTCGGAGAAGATTACGATGAAATCGTTGGAGTACATCCACTGGATACGGTCGCCGGACCGGTTGACGCTGCGCGGCGCTCCGCCAATTAGTTTTACCTCAGCTTCATTCATTCCTTTTACGACTTTTCCCTGCTTTATCTCGTCCCAATGGGCGACGGCGATATCTTTGTTGCCAACAATATATTTCACCACTTCGTCGAGCGACCGTGAATTTGCCGTTGAGAAGCCCTCGACAAGTTGCTTATGACGTTCGTTAGTCGCCGGCTTCATTTTCTCAATATTGAGTTTACGGGGTATCAGACCTTTTTCCTTGTACTCGATATTGATGTCGTAAGAAGAAAAAGTCATCATGCCGTCAGTGAACTGACAGGCAGTGGTAAATCGATAGATTGCCGCATCCTTTCCATCTCCATCAACAATTTCCCGATATACTACGAATCGGCGGTTGTCATAATCAACAGTCTGCACCTCGTCTGTTTCCGGGTTCAACCGGTCTGCAACGGCTACATATGCCGCCGTGAATCCATGAGAGGTGTCAACTCCGGGCAAATCCATAAATCCGGTCACCCGAATCTTGCCGTCCGCATCCTTGTCGTTAGGGCGGAATATCCGAATACCGTCAATTTCCGCCGGCATCTGCTCGCTTTGCTGGCGCGCCCATGTCACAAGGTCGATTTCCGGCTCAGTCGGCTTCTTTGCTTCTGACGGCATTGCCGCCAGAGCAAAAAGCATAGCAAATATAAAGTAGTATCTGCAGTTCATCGTAGAGTACTATCAAAATGCATAGCCGAGACGCATGACAAAGTTGCCCGTCTTACCACCACTTAGATATTCGTCATAATGTCTCGAATAATCATAGTAACAAGGATTGGAGTCAACAAAACCTATCTGGTACATAAAATCCAGATTAATCTTCTTGAACCACAATCCCACACCGAATTGTAAGCCGACATCGAATCTGTTTTCAAAATCTTCATCTGAAGAATTGTCTGCTATAGTAAAGTCGTAGGACGCATATAGCCCGACATGAGGATCTACACGAAAATTGTCGCCAATCGGGATTTTATAACCCAGCGTGAATGGCGAATACTTTACATTATAGGCATCAAACTGATATTCATCATCAAACTTTTTTATAGAAGCACCGCGTGTAGCCACACCAAGCTCCATACCCCAGTAGCAATTCGACTGTCCGAAATATTTGTTGAAGCCGAAATCCACATCAAACCCGGTTCTGGAACCTGCCGAGAAATCAGATTCATAGCCTGTTCCTTCAAGCGGATTCTTTATCCCCGTAAGACTATTGAAACTTACGCCTGCACGTATAATCCATTCTGTGCGGCTCTTTGTCTTGATGAACGTGCGACTGGTACGCACCTGTGCCTGTGCGCTTACTGCCACCAGCATGGCAAGTGCGATAAAGATATACTTTTTCATTTTGAGAATGGTTGGAGTTTAATAAACATTTCCGACACTTATTTGGCTCCTTGTACAGCAGTGGTAACAATGTAGCCCTGATTCTGATCCTGAACGCGTTCCACTCCATGAGGATATAGAACTTTTATCATCTCAAGATCTTTGTCCGACAGCGAACGGAAATTCACATAACTTGCCGGATATCCTGAAAGAGACACCCATATTGTCTTGGTATCCTTTTCATAAACTGTTGTGGTGTAAAGAGCCTCGATTATAAGGTCTGCGCCGGACAACTGACAAGCCTTCTGAAGCGCTTGTGTCTGTACGTTAATAATCTCAGCTTTATCCAAACCACCTTTCAGGTCATTTGCGAGTGCGAAATCGTAAGGGCCATAATCCACACGCGTGGTTGAAATCATTTTAAGGTCGCAAATCTGAGGAAAGACAAACACCGCCATGTTGGGAGCAGCTTCGCGGGCACTCGCTTCACGAAATACAGGCTGCCCTTTTTTGTCTTTCTGGGCAAAAGCCACGATTGGCGACAGCACAAGGGCTATCAGCATTAGGGCAAATATTTTCTTCATTGTAGAATCCCTGATATACGTGTCGGGCGCAACTTCTAAACCGCCCGGTTCCCTAAGCCGATATTGATGATAATGATATTTGAAAAGAAAAGCGTGGGAACCGTACCATATTGCCCGTTCCGCAGCTTGAGGCCTTCGCAATTGCCCTTCGTAGTCGAAACGAGCAATTGTAGAAGCCCACGCATATATGTAACATGTGCCGACCACCTTTTCAACAAAGATGAAGCCGGTATATGAACATACCCATGAACGCCTACAATTGCGTTTGTCCGTGACTACGAATTATGAATTGAAAGTTGCGAAGTTTCAAGCTGTCATGAACAAAGCGCCATTGTAACGCTTTTACCATAAATGTGATCCCGACCCTCCCTGTCGTGGGCTTCTGCTCTTCAAAAGCCTTTATAACCGACGGTTTTCAGCCGTATCTACGCGCAAAGTTATTAATTAATTTTGATTCATGAAATATTTCCCCGGGAAACAATCAGAATGCCAATTGAAATAGAATTGGGGTTCCTTTGCAAGGGACTCCGGAAGAATATCATGTCATAATGGCGGATAATTGGGCGGGAAGCAGTAATTTTGCAGCATGGATTGGCTTCGCTATATATTATTCGAGCAAAGTCCGGTACAGGCTGTGATTGTAATCTCCCTTATCATCGCGGCAGGCCTCGGACTTGGTAAAATCCGTGTCGCCGGTATCTCGCTGGGGTTTACCTGGGTTTTCTTCTCGGGTATCATCTCAGGGCAGCTCGGTCTGTCGATCGACCCTGCGATGCTCAGTTTCGCCGAAAGCTTCGGGCTGGCGCTTTTCGTGTATGAACTCGGTCTGAAGGTCGGTCCGGGATTCTTCAGCTCTTTCCGCAAAGGGGGTGTGAAGCTCAACATGCTCGGCCTCGCCACCATATTCCTCGGTACGCTCACCGCTCTGGGACTGGCCTACGGCTTCAGCGTGCCGGTGCCGGACATGGTAGGTATCATTGCAGGAGCGACAACGAACACACCCTCACTCGGCGCAGCCCAACAGGCTCTCGAGCAACTCGGAATATCGTCGGGCGGACTTGCGCTTAGCTGTGCCGTCACCTATCCTCTCGGCGTTGTTGGCGTCATTCTTGCGATAATAATAGCTCGCAGATTCTTTATCAGACCTTCGGACATCACCGAAGGGAATGGCCACAACAACGACCACACATATATAGCCACTTTCATTGTGGAGAACCCGGCTGTATTCGGAAAGACGATTCAGGAGGTCGCCCGCGTGACTGCGGTTGATTTTATCGTCTCGCGCTTATGGCGTGGCGGCGAGGTATCGATACCCCACTCCACGACGCAATTCGCAGAGGGAGATAAACTGCTCGTAATCACCAACGACAAGAATGTTGAAGCTCTTACTCTTCTCTTCGGCCGACAGGAAAACCGCGACTGGAATACCGGAAAAATCGACTGGGACAAGATAGACCGCAAACTTATTTCACGCCATATCGTAATCAGCAAACCGGAACTGAACGGTCGCAAACTCGGCTCCCTCCATCTCCGCCACGATTATGACATCAACATCACGCGAGTGCTGCGCAGCGGCGTCAAACTCCTGGCGTCACCAAACCTCGTGCTTCAGCTCGGCGACCGGCTCACCGTCGTAGGCCGCGAGGAACAAGTCGAGAAAGTCGCCAAAGTAGTCGGTAATGTCAGCACAAAACTAACCGACCCAAACCTCGCCGCAATATACATAGGGCTGCTGTTCGGCCTTCTTTTAGGCTCCGTTCCCATAATGCTGCCGGGTATCTCGGTGCCCGTGCGACTCGGTCTTGCCGGCGGTCCTATCATCGTAGGAATCCTTATAGGCTTTTTCGGCCCGCGGATGCACATCGTAACCTACACCACCCGCAGCGCCAATCTTATGCTCCGCGGCATAGGCCTGTCGCTGTTCCTCGCATGTCTCGGGCTTGATTCCGGCGCAGGTTTCGTCGACACCATCACAAACGGCAACGGCCTGCTGTGGATAGCCCTCGGATTCATCGTCACCACTGTGCCGAGCATCATCATGATTATACTCGCCGTGCGACGCTCCAAACTCGATTTCGGCACAGCCTGCGGCATGCTTTCCGGCGCCATGGCAAACCCCATGGCACTCGACTACGCCAACGACACCATCCCGGGCGACAACGCCGCCGTGGCATACGCCACCGTCTACCCCATCGGCATGTTCTCGCGCGTCGTACTCGCACAGATTCTCATCCTGCTGTTTGTCTGATGCAAGTTACCGCACACGGGCGGATATACGCAATGTGTGTCCGCAGCGGCATCACCGGCATGTCACGGCTCTTTTATAAGTGCTTTGAAATCTAAATTACCAATTTGTGAAATTTTGCGAGAATTTGAACACCAAACTCTGAGCCGCAGAGCGGCGACAGTTGTATAGGCCCGGGCAAGGCACGCAGCCCGGGTATATCGCCGCCCACCCTCAATGAGCCGCGTCAGCGGCGACACTGTGCCGCCGCTGACGCGGCTCTCTATATATCCGGGCATATGTAACACGGGTTTTACCCGTGCCTAAACAACTACCGCGGCTCTGCCGCTCCTGTTGCAGCAGCATATGCGCAATGTAAATGAAAGAGCCCTGCCGGCATGTTTTTTTAATTTCACAATTGCAAAATAATTAATACCTTTGCCATCGGAATTCCCGGAGGGGATTCCTTACATATTGTTTATGAAGCGTTTTTAGCTTTATCCTTTAACCGGAAATCGCCAATTTCATACTGCGAAGGGTAAACAGCCATTAAGCGCTCATGTCGTTCGTATATCCCGGCCACACCTGTGGCATGATATCCGATACGGCGTGGGATAGGTCTGTTTATTTCGCAGCGGGCGTTTGGCGATGCCTCGGTTAAGATAAACTGATGCCCGTTCCACGCTTCTTTTTATCCATTATAATGCCAAGCAGGCGCGGGATTGGCCAAACCAATCATTATGAACCTACGCGTTTGTTTAGGATTATTGCTTCCGGCTCTGGCACTATGCAGCTGCACATCCGGAAAGCTGACGGTTCCGAAAGTCTGTTACCAGTCTCTGCGCACAGATTTCGCACAACCGACATCCATTCCACCAGAGGCCAAAATCGCCGTCGAGTATTTTTTCAACAAGGACGGCAAGATGCAGCCGGTTGTCTATAATCTCACCTCAGAGATTCTCATACTCGACCAGACAAAATCCTTCGTAATAATGCCGGGCGGAAAGTCCGTGTCGTATTACGACCCCAACACATATACCACCACGACCGGCGATTTCCACTCGGAGACCTCGTCGGCATCGTTCAATCTCGGTGCGATTGCCGGCATACTCGGTCTCGGAGGCCCTCTCGGCTCGCTCATGGGTGCAACCACGCTTGGCTCGGCCACTACCGACGGTGTGTATCGGCAGAACTCCGTCGCAATCACAGACCAACCGCTTGTTCATATAGGACCTAAGGGCAGCGTCGCCATGTCGAAAGCCTACGAAATTGCCGGTGTAGGATTCTTAGGAGCATATCTGCCGAATGTCATCGACTCAAATCCTAAAAACGCGGAATTGCAATTCAGTGTATGTGTCACATATTCCCTCGACGACGGAAATACTTTCGAGAAACTTGTAACCAAGTTTTATGTAAGCTCGAATATCAACCAGCCTGTGGTAAACAAAAAAGTAAGCAAGGCTTTCTATGAAATTTACGCCAAGAAGCCCGACGCTCTCGCCGAGAACATGTATATGTTCCTGCTTCCAAACGACATAAAAGAAGAAACGTTGGATGTAATGGGAGAATTCATTACACATGATAATATTTACGACAACTGCGTACGCGGTTCCCTAATAGACTATCAATAAACCATCTGTCTTTCCGCATTATGAAAATAATAAACCATATACTTATCCTTGCTTTGCTTATATCTTCAACGGCATGCTCCACCACCGAGAAATTCGCTGTACGCGCTCCGCAGGGAACAAAACTATACACTCCTGACAATCTCATGACACCTGCGGCTACCGCTTCAGGAGAATCAGCCAAAATAGAAATCCCGTCAGACATGTACTGCGGCTATATGTATGCAAAACCGGAAAATTCAAATCTATATATACCCTTCGGTCTGGATTATCATTATGCATCGCATGCTGGCACCAAAATATCTTTATACGCCGGATATACTTTAGCATCTATCGGCGTTACCGGAGCAATAATCGGTACGATTGCCATGCTTGCCGCCAATTCACAAGGCGATGAAGAAAGTTCAGATTTATTCGGTCTTGTTTTCGGTATTGGAGCCGGTACTGCAGGTGTCGGAGTAGCTTTCGGTGCTCCAGCCCAGGCAAGATTAGGTCAGACAGCCTATGACTATAATTTCGGATATGATAAGAAGCAGGTATTTGAGATGCCGCATCTTTCCGCGAACCTTCTCCATCCCAATCCTCCCAAAGGTGCAACGACACTACCTGCGCCATCTGCATCCGGACGTAAAAAAGCAAGTTCGGGAAAAGAGATAAGCACGCAAACGGAATCAGGCTCAAAAGCGAAGAAAAATCGCTCGGATTTCGCAAAAACAATCTCCGGCACATACAATGGCACAGGCAAACTGCTTGTAGGAAAGACCATCGATGAGAACTATCCTGAAATCAGCGTGGTAATCGAGCGCATCGACAAGAGCCACGTCAAAGTAAGGGTTATCGAGAGCGGTGAGGATTTCTTCGACGGCGTACTGACATACACTGTAACCCGTAATAAAAAAGGCGGCTATCTGCTTTCAATCGACAATCTACCGGAGGCAACTATAACCGTTTCCAAGACCGGGAGACTTGAATTCAATCACAAGAAAGTCAATATCGACAATACGATGTACACGCTTTATATATCAGCGACAAAATCCACGTCAGAATGATATAATCCGCAACCCGCGACCGAAGCGTCCAATTCATCGGGAATGGATTGCGCAACAGAAACCGCGTAACGATGATAGTTTTGTAGACCCGGGCAAGACACACAGCCCGGGCCTACAGAACGACCGCCGCTAACGCGGCTTCGGATGCTGCACCAACCATCTTCACGTGGATTCGGATGCGACAAAACGATGGCACGCGAAGCGGCTTCTATTGCGGCAGGCGCGGCTCTCTGTGGCGGTATATTCTTATACGCTCCACTCTACGCCGTCCTTGGTGTCTTTGACGGTGAAGCCCATCTCGGCCATGCGGTTGCGGATAAGATCCGAGGTGGCCCAGTCCTTGCGGCTCTTGGCCTCGGAACGAATCTGCAGGAGAAGATCGACAGCCTCGCGATATGGCTTGAGGCTGCTTTCATCGGATGCACCATCGGCCTCCGGACGGATTCCGAGAATGTCGATAAGGAAAGTCTGCATAAAGCCTTTAAGGAAATCGATATCGGCCTGCGAAGCCTTGGCATTGCCGTCCTTAACCTGATTTATCATGCGTACGGCATCGAAAAGGATACCGATAAGCACAGGCGTGTTGAGATCATCGTCAAGAGCCTCGTAGGCGCGGCTTTCAAGATTGCTCACGTCGATAGTCGATTCGTCGGAAGCTTTCAAATCCTGTAGGCGGCGGTATCCGTCGAGCATACGCCCGAGAGCGGTCTGAGCCGACTGCAATGCCTCATTGCTGAAATCGACTGTGCCGCGGTAATGTGCCTGTAGGATGAAGAAACGTATTGTCATGGGCGAATATGCCTGCGCAAGCAGGGGATGTTCGCCGGTAAAGAACTGTTCGAGAGTTATGAAATTGCCCAAAGACTTGCCCATCTTCTTCCCGTTGATGGTAATCATGTTGTTGTGCATCCAGTAGCGGACTGCCGGAGCATGATTATGTGCCACCGACTGAGCGATTTCGCATTCATGATGAGGGAACTTGAGATCCATTCCGCCACCGTGGATATCGAACTGCGTGCCGAGATATTTCTCGCTCATGGTGGAACACTCGAGATGCCATCCGGGGAAGCCTTCGCTCCATGGCGACGGCCAGTGCATGATATGCTCGGGGGCAGCTTTCTTCCAAAGGGCAAAGTCGGTGGGATTGCGTTTCTCCGACTGACCGTCAAGCTCGCGCGTAGTGGCAAGGAGTTCTTCGATATTTCGGCCGGAAAGCTTGCCGTAGCCGAAATCGGCGTTGAACTTGGGTACATCGAAATATACGGAACCCTCACTTACATAGGCATATCCGGCATCGAGAATAGTCTTGATATACTCTATCTGCTCGATGATATGGCCTGACGCATGTGGCTCTATCGACGGCGGCAACACATTGAGACGCTCCATATCGTGGTGATAGCGGTTGAGATAATACTGCACCACTTCCATCGGTTCGAGTTGCTCCAGACGCGCTTTCTTTGCAATTTTGTCCTCGCCCTCGTCGGCATCGTGCTCGAGATGGCCTACGTCGGTGATATTTCGGACATATCGCACCTTGTACCCCAGATGTGTGAGGTAGCGGTAAACGACATCGAATGTTATTGCCGGACGGGCGTGTCCGAGATGTCCGTCGCCGTAGACAGTAGGGCCGCACACGTACATCCCCACCATATTGTCGTGCAGTGGGGTGAAACGCTCTTTGCAGCGGCTCATCGAGTTATAGATGCAGAGATTGTGCGATTTCATAATCTGAACAATTATTTATGCTTCGAAAGGATTGGGGATACCGCCATTGCCTGTGGGAGGATTGACGGGACGTGTGGGCTTGATTTCTCCGAAAGTCTGTTCATAGCGCTGAACGTTGTCGCGGAGAGCGAACAGAAGATTTTTTGCGTTCTCTGGAGTCATGACAATGCGGCTGAGCACCTTGGCATGGGGCATATTGGGTGTAAGAGAGATGAAATCGAAAAAGAATTCGCCGGCGCCGTGACTGATGAACGCACGATTGGAGTATTGGCCGGCAGCTACTTCGGGAGAGAGTTCAACTTTGATTTCCTGAGGATTATTGTTCTTTTCCATAATGTTTTTTTCTTATTCTGTAGGGGTTAATTCTGATTTTTCTTTAACTATAGTCACCTGGGAGTCCGTGTCGGACACTGAATTGCGGTCTTTATAGAAAACCTTTATACCTTTGATTCCTGAACGATTCCAAATAGCCGAAATATCATATGAGGCATAAAACACATAGGTCTGCGCAAGACTTCCGACTGAACCGTGAAACAGGAAATGCGCTGTGGGATAGTCGCTGTCGAGAGTCGCGGTATCGAATACGAGCTTGTATTCCCTGGGGTCGCCGGCACTCTCAGCCTGGAACTGGAGATTCAGATACTTTCCGGTGCGCCATATGGTACGGGCATCGATTTTGGCCGACGACCAGTTACCGTTATCCACGGCGGTACCTTCCGTAGCAGGCTTGCCTTCTCCAAGAGTATTGGAGGCTGCAAGAATGTTGATGTTGCCGCTGGTGTAGGGCTGATTGTTCTGCGGGATGTACTGTATGATTACACGTGTGCCAACGGTGTAGCTCTTGGGATCGAGCTGTTGCTTCGACAAAAGAGTTATCAGTGGAGAATCGGCCGATTGCTGGAGCGAAAAAATCGAGCCGGCATCACCGTTACCCTCAAGAGTGGCAATATCGAGACAGATAATATCGCCGTCGCCGCTATTGCTGCTATTGCATGAGGCGAGAAGAAAGAGAGCAGGCAGGAGGCCTAAGAGATATTTCAGTTTCATTATCAATATTTGGTTATATTTTTTGTTTTCAATTATTTACAATATCTTCAATCCGTCCGTCTGCCATACGGATGACAGTATCGGAATCCTTTGCAAGACCTTCGTCGTGAGTGACAATGACAAATGTAGCACCCATCGTATCGCGTAGACTGAAAAAAAGACGGTGAAGCTCCGCACGGTTACGACTGTCGAGACTGCCCGACGGCTCATCGGCAAGAATAACCTTGGGTTTGTTTATCAACGCCCTTGCCACAGCTGCACGCTGGCATTCTCCGCCCGAAAGTTCAGACGGACGGTGTGCCGCACGCTCCGCAAGACCGAGGCGCTCCAGGAGCGCAACCGCATCATCGAAGGCCTTTTTGCGGTCGCGACCTGCAATCAACGCCGGCATGGCCACATTTTCCACAAGGGAAAACTCGGGCAGAAGCTGATGAAACTGGAAGACAAATCCGATATTGCGGTTGCGGAATGCCGACAGCTTCCTGTCGGGCAGCCCGGTGACGTCCATGCCGTCGTATGCCAAACATACGCCCTCCACATCATCCGGCGCCGAAAGGGTTCCGAGAATCTGCAACAGCGTCGTCTTACCTGCTCCGCTGGGACCGACAATGGTACTCACACGACCGTCGGCAATATCAAGATCTATACCTTTTAGAACGGTAAGTTTGCCAAAGCTTTTCCTTATGTTCCGTGCTTCAATCACAACAGAAAACGATTAATTGCAGCCACAGCATCCACTGCCTTCTTTTTGGTCACATCCGCAGCCGTCGCCGCAGTTGTCGCCGCAATGGCAACCACCGCCACATCCACAGCCTTCGGCCGGCTGCAGTTCCTCCGGAGTCGGATTGCGAACAACAATAACCTCGCCCACATAGTGTACCCTATCCTTGGCAAGCGGATGATTGAGGTCGAGAACAACAGAATCGGGCGTCAGACGCACCACAGTGCCGTCGATACGATAACCGTCGGGAGTCATAAGAGGAATAAGAGCTCCCGGAACAAACATTTCCTCGTCAAATTTCCCCTCCACAGTCATGCGCTCACGGGGAATAGTGAATATATCTTCCTCGGTATAGGGACCGAAAGCTTCTTCAGGAGCGGCGATGAAATCGAACTTGTCGCCGGCAGCCTTACCGAGAAGCTGCCTGTCGAGTGCCTCTACAAAGCCCATTGTGAGACCTTCGATGGCACGGTCGGGATCGGAAGCCTCTACCTCGTGGACGAGTGTCTCGGTGCCATCGGAATTGACACGGAAAAGTTTGTATGCTATCTCGAAATATTTTCCTTTTTCAATTTTTTCCATAAAACATATAATTGCCGCAGCTCAGAGCCGCGAGATTCATAATCAATATTCAGGATTCTCCAGACGAAGACGCGGACCGGCCTCATCGACAATGGAGCGGAAATAACGGTCGTTATACCCGCCAAAAGTCGGACGTGCGGGCATCCCTTCGGGCGTGCGTTCAAAAACGCCATCTTTTTCGGCCTTGATGTTTCCATCGAGGAATTTCACAAGTAGGAAATCGCCGAGTTTCTTGTAATCCGCTGTCGTTCCCTCGGCTGCGGCAACAGTAAGATTGTTGAGATAAGCGCGGGCCTTGTCATAGTCCATGGATGCCACAGCTTTCTCCGCTTCCGCCACTTGTGCCGTATATTTGTTCTCCAGAGCGGACTGCACGCGTCGGATATCGGGAATCATCTGACTGTAACGGTTATAAGCCTGATTGGCCACATAGTTGTTCACCCAGAACATGGCATCCCACGAAAGAGTGAGAAGGTCGGCCGTCTTTTCGTCGAGCGACTTGGGAACTACCGTATTGGAATTGAACACAGGCACATACACACAAGTGTTGGCATCATCGACTCCGAACCACAGCACGCCTTTCATGGCATCATGACGTTTGCCGTTCATATCTGCCACAAATGAGAAGCCCGTCTGCTGCGTGGCGATGGCACGTTCATGCACATATTCCACGCTGTCGACGGTAAATGTCATCGGTCGCCAGCGATAAGGCACGTCATATGCGCCCGCACCGATATCCTTTGTCATGTCGAGCAGAGTGCCTTCGAAATGATCGCGCATCATCCATTTGAGGTCGTCGGCGGAAAGTTTTTCCGACGGTTTCACCCACAGCGGAAACGGCTCACCCTTGGCTTCCATAATCCACGGAGTATATTTATCCATCTCTTCCGGAGATGTGAAACGGCGGAAATAACTCCACACCCGCGCATCACAGCCACGGACAGCGCCGTTGTCGGTGATGGCATACGTACGCGAGAAATCAAAATCCTTATCCTTTCCGCTGAAATATCCCTGCTTACGGGCGAAACTGATTACATCGGGCGAATAAAGAGTCTCGGGATCTTTGAGCGGGAAAGTGTGTATGCGAGGATGGTTTGCATGGCCGCTGATATAACCGTCGGGAACGCGGCGCGCCACCCATACGGCACCTTTATCGGTTTTTCCTTTGCCAATCATCTCCATAATCCATACCTCGTCCGGGTCGGCGATGGAGAATGACTCGCCTTCGGAAGCGTAGCCATAGTCGCGTACTAGCGATGTCATCACATCGATAGCCTCGCGCGCTGTTTTAGCGCGCTGCAAAGTGATATATATCAGCGAGCCGTAATCGATAGTTCCGGAGCCTTCGAGTTCCGGACGGCCGCCGAAAGTACTCTCTGCGATTGTCAGACCGTGCTCGTTCATGTTCCCTACAGTGGCATATGTATGCGCCACTTCGGGAATCTCGCCACGATAAACACCGGTATCCCAGTCGTAGACCTTGCGCATGGCACCCTTTGGATGGTCTGCTGCGGGTTGCGACGCCAATGCTCCATAGAGGGTATGACTGTCGGCAGCGTAAGTCACCATAGAACTGCCCGAGACTGTAGCCCCGGGAGTAGCGATAAGGCTTGTACAAGCCAATGATGCGCCCACACTACATAGGAGCATGGCGCATGAAAGGAGGATTCGATTCATCTGCATATTCATCTAACGTCGGTTTCTATACTTTTATTATCTTATCAAGGAGAGGATACCAAAGAAAAGCATCCGTTCTGTCATATCCGAGTGCAGTGACAACCCTTTTGTATTCGGCAACCTGGCGGCGATGCGAGGCACGCGCCTCGCTCGTAAACTTATAATCCACAATCATAACCGTTCCGTCTGGGCGCAAAACTATGCGGTCGGGACGCATAGTCTCTCCTGTGGCAGCATCGTAGAACGAGCGCTCTGCATACACCTTGTTTTCGGGTTCAAACCACATACGGGCCGTCTCTCCGGCATTTGTAAAAGCCTTGCAAAGCTCAGCGCGGTATTCAGCCATCTCGTCCTCTCCGACAGCCATACGCACCGCCATGCGTCCAAGGGCGCGGTCGAGATCGGCAAGAGTCTTCATCGACGCCAACACAGCGTGAAGGTTTGTGCCGCGGCGCCCGGCCTCGAGCATTTCAGGTATTCCTGTAAATGGGCGCACAGAATCTGCAATCTCTTTGCACTGTTCGTCGCCCGTCTCGTCGTCCGGCGCAAAGACATCGTCGATGCTGACAAGCTCCCGGGTATCGTCTCGGAATACTACTTTGTATTCATCGGCAACGAGCATGTTCGAGCCGGCACTCTCCACTCCGGCAGGAGCCGTAGGCGCTCCGAGAATATAGTATCTTTCATCCTGCGCCATTTCACCGCCACTTTCTTCGGGTGCCGGCGTGACAAGTTCGAACGGCAGAGCTCCTTCATCAAGGATCTTTTGGAACGCGTCAGAGAGCATCTGACTGATATATCGCCCGTTGCGGCACATACGCACATGAGCGACAAGCTCACGCGAAGCACGTGTGAATGCGACATATGTCACATTCAGGTTGTCGATTATCTCAGCCTTGCGATCGGATGCAATGGCGCCATAGAACGGCGACAGCTCTTCATCCGTCAGAGGCGAACTGTCGCTGACATCTACGCGAAACATCGGAGGTACTATCGCCGGGTCGAAACCATACTTTTCCGCGAGTTCCCCGGCCGGCACCCACAGTGAATTTGTGCTGTGATACAACTCCCAATCGGCAAACGGCAGATGGATGCATGGCCGTTCAAGCCCCTTTGAACGATGTACTGTCATAACCTGCACGGCGTCGAGATCGGCCGGCGCCTTTATGGCCCATTCGGATTCATTTCTGTCATAGGCGTCGAGAAAAGAGGCAAGCGAAGGGTCCGCGCCCTCGAGATGCTTTATCGCCAGATCCTGAAGGGCTGCAATATAAGCATACTCGTCACGTCGCATCTCAGGAGTAAGACGGTGTGCTATTACAGCTTCCATAAGTGCCACGAGGTTGGCCGGATTCTCTCCACGGATTATGTCAACGCCTTCTTTCAGCGGTTCGGATGCCTCCGCACTCTCACTGAGCGCCATGCGCAGCGCCTCATCGTCGGTAAAACCATCGGATGAATAATGGTTGAAACGGGTTATCATCAGGGCGATATCACTCCGGGAGGCATACACGGGTGCATCGTCGCCTTTTGTTGCTTTTTTCCCGGAATAGGAACGCGATATGAGCTTCAGCATGCTCACTATCGCTCTTACTGATGCCGAGCTACTCAAAAGAAGAGCTTCCGACGACAACAGCTCTATTTCAGGATGCACGGTAGTCATGAAATCGACAACTTTTCCGGCCTCCGACCTGGTACGGACGAGAATCATTATGTCGCGCCACTTGTATCCGGCATCGTGCTGCCGCAGAATATCGACGGCGGTCTCCTCAAGTACGGCTACTATATTGTCGTTCTGCGAAAAATGAAGTTTGATATATGCTCCGATTTTATCGAGCCGCGGATCTATACCTTGAATGACATTGGCATAATGCTCTTTGTCAAGGTCGATGGCAGAAAACAGAGCATTATTAAAACGCACTATGTCGCCGGCACTGCGGTGATTGGTATTGTCTTTCTCCGTGTGCCCACGCAATATATGTTTATCGGGAAAATCCACGGTCTGCACCTGTGAGCCCAGTATTTCGCTGTCGGAATTGCGGAAACGATAGATCGCCTGCTTTTCATCACCGATAATCAGGCAATCGTTGTCGGAAGCGAGACTGTTTCCCACAAGTGGTTTCAGATTATGCCATTGCATACGCGATGTATCCTGGAACTCGTCGATAAGCAGATTGGTAAGCTTCATCCCCATACGTTCGTATATGAAGGGCATCTCCACATCACTTATTATGCGGCTCAGAAGCTCTCCTGTGTCAGAAATCAGTACCTGATTGCCTTCGCGGAGATATTCCTCGAGTTTCTTGCGGGCGATTCCGATAAATTCGAGAAAATCCACTGCACTGACAAGAGCTTTGTAAAATGCCTGCATACGCACAGCTTTCGGCAGCTCGGTGCAGAAAATCTCAATGTCGGGCATACAGCCGGCAAGGACACTTTCGCCATAGTCTTTTATATTCGCTTTCGTAAAAAACACAGACAATTCGAATACCGGCTCCTTGAAAGCTTTGACACCAAGGTCGCCGCTTTTAAGCTTCCTGCCGGCGGCAGTGGCGTCGATTCGCGATCCTATGCTCTTGAAAACCGAAGTATCGGCACCAATGGCGCGACAAAAATCTTTCAGCTTCCGGGCGGCGTCACGTGCAGGAGCATATACGGTGCTTATGCGCGATATCAACTCTTTACGGAAAGCCTGAATTCTTGCGGGGTTCTCGAGATAGGCTTCTATAGCGTCGGAACCGGCATAATATTCCTCGTTCATCGCGAATTTCATCGCCTTGGCGAGACCATTGAGCAACGAACCCCTGCGATTGAAGAAATTATATGTCTGTCCTGCGGCCACATTATCCATCACCAGAGTCTCTATCCACGCGAGCATACGTTCCGACTCCAGAGTCGTCGTATAATTGAGTTCGTCAAGAGTAAGCGCCATAGTCTGACGTATGGCATCTTCGGAATTAAGCGATAGCTCATAGTCGCCCTGATGGTCTATCTCGCGCGAAAAAGTACGCAACACAGTCTGAAAAAAACTGTCGATAGTACTTACATTGAATGAATTGAAATCATACAACAGCTCAGACAGGGCTTCCGCGGCCGCCTCCTGAAGTTCCGATACAGTGCAACCGAATTCCCTGACAAGCATTTCGGTATATGGGGTGGTACAGGCCGGATTTTTACCGGAAAGTGCGTCAAGCTGACGAATTATGCGACCCTTCATCTCGTCAGTTGCGGCGTTGGTGAAGGTTATGGCGAGCAAAGCGGCATGACGTCCGGGAATACGGCGTCCTGACGGAGAATATTTGTCACTATTGAGAACATAGCGGCTGTTTTCCCTGTCTTTAAGACCCAGAAGCATTTTTATATATTCGTATGCGAGGGTAAAAGTCTTTCCAGAGCCTGCCGACGCCTTGTAGATTGTGAGCATATCGGTGTCAGAAAGCGTTTTTGTCTTCCGAGAATGCGTTGATTATCGTACGCACAATTATCTTTAAATCCAGCAGAAAGGTCCAGTTTTCAATATACCATACATCATGCTCGACCCTACGCTCCATTTTCCAAAGTTGATCGGTTAATCCGCGGTAGCCGTTTACTTGCGCCCATCCCGTGATTCCGGGTTTTATGGCGTGGCGCACCATGTAGCTGTCGATAATCTGCGAATAGGCACGGGTATGGGCAAGCATATGGGGACGCGGACCAACTATCGACATATCGCCGCGCCATACGTTTATGAACTGCGGAAGCTCGTCGATGGATGTTCGACGCAGAAAATCACCCACGCGTGTCTTTCGGGGATCATCCTTGGTGGCCTGTGTGTCATTAGCGCTGGCATTGACACGCATTGTACGGAATTTGAAACATTTGAAAGAACGACCGCGGTAACCTGTGCGCTCCTGCTTGAAATACACGGGGCCCGGAGAGCTCAGTTTTATGCTGACGGCTACCGGAATGTATATAAGAGGATAGAAACAAAGAAACAACGACGAGACTGCAATATCGAAAGCACGCTTTAAACCGCGGTTGACAATACTTTTAAGAGGATTACTCCGGATGGCAAGCACCGGAATCGCACCGATATTATGAAGCTGAAAACCACGTGAAAGAGTTTTCGGGATCTGTGGAACGTAGAAAAATTCGGCGAGATTGTCGTCACAGGTCTTTATTACGTCCGGCAAGGATGGATCCTGCCCCGAAAGAGTAAAATATACCTGCCGCACGTCATCGCGAACAACAAAATTACGCAATTCCGACATTGGCAGAACCTGACAGCCTTCCATCTTTCCCGGTGTGTCGACCTCATCAAAGAAAGCACTGATTGTATAGCCGAAACCGGCATCCTTCTTCATACTGTCGGCAAGACGCACGGCAGTGCTGCCCGTCCCGACGATAACCACATTAGTGAAATTATAGCCCCGACGCCTGTACGCTTTAAGGAGATAGCTCGCTGTTATGATGCTTACCGGAAGGCATACCACCATCGTACCATAATAGAAAAGATATGTCTTGTATGGCAGAGCCAAGCCCAAAAAACCGGCCAACGACATGAAACACAAGGCATGCATACCCACATCGATAAGCGATGCACGCATCACCTTTTCCAGATAAATGGTACGTAGCTCGTGTCGTCTGCCAAGGTTAAGAAACACCAATGGCAGACACCCCATTTCCACCAGCAACCAGAGCACACGAAGGTCGTAACCTCCGGTCTTTATCACAGGATAGAGACTGATGGTGAGCCAGAAAAGAATATTAACAATTATCACCTCGGCTGCAATAAAGAGCGCCGGTATGAAGCGTCCACGCTGCAGAGGCCTTTCTGTCTGGGTCAAAATGCAGAATGATGGTTTTGACGAGACGTCCCTGCCATGCAAGGACGTCTCTCTTTATTTTATAACTTGCTGTCAATTAGCTTAACCTTATCCTCGATTTCGGCAATATCCGCCTTGAGACGTTCAATTCTGCGCTCCATATCGCGAACGAGAGAGTCTCCGTTTTTCGATTTGGACGAAAGGAAACCGAGATTGTTCTCGTATGTGCGGAGTTCGTTACGACGACTTTCGAGAGCGCGGAACATTTTCTCGCGTTCGCGGGAAAGCTTGTCATTGTCGCCTTCAATCTGAGCCACATTAGCCTCAAAACGTTCGCGGCGGGCACGACTCTCCGCAATCGCGAATTTCTGACGCACGGCATCGCATGCCGAACGATAAGCCTCGTACAGCTTGTCTTTCTCGCGGAATGGCACATGGCCGATTTCCTGCCAGCGCTGCTGTAGCTCGCGCATACTCTTTATAGCCTCGTCCTTGCTGTCGGCATCATTAAGAAGCGCGGAGAGTTCCCCTATAATCTCGCGTTTTGCACGGAGATTGGCAGCCTCTGCCTGACGGGTGCCACTGCCGGCTTTTTTCTTGCGGTCGAAGAAATAATCGCAGGCTGTAGTAAAACGCGTCCAAAGAGCGTCGCTATGTTTTTTGGGAATGGCACCGATTTCTTTCCATTCTTTCTGCATAGCGATGAACTGATCTCCGGCCTGACGCCAGTCTGTGCTTTCTTTAAGAGCCTCGGCGCGTTCGACAAGCTGCTGCTTGTGGGCGAGATTGGCAGACAGTTCCTCTCGGGTGTTACGGTAGAATTCGGCTTTGGCGGCGAAGAAGGCGTCGCAGCTCTGACGGAAACGGGCGAAAAGCTGTCGGTTCATCTTCTTCGAAGCAAAACCGAGTTTGCGCCATTCTTCCTGGATAGACATGATCGTCTTTGTCATGTCCTCCCAGGTCGCGAATGTCTTCAGACCGGAGAAATCAAGAGCCTCAAGCTGCTCACAGAGTGCGGTTTTGGCATTCTCATTCTCTGCCTCACGGGCCTTGCGGGCTTCAAAGAACGCCTGATAACGTTTGTTCACCTCAGCAGACGCCTCACGGAAATTCGTCCATATTTCCTCTCGTATTTCCTTTGCCACCGGACCTATCTGACGCCAGCGGTTATGCAGTTCCTGCAGGCGGCGATACGCGGCAATCACATCTTCATCCGCGGCAAGAGTGCGAGCCTCTTCAAGGAGCTGCTCTTTCTCGGCGAGATTCTTTTTGAAATCATAGTCGCGTAATTCTTTGTTTATCTTCAGGTTGTCGGAGTATTTCTCCCGGGCTTCGGTGAATCGTTTCCATACACCGGTCTCTTCTGCGGGATCGACGTCACCGATGGCATTGAATGTATCCTGTAATTCTCTATAGCGGGGGAATGTTCGGTTCACATTGTCGGTATCATCGGCGAGAGCAAGAATTTCGTCGATAATCGCATTCTTGCGGGCGAGATTATCGGCGCGAAGCTTCTCCTGCTCGGCAGCCCATGCGGCTTTGCGGTTGCGGAGCTCTTCGATAACAGCCGCAAACTGCTGTTCAAGCTCATCCGGAGCTGTTTCTTCACCTTCGGAAACCTTATGGAGCATAGTGAAACGCTGACGCAGGTGGCGGATTTCGTCTGCTGCGATATCGGCAGGTTCTTTTGCCATAAGGGCGAGAGCCTCAGCCATAACGCTTTCCAGCGTATCAAGTTTCTTCTGCTCTACATCCTCGGCGGCCTCTTCGCCATCTGTCATGATTTCTTCGGCAACGGCTTCAGGGTCGCTGTCGGCTTCTGTAGTAGTATCGGCAATGGCTTCAGCCTCCGTGGCCTGTGCCTCGTTCAATTTAGTTTCTTCGGCGCCTGCGGCAGCCAAAGCGGGATCTTGCATGTCCATAAGGTATTATTATAGGTTACTGGTAAAGCTATATATTTTACCGCCCCAAAAATAGGAATTAATTTTTAAAGTTCAAAACATTTTTATATTGGCTCCACAGAAAATGGTTCAATGTATAATTATTACTAATCATTGATAAAAACAATTAAAATTACAAAGTCCACAGAGCGCAAGGAATGTCACGTCTTGTTTATTAGGTGAAAAATAATTAATTTTGCAACAATTCTTCAAGAGAGGAGGGGGCGAAAGCTTCCTCCTCTTCATTTGGCATTATGCCCATATTCAAACATGATAGACAAAGACATACTCCGACAGACTGTTGAACGTGCCATCGAAGGCACGAACCTCATCCTTGTCGACCTCACCATTACCCCTTCAAATGAAATAACAGTGGAAATCGACAGCGCAGAAGGCGTCGACATCAACCAATGCGCCGAAATCACCCGTACAATTGAAGCCGTATTCGACCGCGAAGAGGAAGATTATGAACTTGAGGTAGGGTCGTCCGGCCTTACATCTCCGCTGAAGATCCGTGCCCAATACATTAAAAATGTCGGGAACGACATGGAGGTGCTTACCCGAGACGGCCGCAAACTACACGGCATCCTGACGGAAGTGGCTCCCGGCGAAGACACCGACCGAGAGGTGGATTTCATACTGGAGATTCCCACGAAAGTCAAGGAACCCGGAGCTAAGAAGGCCACTGTACAGAATATTGCCACTCGTCTTAGTTCGTCCGAGTGCAAATATGTGCGCTATGATTTGAAATTTTAATAACCGAATAATACTATCCCCCTTAAAAGCAATGGCAAAGAAAGAGGAAAAACCAAATATGGTCGAGCAGTTCGTTGAGTTCAAAGAGCTCAAGAATATCGACAAGACAACAATGATAAGCGTTCTGGAAGAATCTTTCCGCAACGTACTCGCAAAGATGTTCGGCACGGACGAAAATCTTGACGTAATCCTCAACCCTGACAAGGGTGACGTTCAGATTTTCCAGAATCTTGAAGTGGTTGCCGACGGCGAGGTTGAAAACCCCAACCTTCAGATATCTCTCAGCGACGCCCGCGCCGATGACGATCCCGAAGCCGAAATCGGCGAGGAACACGCCAGAGAGATAATCTTCGAGAAATTCGGACGTCGTGCCATTCTCAATCTCCGGCAGACTCTTCAGAGCCGCATTCTCGACCTACAGAAAGAAGCAGTATACCAGAAATTCAAAGAACTTGAAGGGCAGCTTGTTTCCGGCGAGGTATATCAGACATGGTCGCGCGAGACCCTTCTTCTCGATGACGAAAAGAACGAGCTTCTTCTGCCCAAGAGCGAATCCATCCCCGGCGACTATTTCCGCAAGGGAGAAACAGTACGCGCCGTCATCTCGAATGTCGACAACAAAAACAACAATCCGAAAATTACCGTATCGCGCACAAGCAACCTTTTCCTCGTGCGCCTTTTCGAGCTTGAGGTACCTGAAATCCACGACGGCCTCATCAACATCCGCGCAGTAGCCCGCATACCGGGCGAACGTGCCAAAATTGCTGTCGAGAGCTATGACGACCGCATCGACCCCGTAGGCGCCTGCGTTGGCGTGAAAGGCAGCCGCATCCACGGCATAGTACGCGAGCTCCGCAATGAAAACATCGATGTAATCAACTATACATCGAATCCCTCGCTGTTCATACAGCGCGCCCTCTCGCCCGCTCATATCTCCACAATCCGCCTTGACGAAGAAGCAAAAAAAGCCGAGGTGTTCCTCAAACCGGAAGAGGTGTCACTGGCAATCGGCAAAAACGGACACAACATCAAGCTTGCCACAATGCTCACAGGCTACGAAATCGATGTCTACCGCGACACTGAGATGATTTATGAGGACGATATTTTCCTTGATGATTTCCGCGACGAAATCGACGCATGGGTTATCGACGCGCTCAAAAATATCGGCTGCGTAACTGCCAAGAGCGTACTCAACACTCCGCGCCAGGTGCTTCTCGACAAATCGGATCTTGAGGAAAACACCATCGACGAAGTACTCGAGGTCCTCCGCAGCGAATACGAGGACGACGAACAGCCTGAAGCTGAGGGCGAAGCAGACGCCGACGGCCAAAAATAAGCCCGAGGCCTCTCTCCCTCTACTTTTCAACCCTGCTAACACCCTCAACAACAAAAGCGAACAACACAATATATGGCGAAAACTAAAATAAGCACTGTAGCAAAGGACCTGAATGTCTCCCTTGAGACAATCTTCGACTTTCTACGCAAAAAAGATATTACAATAGAAGAGAAACCCAACACCCGCATTGAAGACAACGTGCTCGACATGCTAATGTCGGCATTCGCGAGTGACAAAGCTCTCAAGAACCGCTCCGAGCAGAAAACGACGGAGCGCAAGGAAAGCCGGCAAAAACCTGCCGAGCCTGAAAAACTTGTTGTTGAGGAAAAACAGCCCGACAACCTCCGCACCCCGCACATACTTGGCAAACTCGAATACGACGCCAACGGTAATCCCGTGGTGCGCAACGAGGTACCGAAACCACAGGCTCCGAAGCCGGAACCTCCGAAAGCTGAGATTCCTAAAAATCCGGAACCTCCGAAAGTAGAAACTCCCCAAAAGCCGGAACCTCCAAAAGCTGAAAAAATCGAGACATCCAAGAATCCGGAGCCTCCAAAAGCTCTAAAAGCTGAAACGCAAAAAAATCCCGCTTCCCCCAAGGCTCCCAAGGTAGAAATACCCAGGAAAGCCGAAGCGCCAAAAGCATCCAAAACAGAGACTTCCCAGAAGACAGAGCTTCCCAAAGCGCCCAAAACAGAGGTTCCCAAAGCTGATACGCCAAAGAAAGAAGAACCTGCCGCAGCAGGCGAGCCCGAAGTATTCACCATCGAGCGTAAGACACCCGCCCCATCGCTCAACATCGTAGGCCACATCGACCTCGACGCGATGAACCTGAGCGTACGCCCCAAGAAAAAGACCAAGGAAGAACGCCGCAACGGACGTCCGGGACAGCCGGGACAAAGCAGCGGAGAAGGCGACCGCAAGAAACGCCGTCGCATAACCGGCAAAGAAAAGGTAGACATCGAAAAGGCCGGCAAACAAGCTGCCGACAGCCGTCAGAACGGCAACGAACGCCGAAACAACCAAGGTAACGGCCAGGGCAACAACGGCAATGAGAATCGCCGCCAAAACGAAAACCGCCGCCAGAACAATGCTACCAAGCAACAGAACCGCCGTCCGGTACAGCCCGAAGTAAACGAAGAAGACGTACAGAAGCAGGTAAAAGAAACTCTCGCACGTCTCACCGCAAAAGACAAGGGTCTCAAGAAAGGTGCCAAGTGGCGTAAAGAGAAACGTGAAGCAAATGCCAGCCGCGAACGCGAGGCTCAGCGCGCCGAAATGGCAGAAAGCCGCATTCTCAAAATCACTGAGTTCGTAACCGCCAACGACCTCGCTGTCATGATGGATGTTCCTGTGAACAACGTCATTGCAACGTGTATGAACCTCGGCGTCATGGTTTCAATCAACCAGCGCCTCGACGCCGAAACAATAAATATTGTTGCCGAAGAATTCGGCTTCACAACCGAATATGTATCCGCGGAAGTCGCCGACGCAATCCATCAGGAAGCCGATAATGAGGAAGACCTTCAGAGCCGTCCGCCTATCGTCACCGTCATGGGTCACGTCGACCACGGCAAAACGTCGCTTCTCGACTATATACGCAAGGCAAACGTGATTGCAGGCGAAGCCGGCGGTATTACCCAGCATATCGGGTCCTACAGCGTAAAGCTTGCCGACGGACGCCACATAACGTTCCTCGACACCCCCGGACACGAGGCATTCACCGCCATGCGTGCCCGCGGCGCAAAGGTAACCGACATAGTGATCATTATCGTCGCCGCAGACGACAATGTGATGCCGCAGACCGTAGAGGCTATCAACCACGCCTCCGCTGCCGGCGTACCCATAGTGTTCGCGATCAACAAGATTGACAAGCCACACGCCAATCCCGAAAAAATCAAGGAAGAACTCGCCGGCATGAACTATCTCGTTGAAGAATGGGGCGGCAAATACCAGAGCCAGGACATTTCCGCCAAGAAGGGTATAGGCGTAGAAGAACTTATGGAAAAGGTGCTTCTCGAAGCCGAGATGCTCGACCTCCGCGCCAATCCCGACCGCAACGCCGTCGGCACCATCATAGAATCGACACTCGACAAAGGCCGCGGCTATGTAGCCAATGTCCTTGTACAGAACGGTACGCTCCACATCGGCGACATCGTGCTTGCCGGCAACCATTTCGGCCGCGTAAAAGCGATGTTCAACGAACGCAACCAACGCATCAAGGAAGCCGGGCCTGCCACTCCGGCGCTTATCCTCGGCCTTAACGGCGCACCTACCGCCGGCGACACTTTCAACGTGCTCGAAACCGAACAGGAAGCCCGCGAAATCGCAACAAAACGCGAGCAACTCGCACGCGAACAGGGTCTTCGCACAACAAAGATGCTCACCCTCGAGGATATCGGACGTCGCCGCGCCATCGGCAACTTCCAGGAACTCAACATTATCGTCAAGGGCGATGTCGACGGTTCCATCGAAGCTCTGTCCGACTCCCTTATAAAACTCTCTACCGACGAGATTCAGATCAACGTACTCCACAAGGCCGTAGGTGAAATCTCCGAGAGCGATGTAACTCTTGCAGCGGCCTCCGACGCCATCATCATCGGTTTCCAGGTCCGTCCAAGCCTTGCCGCCCGCCGTGCAGCCGAGCGCGACGGCGTCCAGATACGCCTCTATTCTGTAATCTATCAGGCAATAGAAGAGGTAAAGGACGCCATGGCCGGCCTTCTCGCTCCGGAAATCAAGGAGGAAATCACCGGTACCGCCGAAGTGCTCGAGACATTCCACGTCAGCAAGGTCGGCACCATCGCCGGCGCAATGGTACGCGAAGGCAAAATCAAGCGCGGCAGCAAAGTGCGCCTTATCCGCGACGGCATTGTACGCTATACAGGTGAACTCGGCTCCCTCAAGCGCTTCAAGGATGATGTCAAGGAAGTTTCCGCAGGCTTCGACTGTGGCTTCTCAATCACCGGTTTCAACGACATAAAGGTCGGCGACTTTGTAGAAGGCTTCGAAGAAAAAGAAATAGCCCGCACAAGCATCGACTGACAACATACATAATATAGGCGGCAGGCATCCGCGGATGCCTGCCGTTTTTTTATATCATGAAGACGGAAATATATCTCAGCATAGGTTCGAATATGGGAGACCGGCGTCGTTTTATCAGCGAGGCGCTGGAACGTCTGCGCCGCCTCGGAGAAATCATAGTGTCGGATGAATATGCCAACGAGGCCGACGGATTTGTCTCAGCCAACTCATTCATAA
This sequence comes from uncultured Muribaculaceae bacterium, assembly GCA_910576775.1. Lineage (GTDB taxonomy): Bacteria > Bacteroidota > Bacteroidia > Bacteroidales > Muribaculaceae > CAG-873. Next base: position 20,589 of record CAJTJV010000010.1, on the reverse strand, counting down.
ACATAGCCGCCATACTGACAATAGAAAGCGACACATCACTCACAGCCACCGACGCCATCGCCCTTCTGCATAAACTGAAAGCAATAGAACAGGAAATATCGTATATAAAACACCGCAACAGCGACGGCAGCTATCGAGATCGGGAAATCGACATCGATATCATAGCGATAGAAGGTTTGAAAATGAATAGCGCCGAACTGACACTACCTCACCCGCGCGCCGCATCACGTGCGTTCGTCAGAATTCCTCTTACGCAACTCATCGGCGGCGATGCGGCGCACAGACTCTTCAATCAATGACTCATGCTGACGTTTATTGTGGTCTGACCGGCAGGAATAACGGAAACACTTCTGTATCCGTCCTTGGAAAACTGCAAAGGCACATTTCCACGCACTGATATTGTATAATTACCATCGGCGTCGGTGTACGCGAAAGACCCGGAGCCCTGCTGCGATACAGCCACACCAGCCACCGGTGTGGCCTGAACGTCGCGGACACATCCGCTGACAGTCAATATCTCATCGGACACAACAGTTTCTTCCGTTCTGGCGACGCTCTGACGGCGTACTTTCGGCTCTCCTACCTGAACCGGAACGGTGAACGCGATATTATCTGAAGCCGACCCCACCATGAACTCAAACTCACCTTCTTCAAGAAAACGTTTACCAAGATCGTCGGTAAGCATCAATTCCGCCACCGGCACAGCGAGACGCACTGTAACAGTTTTCTGTGGTTCGATATAAATCTTGTCAAAAGCCTTGAGCTGCTTAACTGGCGTCATCACAGAACTTACAACATCGCGCACATACAGCTGTACCACCTCCTTGCCCGGACGCCGCCCTGAGTTACGCACAGCCACATCAACGAAAACAGTATCACCGGCAGCATAAACAGCTTTGTCAGCACGGGCGCCAATATATTCGAAATCAGTATAAGACAATCCATGGCCGAAAGCCCACAGCGCATCGGGAGAGGAGAAAACATAGTCGCGGCCGGGTTGCTCGGGAGTTCCAGGCTGATGGTAGAATCCCCTGTCGGTAGACAAATGATTATAATAGGCGGGCAGATGACCTGTGCTCTGCGGGAATGAGAACGAAATTCTTCCAGAAGGATTCAGGCGGCCGAAAAGAATATCAGCAATCGAGTTTCCGGCCTGTTCTCCTGCATACCACTGCGCGAGAACAGCCGGGACATTGTCCTTTATCCACTTTACGGCAAACGGTTTCCCCGCAACCATTACAACAACGACAGGTTTTCCGGTGCTTACAATACGCTCAATGAGCTGCTGCTGGGCTCCGGTGAGCGCTATATCGTGCAGGTCGATGCCTTCACCTGAAGTCGACGGTCTCGGACTGTGGCGCACGAATGCAGTGCTGGAGCTACCAAGAAACACAATTGCGACGTCGCTGCGGCGAGCTGCATCCACTGCTTCCGCAAAGCCGGCAGTATCGGCTGACGCCAGAGAACATCCACGGGCATAATTAACCTTCACTTTCCGTCCGAGAAGAGCACGAATCCCCTGAAGAGGCGTCACCCCGTCGTTTTTATCTTTACTCCATGTATAGTCACCAAACTGCACCTCATCGGCATTCGGACCTATCACAGCCACAGATTTCAGTTTCAAGGCATCAAGAGGCAACAGCTTGCCTTCATTCTTCAGAAGGACTGCTGATTCGTCGGCAATACGACGTGAAAGCGCCACATTCTCGCTGCAACGTACAGGAAGGCGATAGGTAACGTTCTCGCCGTAAGGATCGTCGAAAAGCCCCGTTTCAAATTTCGCACGCAGAACACGGCGGACCGCACGATCTATATATTCCACATCGAACTCCCCGGCATCGACAGCATCCTTAAGCAATGGATAGCAATTACTTGAAGCCTCCACATCGAGTCCGGCAGTAATAGCCTGCACGGCAGCCTCATAATCATCCTCAGCAGTATGATGGAAACTGCGGAGCATGGATATCACACCCCAATCGGAATAGACATATCCCTTAAAACCAAAGCGGTCGCGGAGAATATCGCTAAGCATGAAAGACGATGCGGAGTTTGGGGTCCGGTTCCAAGAATTGTAACTTGACATCACCGCCATCACGGGAGCCTTCTCAATAGTTTTCTCGAAAGGCTTCAGATAAATATCAAACAAGTCACGAACCCCGCATTCCACAGAAGCGAGGTTCAGCCCTCCAAGAGGATTGCCATGCGGACCATAATGCTTCAGCATAGGCGAAATCCCGTTATCGATATAACCAAGAGCCTCTGCCACTGCCATTTCAGAGCACAGAAACGGGTCTTCTCCATATGATTCCTCAACACGCCCCCAGCGGAGATCCCGCGCCACATCGATACAAGGAGCAAGTACCTGACGGATACCTATCGTATTGAGTTCTCCGGCAGTGGCCTTCGCCCTGTCATATGCGAGCGACGGGTCAAATGTAGCTCCCAGAGCTACATTCTGCGGAAAGACAGTAGCTCCTTCATGGACTATACCGTGCAGGCTCTCGGCTACAGGAAAGGCCGGAATCCCCAAACGCGTACTATCGACCATATATTGCTGAATCTCACGGAATATCACCCTACAACTGTCGGCCGGCAAAGGAAAACCCTCGAAAAATCCAAAACCGTCAGTACCACACATAACGCGCAACTTAACCGGATTGAGAGTCTTTCCGTCAAGAATGTCCCAATTGTGCAGATGTCGGATCTGTGATATTTTCTCATCAAGCGTCATGCGCGAAAGCAAATCCTCAATGCGTTCGTCGACACTGAGGTCTTTGTTTCTGTAAGGTTCGGACTGCGCTGACAAGAACAGCGAAAATAGGCAAAAAAAGCCTGCAAGAATGTGTTTTTTCATTATAAATAGTGATTGGCGGGTTAACTGAAGAGTGTTCAGAAAGTTCCTACAAGGCGCATGGTCTGTGTAGGAGCCGACGGATCATTGGTTATCAATGCACCCCGGGCATTGAGCAATGCACCGGAAAGCTTTGATGTATCAACTGTAACTGTTATTGTAGCCGTTTTGCCGGGCTTTAGAACTTTCTTATCGATTGCAAAGTCTACGGCGTCGTCAAGAGAATAAAGCCGACGTATGACAAGAGGGCTCTTGCCTTCGTTCCGCAGGGTACAGGTGCGGGATATCTTGCCCTTCCTATCGATTTTGCCAAAATCAATACTTGTTTCCGACAACGTTGCAACCGGAGCCTTTTTTATATCCTTTGGTGTGAGTTTACTGAAATCTTCCTCAACAATTCCGACAAACGGAAGGGGGAAAGTCTCCGCGCCGGTAACTGTAGCTATCATCACTGTATCGTTCACAAAGCCATAGAGCGGACATCTGGCGCTGTTGAAATAAAAAACGGCGGTGCCCTGCTCTCCCGGAGCGACAGTCTCAGGCTCCATCATCATCGAGATATACGACGGCATATTCTCCACCGAGGGGCTGATACTGTCGGTGGAACGGTTATACAGATTGACGGATGCAGAGCGCGTATGTCCTTTGATAATGCTTCCGAACATCACGGCTCCACGCTGAAGCTGCATTCCATTGCCTGCGTCAACGGGAAAACGCGCCTGCACACTGCCGGCGGCGCCTACTACAGTGCCTTTCACATAAAGCTTTGTGCGTCCGTTGTCGGAGATATCAACAGCCACATACTTGGAGAAACGGCCGGGGCGCCCCGCCGGGTCGTAGGTAACAATGACTGTAGCGGTATCGCCGGGAGCTATCGCCTCGCGCGGATATTTCGGAGTGGTGCAACCACAGGAGGCGCGTGCGGCCACTATGGTTACCGGAGCCGAGCCTTCGTTGACGAAACGGAACTCAGTACTTGCAGGGCCGAAATCCTCGTCGAACGCCCCGAAATCGTGAGTTGTCGCAAGCCATTTCACATCTGCCTGAGCCGAAACTGAGGCAGCAATCATAAGTGCCGTTAATATAGTCCTTATCTTTTTCATCATGACAAAATTAGCTTTTTTTATCGGATTGTGGAGTATCATGAGCCGCGTATTTTTTGACAATGCGGGTCAGATAGACAGTGAATAGCGGGAACATCAGCATTCCCATAACGGAAATCACCATCGCGACAGCTTTTCCAACGGTTGTGACAGCATAGAACGAAGCGCCGAGTGTTGTAGCCTGTAAGATGCTCCAGTACAGAGCCGTCCAATAGTCGGTGACAGCAGGATTGACATGCCGCTCGGCAAGGAAAAATATCAGAGAGGCAAAATATATCGACAGAAGGAGAATCATAGCATATGACGCGAAAAGGCCGATAAGACGGTCGCGTGAAATAAAACTCGTAACGTATGCCATTGCAAGGACTGCACGGAGAGTGGGGAGATAGTGTAGAAAGATACCCCCGAAACCATCCGGAGCGATACCGAAAGTCCCAAGAATAATACTATAGGGAATGGATACGAAGAGAATGAGAAAATTATGACGGAAGAAACGACTGCGGTCTGTGCTCCTGTAAAGCTCGAAAAAGAAATCAGCCATAAAAAGGAGACAGAACGGCAACTGCACAAGCCGATAGAAATCGTGTCCGGACAGGCGCGTCTCCGGGGCGAAAGCGTCTATGGATATTATAACTATCAGCGCCAGGGAAACCGTCAGCACCAATATCTCCAACACTCTGCCTATGAGAGTCTTCCAACTGTTGTCCTTGCCTTGCATAATGTGAAATCCAATACATTATAAACGCATCGTCCCCGGCTAAGGTTCAAAAGTTAAAATCCTGCTGCGGCAATATGCACCGGAGGGCGGACGACGGGAGGGATAACTTTGCATCGTCAACCAAACAACAACCTAAAATGGAAAACGAACAAACAAGCCCTCCACCTATCGAAGAAAACGACAACGGACTGAGCGACACTGACCTTCTCCATGCTATCAGCAAGCATCCCGACGCCGCACATGCACTCGCCGCTATCGCTTCCGGTGCCGACGTCACGACCACCCTCGCATCACTGCTTCCCCGACAAACCGAGGAAGAATCGGAAATCACAGAATACAACACACCACAAGAGCCTCCGCAGTCTATTCCTGTCGCAAGTCCGAGCTTCCTCGGCAATTCCCGGACTGATTTCTGGGATGAATCTTTCTTCTAACAACATCAATTTTTTCAAACATGGCAAATCACATCAGTGCACCTATCACTACTCAGAACCTCAACGAGAACGCCCCCGGGCTTCTTAGAAACGCCATTGACGAGCGTATCGTCAAAATCCGCCCTATGTCGACACCCGTCGACCAGCTTTCGCGCTGCGGCAGTTCGCGCCACGCCGGAGCCATGACAGTGGAATATTATTCTGTGGACACCAAAGCAACCGAAGCAACTCTGTCCTCAGCTTTCGACGGTGGCGAAGGCAGCCCTTATTCGAACAATATGGCGACCTACCTTATGCGTACATCCAATGATTCCATCTTCGACGTATCCGAGACGATTCTCGTTCCCGACATCGCCAACGACAAAGGCGAGCCTATCGTACTCTACTGCCTCGGAAAAGCAGAAAACGGCACCGGTATAAGGATATCGCCTGTAAACTGTTCCGACGGCGAAGGCAACATAGACATGCCGGGAATGCCGTCCGGCACACGACTCGTACGCATGGGACGCGCCGCATCGGAGCTTGACGTACAGTCGCCCCAGTTCGCCGCTATTCCGCGGAAGGCGAGCAACAATTGCCAAATATTCAAAATGCAGGTCGAACAGAGCACTCTTGCCAAAATCGCCGACAAAGAAGTGGGCTGGAATTTCTCCGACCAGGAGGAAGCCGCAATCATCGACATGCGCCTCGGCATGGAGAAAAGCTTCATATTCGGCTCTCCCGCGAAACTGTTCGACACAGTAAAGAATGAATATCTTTATCTAACAGGTGGTATCTGGAATCAGACAGACAACAGTTTCGACCTTCCCATCACAAATCTGAGCGAGAACGCCCTTATCAGCCTTTTCAGCAAGGCATTCACCGGCAACAACGGCTCCAAACGCAAAATTCTTATCGCCGGTACGGGTCTTCTCGAAGCCATAAGCAAGCTTACCGTGAACCGCATCGTCCGCGGTACAGAGACACGCACGAAATGGGGCGTGGAGTTCAAGGAGATGGTATCAAATTTCGGAACCCTCTATCTTCTCCATTCCGAAATTTTCGACCAGTGCGGCCACCGCAACGACGGCTTTATCCTCGACCCCAACTATATGACGAAATACGTCCATATACCTTTCCGCGCCGAGCAACTCGATTTACGCACGTCGGGACAGCGCAATACCGACGCTGTAGTGCTCACGGAAGCTTCGTGTCTCATACTGCGTTATCCCAAGGCTCATTTGAAAGTAATCGGCAAAGTCTAATAAATAATCAGGGAGGGCGCCAGGTCCTCCCTTTTCAATACTCCGGAACATGAAAATCACACTTTCAAAAGAAGAAATGCGCCGGCGTCTTCGTCTCCTTGCCGGCCTTGAACCAGTACGTGCCGACTGCACAATAGAATACACCGACGGGCTCGATATTGACGGGCTGCTTGACTGTAAGCTCAGGGCATGGTATCTCGACCTTCTCGACAACGGCGATATGTCGCTGCTGGCACCGACCGACATTGCTGCAACATCCCGCAGCACCGACGGGTCTTATGAAGCTTCGACAATCAGTCTGCCGGCTATGTGCCGGCGCGTGGAGGCCATCAGACTTGAAGGTTGGAACCGCTCTGTAAAAATACTTGACAAAGACATGGTTGCCGCAACAGTACGCCGCCAATCGAATCCGTTCCTCGCCGCAACACCGGACTCTCCGATAGCGGTAGAAAATCCGGGTGGTACAGGAGGCTCACCCGGCGATATTCTGGCATGGCCAAAAGGGAAATCCGTCAGTCTGCTCACCGCCGTACTCGATGCAGGACCGGACAGCTATACTCTCGACGAGACAGCGCTCGGACAGCTTGACGCGCTGGCCAAACAATTAAACATCTTCTAAATAACCCGGAAATATGTCTAAAGAAATAATCCGCCAGGCTTACGAGGCCTGGAGCAATGCCGCCGACATGCGCGCACGGCGCCAACGCTGCAAACGATACACCTACGGCGACCAATGGAGCGACATTGTGAAAGACTCCAAGGGGCGTCTGCGCCGTGAAAGCGAAATCGTCGCCGAGAGCGGCAAGATTCCGCTTATCAACAATCTTATCCGTCAGCTCGTAAAAACGGTAGTGGGACGCTACCGCACGGCAGCCGCAGAGGATGGAGTCTATGAGCTGCCATCGATAGCAAATATCGCTGCCGAGAACGCTCTTGCGGAACTTGACAGCCGCCTTCTGGAGGAATTTCTTATTTCGGGAACCGCCGTACAACGAATCTCCGACGAGGAACGTTTCGGACGACGCGGCATATGGGTCGACAATGTGGATTTCCACCGTTTTTTCGTCAATACATTCTCAGATCCACGCGGATGGGACATCAACCTGACAGGGATGCTCCACGACATGAGTTTCCCCGAACTGGCGGCTCGTTTCTGCAATGGCTCGTCGCGACGTGCGGCCGCACTCAGAGAACTTTATTCCTCTGATGAAACTCCGGCTTTTACACCGGACACTCTCGGATTACCCGGCGCCGACATTGATTTTTTCCGCCCGCGCAAGTCAGGCATGTGCCGCGTGATCGAGGTATGGACTCTTGATGCCGGAAGCCTTACCGACGGCGAAGATGTTGCATTCCGTTTTCGATGGCACTGTCGGTGGCTCGCCCCTGACGGTACTGTCCTGAGTGAATATGATTCCCCATTCGGTCACGGCACACATCCGTTCGCCATAAAATTCTACCCGCTTACCGACGGGGAGGTACACTCCTTTGTGGAGGACGTGATAGACCAGCAGCGAAGTATAAACCGCATGGTGGTGCTTATCGACAAGATAATGGCAACGTCGGCCAAAGGTGTGCTTCTTTTTCCTCAGAAACAATTGCCGAAAGATTTCTCCTGGCAGGAGGTATGCAGGCGCTGGGCTCAGTCGGATGGCGTCATTCCCATCAGCGGCAACGGCGAATACCTTCCGCAACAGGTAGTGACAAACGCCGGCAACAGCGGTGCATATCAGCTATTGGAGCTACAGCTGAAATTATTCGAGGAAACGGCGGGCGTAGGTGATGCACTTACCGGACGCAGCACCACCGGAGCACGCGGCGCAGAACTTTTCGAGGCTCAGGTAAAGAATGCCACCATCGCATTGGCCGACATCTTCGACACCTTCGCCTCCTTCACCACCGCCCGCAACGAAAAAGCCCTGACGGCATAAAAGGGTGTAGCCGGATGTTGCCTAAATAATGCACAGGAATATTAAGAATATAAAAAACGCAGTGGTAAACATCTGTCTGACGATATGGCCGTAATCCCTCCTGGCCGGATATAAAAACACAAAGACGGGGATTCTTCCATTGTCCGCTCCCGCACAAGAGGCTCTCGCACAGCCTTTCAAAGAGGAACAGACAACGCGTAGAAACCCCGTTAGTATATATCAACGACCGGACGTAATCATCCGGGCACATATATACCACTGAGTCATCTACCGCTGCCATGTTCTTGCCTTGAAGGAAGGACAAAAGCCCTCGTCTTTGAAATTTGCGAGATTTCTTGTGCCAAGAACAAGACGCACAGTAAACGTCTTCGATAATTATATGTCGCAAAGAGCCTGAACTCCATCAGGTCTCTTTACAATCACAAATGTAAACAAAAATTTCGGAATGCGAAAAATGTCGCAGAAGCGTATGCCCCGGGCTTTTATTCGTCGAAGAGGGGGTCGTCGCCTTCGGAACCGGGAAGAATCGGAGCCGGAGTAGGCTTCGGTTGAGGCTGAGCCTGCGGCTTGGACGCCGCAGTGCCGGGAGTTATTGGAGTTTCGGGAATATTGGGAGTCTTGGGAACGCCTGACGCAGAGTTGGCCGGCTCTGACGATGGTGCTTCAGGCTTGCTGGCGGAAGGCTCCTGCTCCGGCTCTGCCGGTTCCTGTTCAGGTTCGGCTGTTTGTGAGGGCTCTGCGAGACTATCGGCGGCGGATTCGGCTTCATCAAGGATTTCTACGTCCTCGGGAGCAAGCAGGCCTGCCTGGGCGTCGACATAGTTCTGTTCTTCGAGATAGCGGAAATATTCGTCGAAGGAACGTCCCTGCTCAAGCATAAGTTTCAGATTGGTCTCGCTGATCGCTATGGGCCGAACACCCGCCGGAAGCTTGAAATCGGGATTGGAAGCCATCACTTTGCGATAATGATTAAGTTCTTCGATATTATCGAAACCGCGCACGACAATCATCCCGAGACGTCCGAAATTCATAGGCTCGAGGTCGAAATCCTTAACCACAAAAGAGCGGAAATTATGACGGGCTATCTCGTAGAGCAGTTCATTGGACGCCACCTTATCTGTGGCGAACGTGAACACAAGAGTCTGCCGCGCATCGGGATTAAGTTCGAACTGCGCGAGGCTGTCGGCATATGCCGTCGATGTGCTGTCGTTCGTAAGCCTTGTATCCCATATCATGCCACGCATGTTTGAGCCGGCTGTCTGTAGCTGACGCCCCTGAGCCATACCTTTCAGCCATGCGGATGCGAAAGGAGTTATGTCAGTGTCGGGATAGCGTTCGAGAAGCTCGCGCAAAGCGGTATTGAACTCATCGTTCTTCTTTTCGGTGACATAAGCAAGCGCGTGGAGAAACATGAATTTCGGCATCAGCTTGCTCAGAGGATATTCCTCGTTCATCTTTTCATAGATAAGATGAACGTCAGAATTACGATTCTCCATATATGCATTGAATGCGCTGTCGTAGAGCTGCTGCTGAATAACATCCATGTCGCGCAGCTTATCGACATAATTTCTGTCTTTCAGAGCGATGCCGTACTTGGAGTCCGCGAAATCACCGAGTATCAACTGGCGATAGTGCTCGGTTTCCTCCGCCCGCCCCATACGGAGATACATCAGATATAGATTATAATACACGTCGAGACGATAGGTATTGTCGGGATAGTCGGCAAGAAGACGGTCGAATTCAGCCTGCGAAGCATCATAATCCTCGAGTTTGTCCTTTAGGATAACTCCCATGTTATAAAGACCTTCCTGTATCACATCGTGGGATGTAGCCTTTTCCTCGTCGGTCTGCGGAATCTGTGCGAGGTAATACTCCGGGAAATGGGGATCATTCTTTCTTTCCTCTTTTTCCTTTTCTTCCTCCGTCATTTCAGGCTCGACGTTTTCGTCCTCCGTTACATCCGTATTCTCTTCGTCGGATTCATCCGCCTGTGCGGAATCGAAATCACTCGTGTTGAAAGAAGTCTTGTTGCGGCGGCGCCAGTCATCCTCAAGCTTTCTGGAGCCCCAGCGTTTCTGAAACTCCGTCTTGCCCGCATTCTTTGTGGCTGTATTGTAGAAATACCAGGAATTGTCGCTGTTGATGGTAAACGACGGCGTGTTATTATCCTCAAGCTTGTTGCCGTTTGCGGCTTGCTCGGCGAGATAGTCCTGACGACGCGCTTCCTCTGCTTCCTTCTTCTCTTTCTCAACAAATTCCTTTATCAATTTCTCTATTACGGCGTCACGTTCGGCGGGAGTCATTGCGGCGAGACGCAGCAACGAGTCCTGAAGATTGACATTCTGTGAATATACGGCAAGTTCGTCGAGGACGTCGGAGCGACGCTTGATATTCTCGAGATCGGGATACGACGAAGGCAACAGCGGGACAGCCTCGGCATAATTGGGCTGAGCTTTCTCATAATTTCTCATTCCGAAATACAGTCCGCCGAGAATCAGCTGGTTCATAGCCTTGTCGATACCGTTTCGCGTAGATTTCTCGTTGGCGATTTCATAATTCTCGATGGCGCTTACAGTATCGCCGCGGGAGAGATACAAGTTGCCTATGGCATAATAGATCTGATCGAGATAATCCTTGTTCCGGTCGTAACGAGTCATACGTCGCAATGCTTTCACCTCCTGCTCTATATTGTCGCCGGCGAAAACCTCGCTCTGCTTTATGCGGGCATTGAATTTAGTACGATATGTCGTAGAAGCCGACGATCCGGCAGCTGCAAAAGCTTTGTAAGCCTCGGCGTTGCGTCCCAACCTCTGATAAACCTGGCCGAGAAGGAAATTCAGGCGTGTCTTCTGCGCCCCTTTGGCTCCTTTCACAGCTTCGACGAGGAACGGCACGGCATCTTCATAATTTGCGGCATGGATATAAAAATCGGCATAAGCGAAATTATAGAGGCGGCGGAGACGGTTTGTGGTAAGATCATCGTGCTTGATGCGCGTGAGAATCATCTCTGCCTCAAATTGCCAGTCCATGGAAATATAACTCATGGCCTGCATGATCTTGGCCTCAGTGACAGTCTTAGGCAACCACGGAAAATGCTTGCTGATATAGAAGAATGTCGACGCCGCGCCGAGGAAATCACCGTTGTAAAACTGGCTACGTCCCATCATCAGCCACGCGTTATGCAGAAAAGGATTGTATTCCTCGCGCTTCATCCACGCCTTGTATTCCGGGTCGTGTGACTTGCCGGACTTTTTCGCAGGTTTCTTTTTTATGGATCTCAGCTGAATAGCTTTCTGCGCTTTCTCTATCGAACGGTTGAAATCGCCTGAAGGCTGCGGCAAACCCTCCTGTCCTTTTGCCTGAATGGGATGCATAAGCACCATACGGGAATAATCGTCCTCGTATTTCGACTCCATATCGGCGAGAGTCTCGGTATAGTGTTTGTCTCCGTTATAATATATGTTATAGCGCGTTATGAATTCCTGATACTTGCGTGTGGCTGCATTGTTCTTTTTAGGAGAACATGCCACGACAAGCGTCGCCAACGCCACAACAACGACAGCGGCGACTATCTTCGAGACCCGCAGGCGAAATATGTCGCTTAAAAGATGCATCGGAAATATAACGTACCCACCAGGCAGCTTATTGTGCTGTAGGAGCAGGTTTTGGAGCCGTAGGATATGCTATGCGCGAATGATATATCGTCATAAGGCGCTTGATAAATGCCTCTTTGATAATCGCCACATCTCGGAATTCGAGGGTTGACTCGTTATGAAGACCATCTGCAATCTGTCCGTCGATAATCTTGTTCACTAAAGCAGCGATATCCTCACGGCTATGATTGGAAAGCGACCGGCTTGCCGCTTCTACAGAATCAGCCATCATCAGCAAAGATGTCTCCCTGCTGCGCGGATTCGGCCCGGGATAAGTGAATGGAGCCGGATCCACCGTCTCGTCAGGATGCTTCTTGCAATAATTGATATAGAAATATTTCGCCATACCGGCTCCGTGGTGCTCGCTGATGAAAGAACGCACAACCTTAGGAAGGTTTGAGCGGTCGGCAAGGGCGAGACCGTCGGTGACATGATTTATAACAATCTGCGCGCTGCGTTCCGGTGGCAGAGCGTCGTGCGGATTAACTCCGTGCTGGTTCTCGGTAAAGAATGCCGGATTGGCGAGTTTGCCGATATCGTGATATAGAGCACCGGCACGGACAAGCTGAACATTGGCACCGACGCGCGCCGCGGCGTCGCTGGCAAGATTGCTCACAGCGATAGAGTGCTGGAATGTTCCGGGGCACTCGTTACTGAGACGCATCAGCAATGGATTGTTGATATCGGCAAGTTCCACCAAGGTGACGATAGAAAGAAAACCGAATAGCCGCTCTACTGCGAACATCAGGATATATGCCATCGAGGTAAGAGCGCCGTTTACGGCCAGGAATGCCACCATGCGCCATGTGAAGCCGTCGAAGGAACCGTTCATAAGAAGTTCGAGAGCGGTATAGGCCACGATGTAGCTCACAATAATGATAATCGATGCCCTCAGAAGCTGGGAACGGCGACTAAGCTCGCGCAGGGAGAATACAGCTGCCGAAGCGGCACAGAACTGCAGAAAGAGGAATTCGAGGGCGAATGCCGTCACCCCGGCACATACGAGACTGAGAATACCGGTAACGAATATAGCCGTACGTCCGTCGAAGAACACAAGCACAAGTATGGGCACTATCATAATCGGAGCGAGATATATGCCCTGCGCCACAAAATAATTCATACCTACAGCCACGAGGAAAAAGAGCACCACGAGGCTGTAGAAAAATGCAAGAGCGCGGAAATTATTGAAAACATCCGGGACAAAGAAAAAGAAATAGAGCATCATCGCAGCCATCAGAAGCCCTACATAGCCGAACTGTCCGAGGAACATCAGCATCTTACTCTTGTTCCGGCTGCTGCTCATCTGTGCGAGCATGTGCTCATAAGTACGGAGATTGGTGAAATCCTGCGACGATATTATGGCACCTTTGTCGATTATTGCCTGTCCCTGGAGGATAATGCCGCGGTCGGCGGTAAGAGTGAGGTAATCATATTCGTAATGACGGCGACTCTCCTGCTCGTTTCGCTCGTAGTTTGGCTGGAGAATATTCTGAAGATTGGCGCGGAGGAAATACTTGTGGAGCGCGGTATCGGTGATGACAGAGTCAAGATACAGATATACGTCACGGGGCGATGACAGGCCGGCCGTCGGCATCACGCTGAGTGTATTTTTCTGTAGGATTCTGATATTAGGCAGACGGTGCGAGGCAATCTGCTCTTTTGTGTGCATGTCGACGACACCGGTGGCATATATACGGCGCAACTCATTGCCGAGACGGTGCTTCATGGTAGGGTCACTGTCGGGAAGACGGCTTACAACGGTATCAATTACAAGCTGATTAAGCTCATAAATCGGCACGAATCTGGAATCAAGGGTGTCGCGGGCGGCGATAAGAGTCGCCGAGTCGGGATGAATAGGTATGTCGAAAGGTGCGATAAGCTTTGCATAGTTCCAAGGACGCCCCTCTTCATAATTGAAGCGGTTAGCCTCGGGATGCGGATAAAAATATACAAGAACCGCCGTTGCCGCCAGGGCAAGGAGTATTTTCTTCAACAGATCGTAATTCTTGGATGCCATCGGTAGAATTATTAATGTATTCTTGAAGCCGCCGACACTCCGCTTATCGCCTTCATCCTGCGACAAAGGTCGGAGACGACTTCGGCGTCGTTTACCCTCACCCACAGGTCGGCATTGAAAAGCTCGGCTTCAGCTTCCATCTGCAGCTTGCGCATATCTATTCCCATATGGGTGGATATCAATTGTGTTATTTCCTGAAGGATACCAATGCGGTCGATGCCTTCGATGCGTATGTGGGCTATGAAACGGTCGTCACGCGCAGTATCCCATTCGGTGGCTACGATGCGCGTGCCATACCCGGCCTTTAGGACCTGTGCCTGCGGACAGTCGAGGGAATGTATTTCGAGTGTTCCGTCGTCAGCGATGAAACCCATCACATCATCTCCGGGTATGGGCGAGCAACAGCCTGCAATGCGGAAATTGGAACCTCCCGGACCTGTATGCAGACGATATATCTTCTTGGGATTTATCGGTTCGGGAGCCGGAGCAGCCTCTTCCGCCTTCGACGACGAACCGACAAAGGGGACAATACGGCCAATCGCCTTGATTCTTGAGATGATGCCGTTACCGCCCGATTCCGCAGCCTTGCGCAACGGTTTGAGCAGATAATCACCAAGGACTGTTTCCTCTACGCCAAGCTGATAACACAGATCGTCACGGTTGCCTACATGGCAGAGACCCTGAAGTTTGGTAATTACCAGGTTATTATCCGGAATATTGTTCTCGGAAAGCCATTTTCGCAACATTTCGGCGCCTTTTGCAATCATAGGCTGCCTGAGAGAACGCAGACCTTTTCGCAGACGTGTCCGCGCTTTTGCAGTTACGAGGATATTGGCCCATTCGGCCTGAGCGATAGGCGTTTTGGATGTAAGAACCTCTACCTGGTCGCCGCTCTTCAGTTCTGTCTGGAAGCTGACGAGCTTATGGTTGATCTTGGCTGCTATGCAGTGCATTCCTATCTCGGAATGGAGATGGAACGCAAAATCAAGTACCGTGGCACCGGATGGAAGTGTCACTAGTTCGCCGGCCGGAGTAAACACAACTATTTCAGAGGCGAACAGATTGAGTTTAAGCGTACTGAGAAAATCGATGGCACTCGGTTCGGGATTGTCGAGAATATCCTTGATGGTCTTCAGCCACGCGTTAAGCTCGCTTTCCTCGTCGCCGTCCCCGATTTTGTATTTCCAATGCGCGGCAAACCCTTTTTCTGCAATCTCGTCCATGCGGCGCGAACGGATCTGCACCTCAACCCAATTGCCGTCCGGCCCCATAACTGTAAGATGGAGAGCCTGATAGCCATTAGCCTTGGGTACGGCTATCCAATCCCTCGTACGCGACGGATGAAGCTGATAGAGATCGGTAATGGCGGAATATATCGCCCAGCAGATACTTTTCTCCTTGCTCTGATCATCGCATTCGAAAACAATGCGGACGGCATAAAGGTCGTAGACCTCATCGAATGGCAGGTGTTTCTTTTCCATCTTGTTATAGATGGAATATACAGATTTGAGGCGCGCCTTGGCCTCGTATTTTATGCCCATCTTGTCGAGAGCATCCTTTACAGGAGCTGCGAAATCGGAATATACAGCGGTGCGTCTGTGCTGTGTCGCGGCGATTTTCTCGGTTATATCGCGATATATGTCGGGATGTTCGTGCTTGAAACTGAGATCTTCCAGTTCTGTCTTTATTGTGAACAGTCCGAGACGGTGCGCCAGCGGAGCATAAATATAGAGGGTCTCTCCGGCGATTTTATAGCGCTTGTTCGGCGCCATCGAACCGAGGGTGCGCATGTTGTGCAGGCGGTCGGCCATCTTTATGAGCACCACGCGGATATCATCGCTCATCGTAAGCAGGAGTTTTCTGAAATTCTCTGCCTGCACCGAAGCCTTGTCACCGAATATTCCACCCGATATTTTTGTCAGACCTTCCACAATCTGGGCTATCTTGGCTCCGAAATGCTGCTCAATATCCTCTACGGTGTAATCGGTATCCTCAACAACATCGTGTAGCAATGCCGCGCATATCGACGTCGATCCCAGACCGATCTCCTGCGACACGATGCGTGCCACAGCGATAGGGTGCATGATGTACGGTTCGCCCGAACGGCGGCGCACGCCTTTATGCGCTTCCTTGGCAAACTCGAAAGCACGTTCGATGATCTCCACCTTCTTGCGGTGGTTGCTCCGCAGATACCCGTCGAGAAGCTCGGCGAATGCATCGCTTATCATCTTTTCATCGTTGACCGGCACAAGGCCTTCTGGTTTCATTGTCGAAGGATTTTATAGACTTATAACAAGTCACGCCGAAGCACTGACATGCCAAATAATTACAAATTTACAATGTTTCCGGCAATACAGCAAAAAAATCGAAAAAACCGCCGCAAATTCCGGAATCGGAATTTGCAGGACTATCAAGTTTTAATTATCTTTGTATTAAGCATTGCGAATGTAACGCAAACATAACAGTGAACAACCGCCAATCATGCTCGAATATCTCCATCAAATCAACGCAGATTTGCTTTTATTTTTCAATTCTTATCATCAGGAATGGTGCGACAATTTCATGATGCTGTTCACCGATCGTTTTACGTGGATACCTTTCTACATGTTTCTTGTCGCTATAATCATACACTGCTACGGATGGCGGCGCGCACTCGTCATATTTGTAGGCGTCGCCATAGTCATAACACTCGCAGACCAGCTTTGCGCGAGTGTGCTTCGCCCGATGTTCAAGGAATTGCGGCCTTCAAACGTCGACAATCCTCTGTCGGAGTTTGTCACCGTCGTTAAAGGATACCGTGGGGGTCGCTACGGCTTCCCCTCCTGCCATGCGGCCAACACATTCGCCCTCACCGCATTTCTGTACGTCATCATTCCCAAACGCAAATTCCTGATATTCACACTCGCGTGGGCGATCATGAACTGTTACAGCAGAATGTACCTCGGCGTACACTATCCCGGCGATATTCTGGCCGGTGCCATCATCGGAAGTGCAATCGGATATGGCATAGCCAAATCCGTGGAGGCTATCCTCAGGCGCATAGGCAGTTCCGATGGCATAAGCAAGGACTCCGGGTTCACCCACAAGCACCTTACGATACCTGTTGTCAGATTCAATGGCTCGGAAATCACAATCTTCACCATCGACACCGGCATTGCCGCCGGAATCGGTATTATTATAGTAATCGGAGTGCTTGCATTCTTCCATGCCTGAAAATTCGTTGCCGTCAAGGCTCTCAAGAGCCGGATTTCTGATTCTTGGAAGCATCCTGATTATGGTGCTTGCCAAAGCATTCTTCATGGCCGTGAACTTTCCTGCATACTGTCACTACGGTTTTTCAGAACTGACGGATGCCATCATGCACGGATTATCGATGGACTGTTCTGTAGCCGGATATATAATGGTGCTGCCGTGCCTGCTGCTGGCTGCATCCCCCTGGATTCACAGCACTATTGTCGACAAAGCCATGAAAGTCTACTGGGGGCTGATTTCAGCCGTGACCGGCTGTATATTTGTGGCCGATGCCGTCATTTACGGCTACTGGGGATTTAAGCTCGACGCTACTGCGGTATTCTATTTCATGTCTTCGCCCGGACTCGCTCTGGCAAGCGCTCCGACATGGCAGATTCTGCTGGGAGTCGCCGCATGGTGTGCCGTTTCCGCTGCCGTTTTCTTCCTGTTCCGGTGGATAATAAACATCACCCCACTGGTGGAAAGCGGGCGGAAGAAAATTCTTTCAGCCGTCTGCATGATATGTGTGTCCGGACTGCTTTTCATCCCAATCCGTGGCGGCGTGACTGTATCGACAATGAATCCAGGCTATGCCTATTTTTCTTCCGACATAAAACTCAACCACGCGGCCCTCAACCCGGCATTCACATTATTGTATTCCCTGAGCCACCAATCGGATTTTGCAGACAGTTTCCGTTATTTCAGCGATGATGAAGCTCGCCGGCATGCATCGCCCTTGTTGCCCTCTCACGAAGCAGAGACAGCTCCCGAGAGCATTATGTTCATGAAATCGCAGAAGCCCGACATTTATCTTATTATCCTTGAAAGCTTTTCCTCGCACCTTATGCCGAGCTTAGGCGGACAACACGTGGCAATGAAACTCGACTCCATCGCCAATGCCCCCGGTTCGCTTTTCTTCACCAATTTCTATGCCAGCAGTTTCCGTACCGACCGTGGAATTCCGTCCATTCTTTCCGGTGTTCCGGCACTCCCTACAACGTCGCTGATGAAACACGCAGAGATTGCCGAAAAATTGCCGAATATCGCACACGAACTGAAGGAAAAGGGATATGAGACATATTATTACTATGGCGGCGACATCAATTTTACCAATCAGCTCGGCTACCTCAAGGCCGGCGGATTCAAGAATATAGTAAGTGACACCGATTTTCCTGTCAGCCGGCGCATAAGTAAATGGGGAGTAAATGACGGATATCTTTTTGAACGTGCTTCATCCGATTTCATCGGGAAAACAGTCTCGACACCGCGTCTTGTCGTGATACAGACCTCCAGCAGCCACGAGCCGTTCGACGTACCTATGAAGCGGCGCCACAGCGACGCAGCCGCCAACGCTTTCATTTATACTGACTCCATAGTAGGAAAATGGATTGACCTGCTGAACGGAAATCCGGCCAACGCCAACTCCCTCGTGATACTCGTGCCGGACCATTACGGAGCATGGCCAAAGGATTTATCGTTCGCCGACCGCCACCGTATACCACTGATTATCACCGGAGGCGCGCTCGCATATGGCGGACGGATAGAGAAGGTGGCATCCCAGAAAGATATAGCCGCCACCCTTATGGCACTCACAGGTGGCAACGCCTCGGCATTCCCACTGAGCCGCAATATACTGTCCCCCGAAAATACCGGGAGTGCCTTTTTCAGCGAACCGGACATGGCCGCCTACGTAGATTCAGAACTGAATATCACAGAATTCCCGCTAAATTCGGCACCTGCCGATTCATGCGCCGCCACCGACACCCTGAAAGGCTTCCTACAGGTTCTATACAGATACGCCGACTCTCTCAAACGTCATTTATGACTATGCCGCCTGCTGAAAGACCCGTCGACATTCACTGACAGTATTACGCGCTGATAGAAATTCAGCGTAGAGCCAGCCACATTGAAATCGAGCGACACCTTGAGGTTAATCCACTTGTTGCGCAGGACATTGGCATAAATATCCGTACGGCTGTATGTGCGGGCCTGATAATATGGCTCACCCTGATATAACTGAGAACGGAACGGAATATACGATGGCATCTGCGCGCCTCCGGCATAGAAGATTTCCTTCAGCCCGAACCATTTCCATTCGGCACATGCTTCCATGCGGAATCCGGCCGGAGCATGCCACTCACCATCGGCACGGTTGCGTTCTATTGTCATAAGCAGACCTCCCCGAACCGACAGACTGTCGAGGAATGTCTTACCCGACAAATCGACACCGACATACGGACTGACGACAAAATTATCGACTATATGCTGGTCGGCCGGCGAATTTTTCTGCAATGCGAAATGATTCATCATCGCATGGCCGCCGACAAAAAAACAACCGCCGGCCTTCGGATGCACCTTCCCGTGAAAAACAACATTGAAAGCTTCCCTCTGCTTCTCCGTCTGCATTCCGCGCCAATCGAGGTAGAAATCAAAAAATCCCCTCCTGTGACTGTATTGGACAAGCATACCGCGGATATTGCGCTGAGTATAATCCAATGAATCACACCATAAAAAATCCGGCATCTTCTCGCGCAGCTGCGTTCGCGGAAACATTCCCATCGAAAAACTCCACGGCGAAGTCTCACTGCTTTCGTGGCGGTAATAAAGCGTAGGCGAAACGCGGTGCCCGTCCCATTCGCAGCCTATAGGCTGATACCATACGACACCGCCGGCAATCCGGTCAGAGGACGTGAAATTCAGTCCCAGCTCGGGGGCGAGACGGGTAAAGAGAAAAGTTTTGGTGTCGGAATAGGTACGGTCGCCCTCGCGGTTGTCAAATACGGCGTCGAGGTCGACGCTCCATGTCGGCGTCACCGCAAAACCCTGGAATGACGCGACAACAGCCGCCAGCAATATCAAATATTTTTTCATAAGTCAGATATACGTATGATATTAAAGCTTTCCGCAGAGATATTTCCGGGCTGCCGGGCTTCAGTGCCGGGAATCTTTGTCCTGACCGATATACGCCTTATTCACCCGATACACAAGAACACCGACAAGAACCACGAAGACCAGAGCGCCGAGTCCGGAGCATCCACGCATCAGCAGCAACATCCTCGGAGAAATATGATCCAGCAAGAATACCATTGACAGCAAAAGAACAATCACAACAGCTATCACAAGCAAAGCAACGCGTTTGAGACAACGATTGGCCGGCGCATTATAAAGCTCCTGCATACGCCGATTCCTTTCATCTCTGCAATCTACCATAAAATATCGTTATACTACAGTTTTTCATGGCAAAATTAATTGTTTAAATCGATAATCATGCAACGTTCCCGGATTATTCTCGACAAAACGCACATTCTTTCATTTATCCCTATGTACCTGATGCGACCGAAGTAGCATAGCTGCGGTAGTTCTATAGGCACGGGTGCAACCCGTGTTTCAGATGCCCGTAAACAGTC